>RFRO01000201.1 GCA_009924455.1 Betaproteobacteria bacterium
CTGCGTCTGCGTGACTTCAAGCTGATCGCCTTTGACATGGACTCCACGCTCATCAACATCGAGTGCGTGGATGAGATTGCTGACGCGGCCGGGCGCAAGGCCGAGGTTGCGGCGATTACCGAAGCCGCTATGCGCGGCGAGATCGCCGACTACAAGGAAAGTCTGCACCAACGCGTGCGGCTGCTGGCCGGTGTCACCGTGGAGCAGATGCAGCAGGTGCTGGACCAGCGCTTGCAACTCAACCCCGGCGCAGCGGCGCTGGTGCACGCCTGTCAGGCGGCGGGCCTCAAGACCTTGTTGGTCAGCGGCGGTTTCACATTTTTTACCGATGCGGTGCGCGACCGCCTGCGCATCGACTGGACGCGCTCCAACGTGCTTGAGGTCGATAACGGCGCGCTGACCGGGCGCATGGTCGATCAACCCTGGGGCGATATCTGCGACGGCGAAGAAAAGCGCCGCATGCTACTGCAGACCTGCGCCGCAATGGGCATCGCGCCCGCCCAGGCCATCGCCATGGGCGATGGAGCCAATGATTTGCCGATGATGGGTGCGGCCGGGTTATCCGTGGCGTACCACGCCAAGCCCGCCGTGCGCGCGAAGGCCATGGTCGCAATCAACGAAGGCGGTTTGGACAGGCTGCTGGAGGTGTTGGTTTAACGCACCCGCGCGCGCCACTGGTGAAAGTCGAAGAGCACCGGCCGCGCTACCAGCGCAACCAAAACCAGCGACAGGGGCACGGTGGCGATATAGCCCACAGCCTTGAAGCCCCAAGCCCCGCTCAGGGCACCCAGGATAAAGCACAGCAGCAGCTTGATGTGGTTGCGCATCTTGGTGCGGTTGGCCCGCCGCCATGCTGTGCGCTTCAATGCCGGCACCGAACACGCCGAAGACCAGAAGCAGAATCGCCTCCAGCAAAAGCGGGCGGCTGTAAGCGCTGCGCAAATCGCGCCGCAGCGCCCACCGCACCATCAGCGCCGTGGTCATGGCACCGCCGATAAAGGCCAACAAGGACCACAAGCCGATCCAGACCAGCACGCCCTGCCCCAGCACAGCGTTGTCCGCCATGGCCGAGACCACGCCGCTCATGTGCGAGGTGTACATGCCCACCGCCAGAAAGCCCCCTGCGTTGATGGCGCCGGCCACAAAGCACAGGACCGCGCCCAAGTTCACGGGAGAGAGCAGCTCCTCTTCGGGCGCAGCTCCGGGCAGCCCGCTCACAAGGCGGCGCCGAGGCGGGCCACGCCTTCTTCAATCTTGGCCGCATCGGCGGTGGCAAAGCTCAGGCGCAAAGTCGCCGGGTCCGCGTCATGGGCATAAAACGGCGTGCCCGGCACAAAGGCCACGAGCCGGTCGATGGCGCGCTTGGCAAATTCAGCCGCGTTGGCAGGGCCACCATCGGCACCGGTCAGCCGCGCCCAAAAAAACATGCCGCCCTGCGGGGCGTCAAACGCAATCGCAGAACCGAGCGTGCGCTGCAGGCTGGCGGCCATGACGCGGGCGCGCGCGGCATAGGTGCTGCGCACCGCGCCTAACGCGGCGTCCAGGCGGCCCAGGGAGAGGTATTGCGCGCCAATGGCCTGCGTCAGATTGCTGGTGTGGGCGTCGCTGAACTGCTTGCACATGGTGGCACGCGCCAACAGTGCGGGCGGCGCGATCATCCAGCCCACGCGCAGGCCCGGGCTCAGGATCTTGCTCAGGCTGCCGCAGTGCACCAGGTAATCGCGGCTGCCGCTCACCCGCTCACTCAGCGCCAGCAGGCTGGGCGGCGGCGCCTGGTCAAAGTAGAGCTCGCCGTAGGGGTCGTCTTCCACGATCAGGGTACGCGTGCGCGCAGCCAGTTCGAGCACGCGCAAGCGGCGCTCCAGGCTCTGCATCGCGCCGCTGGGGTTACCGAAGGTGGGAATCAGGTAAACCAGTTTGGGTTGGTGCTCGGCAATCAGCTGCTCCAGACGGTCCACGTCCACGCCGTTGGCATCAATCGGCGCGCCGATCAGGTGCGCGCCGTAGAGACGAAAGCACTGGATCGTGGCCAAAAATGTGGGCGCTTCGACAATCACCTTGTCGCCGGGCGAGATCATGGTTTTGCCAATCAAATCCAGCGCCTGTTGGCTGCCAGTGGTGACGATCAGGCCGTCTGGCGCGACCGTTGCACCCTTGCCTGCCATGAAGTGGCTGATTTGCTCGCGCAGCGGTCCCCAGCCTTCGGTGGCGCCGTATTGCAGCACTGCGCCGGGGTTGTTGGAGAGCACGGCGTCTGTCGCCATCTTGATGCCTTCCACATCAAACAGCGCCGGATCGGGAAAGCCCCCGGCAAAGCTGATGATGCCGGGCTTGCCCAAGAGCTTGAACAGCTCGCGGATGGCGGAGGTTTCTACGTTTTGCAGGCGGTCGGCGAATGGCAGGCCTGGTTTGGCGGCGGGTGGCAGAGCGCTGGGGCTGGACATGTGCGGTATCTTCCAAAGGCAAAACGCCTATTGTGAACCCGCCTGAGAGGCCTGCGCCCGATGAAACCCGCCCAGATCCACACTTTTTTCAGCCGCCTGCGCAACGCCAACCCGCACCCGCAAACGGAGCTGCACTATGCCAGCGTGTTTGAGTTGCTGGCCGCTGTGCTGCTGTCCGCGCAGGCCACTGACGTAGGCGTGAACAAGGCCACCGCGCGCTTGTTTGTGGTGGCCAACACCCCGCAAAAAATCATCCATCTGGGGCTTGCCGCCCTGGAGCGGCACATACAGACCATTGGCCTGTTCCGCAGCAAGGCCCGCCACCTGATGCAGACCTGCGAAATACTGGTGGCGCAGCACGGCGGCCAGGTGCCGCGCAGCCGCGAGGACCTGGAGGCCCTGCCCGGCGTGGGCCGCAAGACCGCCAA
>RFRO01000202.1 GCA_009924455.1 Betaproteobacteria bacterium
CGGCTTACAAAAGGACGCGACGGAAGTCGCTGAGGATTTGGCCCAGGTACACGTTGAAGCGTGCAGCCGATGCGCCGTCAATCACACGGTGATCCCAGGTCAGCGACAGCGGCAGCATGAGGCGCGGCACAAACTCTTTGCCGTTCCAGACCGGCTCCATCTGGCTTTTGCACACACCCAGAATCGCGACTTCGGGCGCGTTGATGATGGGCGTGAAATAGCGCCCGCCAATGCCGCCCAGGCTGGAGATGGTGAAGGTGGCACCGGTCATTTCAGCCGGGCTTAACTTGCCCTCGCGCGCTTTCTTGGCCAGCTCACCCATCTCCTGGCTGATTTGCAGCACGCCTTTTTTGTCGGCGTCTTTCAGGACCGGAACCATCAGGCCGTTGGGCGTGTCGGCCGCAAAGCCGATATGCCAGTAGTTTTTATAGACGAGTGCGTCGCCATCCAGGCTGCTGTTGAAGTCAGGGAATTTCTTGAGCGCGGCCACGCAGGCTTTGATCAAAAAGGCCAGCATGGTGACCTTGACGCCGCTCTTCTCGTTCTCTTTGTTGGTGGCGACGCGGAAGGCTTCCAGGTCGGTGATGTCCGCATCGTCATGGTTGGTGACGGCCGGAATCATGATGGCGTTGCGCAAGAGATTCGCGCCGCTGATTTTCTTGATCCGTCCCATCTCTTTGCGCTCGATGGGGCCGAACTTGGCGAAATCGATTTTGGGCCAGGGGATCAAGCCCAGGCCTGCGCCATCACCGCCACCCGCCGGGGCTTTGGCAGCCTGCGCCTGGGTTTGGGTGGAACCGGCCATCACGGCGCGGGTAAAGCCTTGCACGTCTTCCAAGGTGATGCGACCCTTGGGGCCTGCGCCCTTGACTTCGGCCAGCGGCACGCCCAGCTCACGCGCGAATTTGCGCACCGAAGGCGAGGCATGCGGCATGCCCAGCGTGGACGCACCCGGTGTGTGTGCCGGGGCTGCAAGCGCCACGGCTGCTGCCGCAGCAGCTGGTGCTGCAACAGGGGCAGGGACGGGTGCGGCCACCGGTGCGGGTGCAGCCGCCACCGGCGCCGCTGGAGCCGGGGTGGGCGCGGCAGCGGTTGCCGCAGCGCCTGCTGCAGCTTCCACCGTCAGCACCAAAGAACCTTGTTTCACCTTATCGCCCACGGCGACCTTGATCGCGGTGACCACACCGGCCGCGGAGGACGGAATTTCCATCGACGCCTTGTCAGACTCAACGGTGATCAGGCTTTGTTCGGCGCGGATGGTGTCACCCACCGCGACCATCAGTTCAATCACGGTGACTTCGTCAAAGTCACCAATGTCGGGAACCTGGATGTCTATGCTGGCCATGTGGTGTCTCCCGTGGGTTTAGGCGTACAGGGGGTTGATCTTGTCGGTCTTGATGCCGTATTGGGTAATGGCTTTGGCGACCGTCTCGCCGGTGACCACGCCGTCTTCCTGCAAGGCTTTGAGCGCAGCCACCACGATGTAGTGGCGGTTGACTTCAAAGTGCTCGCGCAACTTGCTGCGGAAGTCGCTGCGGCCATAGCCATCGGTACCCAACACTTTGTAGCTGCGGCCTTTGGGAATGAAGGGGCGGATCTGCTCGGCGTAGGCCTTGATGTAGTCGGTGGATGCCACCACCGGGCCGCTGTGGGCGCTGAGTTGCTGCGCCACAAAGGACAGACGCGGTGTCTCCAGGGGATGCAGCATATTGAAGCGCTCGCAATCCTGGCCATCGCGCGTGAGTTCGTTGAAGCTGGGGCAGCTCCAGACGTCCGCCTGCACGCCCCAGTCTTGCGCCAGCAAAGCCTGCGCGGCAATCGATTCGCGCAGGATGGTGCCCGAGCCCAAAAGCTGCACCCGGGCTGTGCTCTTGTTGGCCTTGGTCTCGGCTGCACCCGGTTTGCACAGGTACATGCCTTTGATGATTTGTTCTTCGGTTCCGGGGGTGAGGCCGGGCATGGCGTAGTTCTCATTGAGCAGCGTCAGGTAGTAATAGACGTTGTCCTGCTTTTCCACCATGCGCTTCAAGCCATGGTGCAGGATGACGCCGACCTCGTGCGCGAAGGTGGGGTCGTAGCTCACGCAGTTGGGGATGGTCCCAGCCAGGATATGGCTGTGGCCGTCTTCATGCTGCAGGCCTTCGCCGTTGAGCGTGGTGCGCCTCTTCCTTGTAATACATGACCTGGTCTTTGTCGACCGGGGTGTATTGCTGGCCATCCGGGTTGTAAATACCTATCTGGCGGAACAAGCCTTCCATACCAAAGGTGCGCGCCTCGTCCACCAGAATCGGCACGACACGCGGACCAATCGCTTTGTCGCGCAGCAGCGTTGTGAGGAAGCGCACATAGGCCTGGGTGGTGGAGATTTCGCGGCCTTCAGCGGTCGGCTCGATCACCGCTTTGAAGGTTTCCAGCGAAGGCACGGTGAACTGCTCGTCGGCCTTCATGCGCCGGTGCGGCAGGTAGCCGCCCAGCGCCTTGCGCCGCTCATGCAAGTAACGCATTTCGGGCGTGTCATCAGCTGGTTTGTAAAAGGGCAGTTTGGAGAGTTCGCTGTCGGGAATCGGGATGTTGAAGCGGTCGCGAAAGGCGCGGATGTCCTCGTCGGTGAGCTTTTTGGTCTGGTGGACGTTGTTCTTGCCCTCGCCGCTTTTGCCCATACCAAAACCCTTGATGGTTTTGATCAGCAACACCGTGGGCTCACCTTTGTGGTTCACAGCCTGGTGGTAAGCGGCGTAGACCTTCTTCGAGTCATGGCCGCCACGGCGCAGCTCAAAAATCTCCTCGTCGCTCATGTGCTCCACCATCTTGGCGGTGCT
>RFRO01000203.1 GCA_009924455.1 Betaproteobacteria bacterium
GCTTGGCGGCAAGATTTCATGGCCACCTTTCTCAACCGCGACTTGCGCGAGTTTGGTCTGAATGTGCCCGCCCAAACCCTGCAACGCTTTTGGCGCATGACGGCGCATCTGCACGGTCAATTGTTCAACGCATCGCAAATTGCAGGCGCTTTGGGCGGCATTTCGCACACCACGGTGGGCCGCTATTTGGACGCATTGGTCGACACCATGATGTTGCGCCGCTTGGAGCCACATTTTGTTAATTTGGGTAAGCGCTTGGTGAAGTCGCCCAAGGTATACGTGCGTGACAGCGGCTTGCTGCATGCCTTGTTGCACATCACCGACTTGAACGCTTTGGCTGGACACCCCAGCGCAGGCGCATCGTGGGAAGGTTTGGTGGTTGAGCACCTGTGCGCATTGGCTCCGCCTGGCGCAGACATCGGTTTTTACCGAACCGCTGCGGGGGCAGAGTTGGATGTGGTGGTGGCTTGGGGCAGCCGCAAAGTGGGCTTTGAAATCAAATTTTCCGCAGCACCCAAAGTCACCCGAGGTTTTTGGCAGGCTTGCACCGACGTGGACGTGGACGCGGCCTACATCGTGGCACCCGTGGCGCAAGGTTGGCCTCTGCAAACCGAAACGACCTATGCGGTCAATGTGGCGTCTGTGCTGGAATTGGCCACTGTGTTCAAAACCCATGAGCCCAGTCAAGGCGTCTTGGCCCGCTGATACAAAGGCAGCACCTTGTCCATGTTGGCCTGCATTTCTTGGATGCGGCTGTTGCCGGAAGGGTGGGTGCTC
Source organism: Betaproteobacteria bacterium (assembly GCA_009924455.1). Classification (GTDB taxonomy): domain Bacteria; phylum Pseudomonadota; class Gammaproteobacteria; order Burkholderiales; family Burkholderiaceae_C; genus Allorhodoferax. The sequence goes on from RFRO01000203.1 coordinate 778, forward strand.
ATCCACTCGGGCGGGGCGTTTTGGTTGTTGGCGCTCATTTTTTCCCACAGGGTCACGCCCGAGCGCGGGTCAAAACCGGCGCGGGCACCCAGCTCCATGCCCACCAGGTCGGCCTCGGTTTCGTCTTCGCGGCTGAACTTCAGGGTGAGCAAGTTGGCGCCCTGCTGGGCCACCATGTCGGTGATGCGCGGGTCTATGCCAAAAATGCCTGCCACCAGCGCGCCGCCAATGCGCGACAGGCCTTGGGTGGCCGTGCTTTTGCCGATGCGCTCGCGCGCATGCTCGCGCAGCGCATGCGCCACCTCGTGGCCCATGACCATGGCCACCTCGTCATCGCTCAAGTTGAGCTTTTTCAGGATGCCGTAATAAAAGGCGATCTTGCCCCCGGGCATGCAAAACGCATTGACCTGGTTGGAGCCAATCAGGTTGACTTCCCACTTCCACTCGCGCGCGCGCGGGTTCCACTCGTAGCTGTGCGGGATGATGCGCTGGGCAATGCCGCGCAAGCGCAACACCTCGGGGTGGTTGTCGGGGCCCAGGGCTTTTTTCTCAGCGGCTTGTTTGAGCATTTGCTGGTACTGCTGACGCGCCGAAGCCTCGACCTCTTCAGCCGGCACCAGCTTGGCAAAAGCCGACTCTTTGCCCACCTCCACGCCTTCGCGGGCGCTCGCCACCAGCGGTGAGAACAAGCCTGCCCCGGCCGCGCACAAAGCGCAGCCGCGCAGAAAACTGCGCTTGTGGGCATCAACGGTCGTTGGGTTGGGATTCATGAGGCCTCCAGCCAAAGGGGTGTCGTGCTGTGCAAGCCCTTCACAATAGGGGCCATGAACGATACATCAAGTCCAACAACCCCAGCGGCCCCGCTGAAATGGTGGGACACGCTGAAGGTGTATGGCCAACCGGCCAGCTTGCGCATGCTGGCGCTGGGCTTTGCCGCGGGCTTGCCTTTGCTGTTGGTGCTGGGCACGCTGAGTTTTCGCCTGCGCGAGGCGGGCATTGACCGCAGCACCATTGGCCACCTGAGTTGGGTCGGCCTGGCCTATGGCTTCAAATGGGTGTGGGCCCCGCTGGTGGACCGCCTGCCCCTGCCGGTGCTCACCCCCTGGCTGGGGCGGCGGCGCAGTTGGCTGCTGGTGTCGCAGTTGGCCATCATGGCCGGGTTGGCGGGCATGGCCTGGCAAGACCCGCGCACGGGTCTCACCCCGCTGGTGGTGTGCGCCTTGTTGGTGGCGTTTGCTTCGGCCACCCAAGACATTGCGCTGGACGCGTTTCGCATCGAGTCGGCCGATGCACGACTGCAAGCGGCGCTGGCCGCGAGCTACCAAACCGGATACCGCTTGGCCATGATTTGGGCCGGGGCAGGCGTGCTGTGGATCGCTGCCCACCAAGAGGCCATCGGCCAAAGCGGCTACCAACAACTCGCTTGGCAAGCCGCCTACTTGGTGATGGCCGCGTCCATGGGGGTGGGCTTGGTCACCGTGGCGTTTTCGCGCGAACCCGCACCCGTGGCCTTGGCACCCGCGCGCAATCTGGCCGAGTGGCTGCAGTCCGCCGTGGTCGCCCCATTCACCGACTTTTGGATTCGCCACCGCTGGCATGCGGTGTTGGTGTTGGCGCTGATAGCGGTCTACCGCATCAGCGACGTGGTGATGGGCATCATGGCCAACCCGTTTTATGTCGACATGGGCTACACCAAAGAAGAGGTGGCCGCCGTGACCAAGGTGTACGGCGTGGTGATGACCTTGCTCGGCGCCTTCATCGGCGGCGTACACCGCATGGCCGCCGCTCTTGACGGCAAAATCGAGCTTGTCGCGGGCGCGTTCTCTTCGGATCCCGAAAAATCCAAACTCTCCGGGCAGGATCTTTTTCTCAAGCCAGACCGAGTTTACGCCTCCTATCTAGAGATGGCTAAGGCCGAGGCCAAGCTGCCTTTGGATGAACGCATCGACTTCGTGTCAATCGTCGCCCGTAACGACCTGCACTACCCCGTGGCCAAGGCCTTTCTTGAGGTTGGCATCCATGTGATCTGCGAGAAGCCTCTC
>RFRO01000204.1 GCA_009924455.1 Betaproteobacteria bacterium
ACTGCCTCGGGCTGGTCTTGAACTTGGACCAAACGCAAGCCCGCGGGCAGCTCGGCATTGATCAAGGCGCTGGCTGCACGCAGGTTTTTCCCCAGGGCGACGATGTCTCCGCCTTTGGCCATTGAAATACCCAACGCAATCACCCGCTTGCCCTGAAAGCGCACCCGGGTTGAGGCCGGATCGGCATAGCCGCGTTGGATGTCGGCGATATCACCCAAACGCAACTGCTTGCCGGAGCTCGCCCGTATGGGCATATCCCTGATCTGCTGCAACGCGGAGAAGGAGCCCGCCACCCGCACGCGCACCACATCATCCGGCGCTTGCACGGCACCGGCGCTCTCCATCGCGTTTTGGTCATTCAGTTGCCCGAGAACATGGTTCATGTCCAGCCCCAACTGGGCCAGGCGCTTGTGGGAGATTTCGATGAAGATTTTCTCGTCCTGCACCCCGAACAGCTCGACCTTGCGTACATCGGTCACGCGCAGAAGACGCTGGCGGGCATCGTCGGCAAACGTCTTCACCTCCGCCGCACTGAAACCATCCGACTCCAATGCGTAAATAGTGCCAAACACATCGCCAAATTCATCGTTGAAAAACGGCCCCACGACACCTGCAGGAAGCGAACCCTGCAATTCACTGACTTTCTTGCGTATGGTGTACCAGGTGTAGTCGACATCACGACCGGTTGTTGCCTCGCTGACGTTGAACAGAATGGTCAATTCACCCGCCTTGGAAAAGCTCCGGATCTTGTCCACGCCGGTGACCTCTTGCAGCGTGCGTTCGATCTTGTCGGCAACCTGATCCGCCATTTGCTGGGGGGATGCCCCCGGCCAATTGGCCTTGACCACCATGGTGCGGAAGGTAAACGGCGGGTCTTCGTCCTGACCCAATTTGAAGTAACTGACCAAACCGATCACCAGCAGCACCACCAACAAGTAGCGCGTCAAGGCGGCGTGCTCAAGAGCCCACCGTGACAGGTTGAATCCGGATGGGTTGGATGGGCTGTTCATAAACCGCTCACTTCTTTGTCACGCTGGCGGCGGCAGGGTCCTTCGGCTGGTAGACCGCGACCTTCTGTCCGTCGGTCAACACATGGACACCGGCCGTGATGACCTGATCCCCTACCTTGACCCCGGACGTGATCAACACCTCATTGCCCTGGACCTCGCCCAGCGTGACAGCCGTCTTCTTGACCGTCATGGTGGCGCCATCCAAAACCCAAACTGCGGATTTCTCACCTGAACCATACAGGGCGCTGGTCGGCAACTTGATCCCTTCTTTGGATGCGGACCCCATGCGGCGCGGCAAAACCGATACCGTGGTCCCCAGCGCGGGAACATCCGCGCCCTTGAGCGCCACTTTCACCGTGAACGTTCGGGTAACCGGGTCGGCGCTGGGTGCAATTTCCCGCACCACACCGGCCAGCACGGCGCCACTGGCCCAGACGCGCACGTCTGCGGACATTCCAATCTGAATCGCCCCCACCTTGTCTTCGGGTACGGCAAATACCGCATCACGCGGGCCGTCCTGCGCGACCCGCACCACGGGCGTTGCAGCGCCCACCACCTGCCCCAGCTCCATATCGACGGCCGTTACCACTCCGGAAACATCCGCAATCAGACTGGTGTAACCGGTCTGGTTACCCTGTGAGGCCGCCTGAGCCTGGGTTTGCTGCAGTTGAAACAGCGCCGCCTTGTAGTTGGCTTCACGCCGCTCAAGTTCAGCCGCGCTGATGAAGTTTTGTTCCCGCAAGCCGGTGTAACGCTTGAACTCAGCCGACGCGAGATCCAGATTGGCCTGGGCGGAGGCAACCTGCGCCTTGGACGCATCCGCAGCAAGCCGGTAATCCATGGCGTCCAATTGGGCCAGCAACTGCCCGGCCTTCACGTGCTGCCCAACCTGAACGGTGCGCCGAACCACCTTGCCACCCACACGGAAGCCCAGGCGCGACTCGGCCTGGGGCAACAATTCGGCCGCGTATTCCTGTGACTCGGTGATGGTCCCGTCCGCCACGGTCCATACTCGCACCGCGCGAATCGGCTCCGGCGCGGCTACATGTTCAGAGCAGCCGGAAAGCGCGACGAGCAGCAGGAAGGCGGCAGACGCACACAGAAGCCGGAGCAGACGGGATCTCATTGATAATTCCTTGAACAAGTTGGAAACGTGTCAGCGGGGCACAGATGCAAATGCGCTATTGACCCCGGATTTGGCGAAAATTTTAACAATAGCTTGCAACTAAACATTCTATATGTCCCCATTCCGTATGGATGCGGCACCTGGCCACTACGAAAACTTCCCCGTCGCCTCGCTCCTATGCCCGCCCCGGCTGCGGGGGGCTGTGGTGGCGCTGTACCACTTTGCCCGCACGGCAGACGATCTGGCGGATGAGGGCGACGCCCCTGCACAGGAGCGCTTGGACGCGCTGAGCCGCTACCGGGAACAACTAGCCCTGGCTGCCCACAGCCCGCCGCCCGCGCAGAGCGAATGGGCCTGGGTTTTCGGCCCCTTGCACACGGTCTTGGTAAACCACGATGTGCCGCTGAGCTTGCTGCACGCCCTGTTGGACGCTTTCGTACAGGACGTCGACATGACGGCCCGGCAGGCCGGCTACCGCGACGAGGCGCAATTGCGGGACTACTGCAGCCGCTCGGCCAATCCGGTGGGGCGCTTGCTGCTGCATCTCTACGGCGTGGGCAATCCGCAGGCCTTGGAGCAGAGCGACGCCATCTGC
>RFRO01000205.1 GCA_009924455.1 Betaproteobacteria bacterium
GACGGCGATCAGCGCGAAGTTGACCGGCGCGCGCTGCTGCATTTTGAGCAGGATGTCGAGCATGCCGTAGCTGTCTTTGCCACCCGAGACGCAGACCATCACGCGGTCGCCCTCTTCGATCATGCCGAAATCCATGATGGCCTGGCCCACCTGGCGGCACAGGCGTTTTTCCAGTTTGTGGGTTTCGCGTTCGATTTTCAGCGCGCGGGCAGCCGCGTCAGGCGCGCTAGCTGCCGCGTCGGCTTCGGCAATTTCGGGGGCAATCCAGGGGGAATTCATGGGGCGATTGTCGCATTCACCATTTTTTCACCACAAGCCGGTCTCGACCTTGATCGCGACTTCGCAGTCTTCAAAAATCTCCAGCTTGGCGATCTTGACGCGCACGCCGATCACGCCGGGCAGTTGAAGCAGGCGGTGCGCGAGTTTTCCGATCAGGCTCTCCAACAAATTCACGTGCTCGGCGGTGCATTCGTTGATGATGATTTGCCGCACTTTGCGGTAGTCCAGCACGTGGTTGATGTCGTCCTGGGGTCGCAGCGCCTGGGCACCGAGGTGCAGCTCGGCGTCGACCTGGATCGGTTGGGGGGCGAGCAGCTCGGATTCCAGAATGCCCAGGCTGGCTTCAAAGCGCAAGCCGGTGAGGGTCAGGGTTTGTTTGCCGATGGTCGGCGCGGCGGGAAGGGTCACGGTGGGTTCCTGAAAAATCAGCGCTTGGATGTGTCGCTGCGAAAGATCAAGGGGTTTGCGCGCCGCGCAAACGGAAGACTTCGACGCCCACGGCCTCGCAGTCGGGGTACACGTCGAGTTTGGCGGTCGCCACACGCACCGCCTCGACATGCGGGTTGTTCAGCAGATCGGCGGCGATTTGGTCGCACAGCGTTTCCTGCAAGTTGATGTGGCCGGCAGCGGTGCGCTGGCGGACGATGGCGCGGATGAAGTCGTAATCGACGATGTCCTCAATGCGGTCCCGCGATGGGTCCGACTGCGCGAAGGGAACGTACAAGTCCACATCAAAGCGCATGCGCTGCGGCGCGCCTTGTTCAAAGTCGTGGATGCCGATGTGCACCTCCAGCACGTGGCCGCGCAAAAACAATTTGCGGCAGGTCCGCAGCAGCTGCGCTTCATCCATGGGTGGTCTGCGTGTTCAGGGTGTTGATTGCAAACATGACGTCGCGCTCCAAAGGGACTAAATGCTGGCCATTGTCCACAGCCAGGGTGACGCCATTCAGGGCGCGGTTCTCGGCCAGAAACCGGCAGGTGGCTGCGACGTCCTGCGGGTCAATAGCGCGGCGCAGCAGGTTGACGCGGCTGGCGCGGGCAAAGTTGTCATCGGTTTGCGGCCCGCTGGGGAAAATCAGGCCCGGTGCCACGCCGCAGACCCGCACGGTGGGTGCAAGGGCTTGCGCTTGCAGGGCCACGCTGCGCTCCAGCGCGAGTTTGCTGGTGGTGTACGAGAAGTAGTCCGGGTTGAGGTTGAAAACCTTCTGGTCCAGCACATGCACCACGCAGGCGTCCGCGTTCGGATCAGACGCCTTGCGTGCGGCTTGTTGGCGCGCCAGTTCGCGCCCGAGCAGCAGCGGGGCGATCAGATTCACCTCGAGCTGGCTGCGCATCAGCGCAGGGTCGAAGTCGGGACCGGTGTCGGGCTCAAAGAGTGAGGCGTTGTTGACCACCGCACGCAGGCCGCCGCTGCGCTGCGCGATGTGCGCCATCATGGCCAGCACTTCCGGTTCCTGCGCCAGATCGGCGGCGACCGTGTCTACGGCCAAGCCCGCGCCGCGCAGTTCCTGTTGCAGGGCGTAGGCCGCGTCGCCCGAGCGAGCGTAATGGCACCAGACGTGCCAGCCTGCTTGCGCAAAGCCGCGCACCAGCAATTGGCCCAGGCGGTGTGCGCCGCCGGTAATCAAAACATGGTCTGCCATGGTGTGTCGCTGCGTTCCTTGTGGGCTCGGGGTGCCGCCAGGGGCCGGGGTGCGCCGCATAATCGCCGCCACCGCAACTCGCCCGCCCGTCTTATGGAGCCAAGCAACCCGCTGGAGGTGGCTATTAGAAACCACCTCGCCGCCCACGGCGGTTGGATGGGCTTTGACGGCTTCATGCAGCGCGCGCTGTACACGCCGGGCCTGGGCTATTACGCCAACACCCTGCCCAAATTCGGCGACTCCGCGCCGGCAAGCGAAGCGCAGGCCGCCGGCAGCGATTTCGTCACCGCACCCGAACTCACGCCGCTGTTTGGCTACGCGTTGGCGCGCCAGGTGGCGCAGGCCTTAAAGGCCACGGGTTGCGACGAGATCTGGGAATTTGGCGCGGGCAGCGGCGCGCTGGCCGGGCAGTTGTTGGACGCGCTGGACGAAATGGGCGTTGCCGTGCGCCGCTACACCGTGGTGGAACTGTCGCAAACCCTGGCCGCACGCCAGCGCGACAAGCTGGCGCGCCACGCGGCACGCCTGCATTGGGCCGATGCCTTGCCCGATCAACTCGGCCACAGCATTGCGGTTTTCCGTTGATTCGGAAAAGAAAACAAACATGTTTTGGCGTGTGGTAAATCCCGCATCTAACACCGACTTCCAATATTCGTAGCCCGGCGCGTCGTATGGCAGGCCGGTCACCGGGTTTGTGTCAAGCGGATTACGACCCAAAGTATTCTTGTATAAATTCAGCACATAGTCTCCGCTTGGCACATTATCACCATAGA
>RFRO01000206.1 GCA_009924455.1 Betaproteobacteria bacterium
TCCAGATGCTCGGGCGAGACCCAGCTGGAACCCACGTGCTTGGTGGTTCCGCTGACACTGGCGTAGGTGGTGTTGAAGTCCATCTCGCGCGGCAAATCGAGGTCGCGGCAGACCACCGAGCGCTGGAAAAAGTGGATGTGCTCCAGCGTATCGACCACGCGGGCGATGTTGTACAAATCCTGGGTGGTCGAGTCCCGGTAATCACCGGTGTAAGGATCCACCATGCTGACCGCAGCGCCTGCGGTGCCGAAGTACACCTTGCTGCCCCAGGGCTCCATATCGTGCTTGGGATCTTGCCCGTGCAAAACGAAATGCCGCGCCGCGTTGGCTACAGTGTCTTCGATCAAGGCACGCGGGAACAGCAACCGGCCGGTATCGGTCAGCTTGGCGCCCGCCTTGGTCATGAGCTCGATGCCGCTCTCCGGCGCGTCGGCCAGACCGATGTTTTCCAGCGCGTCCAGCGCCGCGTTGTGGATTTTGACCACGTCGGCATCAGTAAGCGCCTTGTATGCGCCCCCGTTCATGCCGGGGCGCACGGGGCGCAGGCTGTCGGGCAGCGGCGCGGAACGGGCGGCGCGGCGGGCATCACGGGCACCGCCGCGGGGGTTGGATTTTTCAAGGATTGCGCTCATGGTGTTGCCTCTTTGGGGGTGCCGGGAAAATCGGAGTGTCAGGCCCGCAGGCGCTGGTTTTCGGGGTCGTACAGGGGCTCTGCGTGCACTGTGGCACTGCGCATCTGCCCGAGCACGTTGACCTGCAATTTGGTGCCGGGTACGGCTTTGTGGGCCTTCACATACGCCAAAGCCACGCTTTTGCTCAGGGTGTGGCTCCAGACACCCGAGGTGGTCAGCCCAACATTGCTGTCGCCGTCAAACACCTGGGCGCAGTACGGAGCTTCCGCATCGCCGTCCTCGTCAAAAATCAGCGGCACAAAACGCTGGGCCGCGCCGCGCGCATGTTCAGCGGCCAAAGCGGCTTTGCCTACGAAATCTGGCTTGGTGACGTCCACAAAGCGGTCCAGCGAAGCCTCCAGCGGCGTGTAGCCGCTCTCCAGATCACTCTTCCAGCCGCGGTAGCACTTGTCCACCCGCAAACTGTCCATGGCGTACAGACCAAAGTCACGGATGTCGTAGGCCGCACCGGCAGCCCAAATAGCCGCGTACAGCGAAGGCAGCTGCTCTACGGGCGCGTGCAGCTCCCAGCCCAATTCACCCACGTAATTGACCCGCATCGCCAGACAGCGACCGCTCACGGTCTCGATGTACTGGGCGGTCAGCCACGGAAATCCGGCATTCGACAGGTCGGCTTTCGTCACCTGCGCGAGCACATCACGTGCCCGCGGACCGGCAATGATCAGGGTACCGAAGTCTGCCGTCACGTCTTTCACGGTAATGGCACTGTCTGCCGTCAACCCCTTGCGCAGCAAATCCATATCGTGCGTGGCAGCGATGGCTGCGCTGATGATGTAGAAATGGTCTTCACCCAGGCGCGTGATGGTGAACTCGCTCCACAACTTGCCGTCGTCCGTCAACGCGTAGGCCAGCGACACGCGGCCTTGGCTGGGCAGCTTGGAGCAGGACAAATAGTCCAGGTGCTTGGACGCGCCCGGGCCTTTCAGTTCGTACTTGGTAAAACCGGGCAGATCCAGAATACCGACACGCTCCCGCACCGCCCTCACCTCCTCAGCCACCGCGCCATGCCAGACGTTTTCGCGCCGGAACGAGTGGGTATCGGCAGGAACGTCGCCCTTCAGGTCCAGGTACACCGCCCGCTCCCAGCCGCCGCGTGCGCCAAAGCGCGCGCCCTTGGCCTTGAGAGTCTCGTAGAGCGGCGAAGTCCGTAGCGGCCGACCGGCCGGGCGTTCCTCATAGGGAAAGGAGGATGCGTATTCGTTTTGGTAGACCTCAATGGCCTTGGCCACGGTGTATTCGGTGGTGGCGTAGTCGCCATAGCGACGCCGGTCCAGCGACCACAAATCCCACTCGGTTTTGCCATGCACCACCCACTCGGCCAGCGCTTTACCTGCACCGCCGCCCTGGGTGATACCGAAGCTGAACGTGTTGCAGTGGAAGAAATTGCGCAAGCCCGGCTCAGGGCCGATGTAGGGGTTGCCGTCGGGCGAATACGGAATAGGCCCGTTGACGCCCCGCTTGATGCCCGCACGCGACAGCGCCGGCACGCGTGCCATTGCGTCTTCGATGTATTTTTCCAGGCGCTCGAAATCGTCGTTCCAAAGCTGGTTGGCAAAGTCGTCCGGCATACCGTCCAGCCACATGGGCGTGGCTTTCCACTCGTAGGGGCCGAGAATGAAACCTTCGCGCTCCTGGCGCAGGTAATACGAGGTATCCGGGTCACGCAGCAGCGGCAGGCGCGCGTCACCACGCGCCATCAGCTCGGGCACGTCTTCGGTCACCAGGTACTGGTGCGACATCACAACGGTCGGCAAATGCCGACCCACCATGGCCATCACCTCGCCGGCGCGAAAGCCCGCGGCGTTCACAATGATTTCAGCAGTGATCTCGCCCTTGTCCGTGGTCACCAGCCATTCGCCATTGGGCTTTTGCGCCAAGGCCGTCACGCGGGTGTGGCGGCGGATCGTGCCGCCCAGCAGCCGCGCCTCGCGCGC
>RFRO01000207.1 GCA_009924455.1 Betaproteobacteria bacterium
ACCGCATGATGAAGTCCATGATCGCGCGTCGAGTTGGGCAGTTGCCGGTGGCGGTGTTCCAAGCTGACTGTCTGGCGCGCGGTCGCCGTCTGTTCAACCGCGTCATGAAGGAGGAGCTGGTGCACCGCATGCAGCAGCCCTTCGCCAAGGACGGAGTCGTGCCGCCGTGGTTCGGCATGTACGGATTCGGCGAGTACGCGCACCTGAACGGGCGCAACGCCTATCACAACTACACCACGGCCCTGGCGGCGCTGTATCGCCGGGCTCCGGGTCATGCCTGAGCAGCCAGACTGGAAACAGCCCGCCGCCGCGGCGGTGGCCCACAACCTGCTTCAGCAGCAGTTGATCACGGTGCGTGCGCGCCTGGACCGTCAGGTGACGCAGCTGATCCGACTCAACCGGCTGTCCAATCACCTGCTTGACCGTCTGGATCGACGACCCGTCGCCGAGATCTTCGCCGAGGCCATCGTGGATGTGCTGGATGTGGCCGTGGGGGCCGTGTGGATCCTGCCGCCCATCGACGAGTTTGCGCGCAGGCTGTTCGCCATGTGCGGGGTGGCGGTCACTCCCGAGGCATGGGCCAACGCCGGATCCGCGCTTGCGGCGCGCCTTCCATCCGATGGCAAGGCGGTGCGCCTGGATGCCGCCGCAGTGGCGCTGCTGCCGGGCATCGACCTGAAGAACCCGATCGCGTGCTGCTGCGTGGGGCGTGACGGGCGCCCCACGGCGGTGGTGGTGGCGTCCAACACTGCGCAGGTGGACAGCATGTTCGTGTCCATCAGTGAGGAGACTGTGGAGATGCTGGCGGTGCTCGCCGAGAAGTGCGCCGCACACATCGACAACAGCGTGGATCGTCGCGTGATCGAGCGGCAGATGATCGGACTGCGCGAGTCGCGTGAGCAGCTGGAACTGGTGCTGCGCGGCACCAACGACGGCTGGTGGGACTGGGACATCCAGCAAGGCCGCTGCTACCTGTCGGCGCGGTGGCTGCAGATGGTGGGCAGCAGCGAGAAGAATGCGGTCACGCGCGATGGGTTCTGGCGGGATCGCGTGCACCCCGAGGATCAGGAAGCCCTCAACGAGCAGCTGCAGCGATCCTTCGTCGGCGCCGAAGCCGACATGGAGATCGAGATCCGGCTGCGCCGCGACGATGACACCTACCTGCCGGTGCTGGTGCGCGGCACCATCCTGCGCGATGCCAGCGGTCGGCCCATGCGCTTTGCGGGAACCATCCTCGATCTCACCGATCGCAAGCGATACGAGCAGCACATCCATCAGCTGGCCTTCTATGACGCGCTGACAGAGTTGCCGAACCGCCGATTGCTGGCGGATCGTCTGCAGCAGTCGCTGCTTGCACGCACCCGCACGGGTCAGTTCACGGCGGTGCTGATGCTGGACATCGATCGCTTCAAGTGGCTCAACGACACCCACGGTCATGCGGCGGGGGACCAGCTGCTGAAGCGGTGGCGACGAGTTCGTGGTGCTGCTGGAGCAGCTGGGCACCGAGTCGGACATCGCGCAGGCGGCCGCGCAACGCGTGTCGGGCGAGGTGCTGCACGCCATGAACGAGCCGTATCAGCTCGATGTTGGCGTGGTGCATCACAGCGTGAGCATCGGCGTGGTGCTCAGTGGTGACGGCGCCACCACCGTGGACAGCATGCTGCGTGCGGCGGACGTGGCGCTGTATCAGGCCAAGCAGGATGGCCGCAACACCATGCGACTGTTCCACCCGGACATGCAGGCGCGCGTGGATGTGCGCTCGGCGCTGGAGGGTCGGCTGCGCAAGGGATTCGCCGACGAACTGCTGCATGTGTGCTATCAGGCGCAGGTGGATGCCGACGGACGCCTGATGAGCGCCGAGGCCCTGATGCGATGGAACGAGCGCGACGGTTCGTCGGTGCCGCCCGGCGACTTCATCCAGGTGGCCGAGGAGTCGGGCTTCATCCACACGCTCGGTGGCTGGAGCCTGCGCACGGCCTGCGAGCAGATGGTGAAGTGGCGCGGCCGCCTGCCCGAGGGATTCCGCGTGGCCGTGAACCTGAGCGCGCCCGAATTCACGCGCCCGGACTTTCCGCAGCGCGTGCTGAACATGCTTGCCCAGACGGGGGCGCACGGCAGCGAGCTTCGCCTGGAGATCACCGAGCGCACCGTGGTGCAGGACCTGCGCGCCACCGTGGAGCGCATGCGCCTGCTCATGAAGCACGGCATCGAGTTCTCGCTGGACGACTTCGGTTCGGGCAACTCGTCGCTCACCTTCCTGCAGAAGCTGCCCGTGCACGAGGTGAAGATCGACCAGAGCTACGTGCGGCGCATCCTGCACCATCCAAGTGACGCCGCCATCGTGCGCGCCATCCTGGCCATGTGCAACGCGCTCGACCTGCGCGTGGTGGCCGAGGGCGTGGAGACCCATGAGCAGTGGACCCGTCTGCTCGACGACGGCTGCCGCCACTTCCAGGGGTTCCTGTTCGGTCGACCGCAGATGTCCACGCCGGACCCCATGACGCTGGTGGCAGCGCGCAAGGTGGTGTGAGCCGGGGCCCAAAGCGGCGACGCGTCCCCACATGAAAGACGCCCCGGTCACACGACTGGGGCGTCAATTCTTCTGGTGTCG
>RFRO01000208.1 GCA_009924455.1 Betaproteobacteria bacterium
TTACGAATACTGAATTTCCAGCCTAAATCATGACGCTTGATGTAGTTAATCGCAGAAACCCTGGCACTTTGGGCCAGGCGGAAGTCGTCTATGAGTATGGAGTCGCCCACGCCCATCTGGTCAAACGGATAGCGGCGCAGGGGCGCAATTTGTTGCCCGGGCTCGGCTGGGTCAATTTTCATTACAGCGTTGTTCATACACACCTTTCACGTCGATACGGGAGTTACTGCGTGAATCGGCACCGTTTTGGAGAACTTGAGAACCGCTGTCTGTATTGCGTGGCCTGAAATTTGCTTGAAACCGCTTGGAGGTCTATTTCACGGGGACTTCGCGCGGGCTGTTGAGCGGCAACTGGGTGGTGGTGAGAAGGCGTTTGGACGCCTAAGCACTGCAATTGTTTGCCGTCCATGGACGCCGGAATGCCCGTGGTGGCCAGAACTTGCCTTTGCACAGCGTGTGTATGCATACGCCGGAGGCAAGTTGATGCAGAAAAAGTTGGCACTTCCGCCTGTTGTGCGCAGGCATGGGGCATGGCATGCGGATGTGTCGGAAAACCGGGATTTTTGTGGGTCAGGGTGCGCTTGGGGCTAAGGACTTGGGTTCTGGTGCCGATACGCAGGAAGCGCGAGATGGAAACGTTGGACACCGGGCGGTCGCAGATGAAACGACCGGTGCAAACAATTAATTGGGTACACGATGGCTACATACACAACTACTGCCTTAGCGGCTCTGTCCACCACGGACTTCGCGGCGCTGACCACGGCGGATGCAGCTGCGTTGGGCACCGCGCAAATTGCCATCTTGACCACGGCGCAGGTCGCGGCCTTTGAAACCGTGGATTTGGCCGTCGTCGGATCGGCTGCCATCCAGACATTCACAACACAGCAGCTATTGGCCTTGAACACCGTCCAGGTGGCAGCGCTGACCTCCAAGCAAATACAGGCGCTGACCACCGACCAGGTCGTGGCGCTGGCCACTGACAGCATCGTGGCCTTGGGCACTGCCCAGGCTGCATCGTTGACCACGGCGCAAGCCGCTGCAATGGCCACCAGCCAACTGGCTGCGCTGGAGGCGGCCGATCTGGCCGCCGTGTCGACTGCCAGTGTGCGGGCCATCTCTACCGATCAACTGGCTGCGCTTTCAACAAACCAGATCGCCGCCTTGGCGACCCGCCAGGTGGCCGCCTTGAGTACCGACCAGCTGGTTTCCCTGACTACACATAGCGTTGCCGGCTTGGGCACTGCGCAGCTGGTGGCCATGCTGACCACGCAGCTGGCCAGCCTGACGACAGACCAGATTTATGCCCTGCAAACCGCAGATCTGGCAGTAGCCAGTACGACCCAGCTGCGGGTTCTGGGCTCCGACCAGATCGCGGCCTTGTCCAGCGACCAATTGGTGGCGCTGAGTACAGCCCAGTTCGCCGGGCTGAGCACGGCCAATGTGGTGGCTTTGACCACCCAGCAGCTGACCTATCTCGAAACCGCGGATCTGGTGGCGCTAAGCACGGTCAACCTGCGCGCCCTGCTAAGTGAACAGGTCGCGGCCCTGCTGACCAGTCAGATGTTGGCCATCACGACCCGCCAGCTGATTGCACTGAGTACAGACCAATTTGCAGGCCTGACCACAGACCAAATCCTGGCGCTCAGCGCCACGCAGGCCGCGGCGATCACTTCCAACCAGTCGGCTGCACTGACCTCGGATCAGCTGGCGGCTCTGGAGACCACCGACCTGGCGGCCCTGTCCAGCACGGCGCTTCGTGCCATGTGGACCGACCAGTTGGTTCTTTTGAGCACCGTCCAGGTGCTGGCATTGACGACCAGCCAAGTGCTTGGTCTGCTGACCGCTTCGGTGGCCGCGTTGACCACAGACCAGCTCGTCGCGCTCTCGGATGTGCAAGCAGCGGTGCTGACCAGCGCCCAGGCGGCCGCACTGACCGTCGAACAACTGGTGACGGTACAGACCCAGGATCTGGCCGCTTTGAGCACCGTCGCGGTACGGGGCCTGACCGTCGCCCAAATTGCCGCAGCGACCACCGACCAGCTTGCCGGCCTGACCACGCGCCAGATACTGGCCCTGGGCACCACGCAGATTGCTGCGCTGACCACAGACCAAGTGGTCGCGATGACGACCGCGCAGGCCGCCACCCTGTCCAGCGCCCAGGCGGCCGCACTCAGCGTGGGCCAAATTGCCGCGCTAGAAGTCCAAGACCTGGCGGTTCTGAGCACGACCGATGTGCGCGCCCTGACCACCAACCAGGTCGCGGCGGTCACCACCGACCAGACCGTCGCATTGACCAGCAACCAGATTGTTGCCCTGGCTACGCTGCAGGTGCTGGCGCTCACGTCAGAACAGATTGCCGCGCTGGAAACCACGGATTTCGCGGCTTTCTCGACTGCGCAGCTACGCGCCTTGTCGGCCAGCCAGATCGCTGCCGCGACCACCGACCAGGTGGTGGCCCTCACGACGACCCAGGTGCTGGGCCTGAGCACGGCCAACGTGACAGCCTTGACCACCAGCCAGTTGCAGGTTTTTGAGACAGCGGATCTGGTTATTCTGACCACGGTCAATGTCAATGCCATGGGTACAGCCCAGGTGGCCGCCATGCTCACC
>RFRO01000209.1 GCA_009924455.1 Betaproteobacteria bacterium
GGGTCCACCGCAAACACATAGCCTGCGCGTTCAGCCGCATCCGCCACACGTTGGGTGACAACACCCGCTTCGGTCCAAATGGTGGGTACAGGGTTGTCAAGTCCCGCCAATTGAATGTGCTCGACCTCGGTCATGGCTTCGAGCTTTTCGGTGTTGATGACGGCACTCTTCCACGTGAGTGGCACTGCGCCGCCGGTGTACCCCGTGCCGCCGCCGCGCGGCACGATGGTCAGACCCAGATCGATACAGCCTTTGACCAAGCCAGCCATCTCGACCTCGGTGTCAGGTGTGAGCACCACAAACGGGTACTCGACACGCCAGTCGGTCGCATCCGTCACATGGGACACGCGCGACAAACCGTCAAATTTGATGTTGTCGTTCGCCGTGTATTTTTTGAGTTGGCGTGCTGTTTTTTTGCGCAAACTCGCAATCGCTTCAAACTCGGCGTTAAAGGCCTCCACTGCGCGGCTTGCGGCCTCTAACAATTGGCCGACCAGCGCGTCACGCTCGGCGTCTTCGTTGGAGCGGCGGCGCTGCACTTCGCCCAAACGGTGGTGCAAGGCGTCGACCAACTGGCGACGCCGCTGAGGGTTGTCTAGCAGGTCGTCTTGTAGGTAGGGGTTGCGCTGTACCACCCAAATATCGCCCAACACTTCGTAGAGCATGCGCGCAGAGCGTCCAGTGCGTCGTTCTTGGCGCAGGCGCAAAAGCAAATCCCAAACCGCAACACCCAGCAATCGGATGACGATTTCGCGGTCAGAAAATGAGGTGTAGTTGTAAGGAATTTCGCGCAGCCGAGGCGCTTCCGTGGGCTGTGCCAGCAGTAAATTTAGCGGGGTGGGAGCGTTCATAGGGGGGTTAGCACGGGGTAACCACGCATGTTACCGCAGGGCCCTATGACGCGAGGCCTTGTAGGGACTATTCGTACCAGCCTCGGCACATGGTCCATTGGGCGCTCGCGCACACCACAACCAAGGCTCCGTAAGTGGCCATCTTGCCGTCGATGCCAAAGAAAACCAAACCAGAGACCAACACCACAGAACCTAATACGCCACTCACCGTGAGCTGGCGCATCCAGCCCCACCGAGACTCTGGCAACCAGCGCCGCGCTGCAAGCTGCGCAAAAACCACGCAGAAAAACGCTACGCCCCATGCAGGCGCAAAGAAGTTAAGCAGGTGTATCAGTTGGTCTAGTGGGCCCATAGGCGTCAATTTTATAATTCGAGGATGGCAGTCTGGGCTCTTGGCCTCAATCACAACACCGCCCCGCTCGATTTGCGGGGCCGTTTTGCTTTTGCGACCGAACAAATGGGTGCCACCCTGGACGGTCTGCGACGGGCCGTATCCCAAGACAGCGAGGTCGCCATCTTGTCGACCTGCAACCGCACCGAAATCTACGGCGCGGGCAGTGAGAGGCAAATCCAGCAAACCTTGGACTGGCTGGCCCAGTCTGGCGGCGTCAGTGCCGATGCGCTAAAGACCCACACCTATACCTTGCAAGAAAACGATGCCGCGCGGCACGCGTTCAGGGTGGCCAGCGGGCTCGATTCGATGGTGCTCGGGGAGCCCCAAATTTTGGGCCAGATGAAGGACGCCGTGCGCGCCGCATCCGATGCAGGGGCTTTAGGCACCACCCTCAACCAACTCTTCCAGCGCTCATTTGCGATTGCAAAAGAGGTTCGTAGCTCAACCGAGATTGGCGCGCATTCCATCAGCATGGCGGCCGCCGCTGTGCGCTTGGCCTCGCAGTTGTTCGAAGACTTGGGCGAAACCCATGTGCTGTTTGTCGGTGCGGGCGAGATGATTGAGCTGTGCAGCACCCACTTTGCCGCCAAAAACCCCAAGTCCATCACCATCGCCAACCGCACGCTGGAGCGCGGCGAGCAATTGGCCGGACGCTTTGGCGCCGAAGTGATGCGCTTGTCGGACCTGCCGGACCGGCTGGCCGAGTTTGATGCGGTGATCAGCTGCACCGCCAGCACCCTGCCCATTATCGGCTTAGGCGCTGTGGAGCGGGCCCTGAAAAAACGTAAGCGCCGCCCCATGTTTATGGTGGACCTGGCGGTGCCGCGCGACATCGAGCCCGAGGTGAAAAAGCTGGGCGACGTGTATCTCTACACCGTGGACGACTTGGCCGGCGTGGTGCAAACCGGCCAGGCCAACCGCCAGGCCGCCGTGGCCCAGGCCGAAGCGATTGTGGACGCAGGGGTGCAAAGCTTTATGCACTGGCTGGACCAGCGCCACACCGTGCCCCTTATCCAGCAACTCAATGCCCAGGCCGACGCCTGGCGCGCCCACGAAATGGCACGCGCACGCAAAGCGCTGGCCAAAGGCGAGGATGTGGAGGCGGTGCTGGAAGCCTTGTCCAAAGGTTTGACGCAAAAAATGCTGCACGGCGCTTTTGCGGAACTGCATGGCGCCGACACGGTGGCACGCGAGCGCGCCAGCCACGCCATCGAACACTTCTTTTTGCGCAAAGAGCGTTAGCTACGCCGCCTGCTCGCGCAGCTCCAGCCACCGCGCTGTATGCCGCCCACCGGCTGGCACACCGGCCCTTCCCCGCCACACCGGGCCTCTCCCTGTCTCTTTTTGTATTCCGCCATGAAAC
>RFRO01000210.1 GCA_009924455.1 Betaproteobacteria bacterium
CTCTTGTTGCTCGACGAGCCCTTGGTCAATCTGGACTACAAGCTGCGCGAGGAACTGCGCGACGAGCTCACGGCTTTGTTTGCTGCATCTAATTCCACCGTGGTATACGCCACCACCGAGCCGGGCGAAGCCTTGCTGCTGGGTGGCTACACGGCGGTGATGGATGCCGGTGAGTTGCTGCAATATGGCCCGACCGCAGAGGTGTTCCAGCGTCCGCAGTCCATCCGCGTGGCGCGGGCTTTCAGTGACCCGCCGATGAATTTGCTGGCGGCGCGCGCTGCCGGCGATGGCCTGCAATTGGGTGGCAGCTTGAACCTGCCGTGGGAGGGTCCGGTGGCCGCTGGCGCGTTGACCGCCGGCTTGCGTGCCAGTGCGCTGCACCTGCATGCGCGGCCCGGTGATGCGGCGATGGCCGGGGTGGCCGAGCTGGCCGAGATTTCGGGCTCCGATACGTTTGTGCACCTGAGTACGCCGTTGGGCGCGGTGGTGGCGCAGTTGGTGGGCGTGCACTACTTTGAATTGGGCGCTGCGGTGACCATGCATTTCAACCCCCAGGATGTGTACCTGTTTGATGCGCAGGGCGCGCTGTTGCGCGCACCGGTGGATGTGCAACGTGGCGCGGCGCGGGGAGGGGCTTGAGATGGCGCGCATTGAGTTGGACCTTGCCCATTCCTACAAAGCCCATCCCGTGCGGGATGAGGATTACGCCTTGCTGCCGCTGAAGATGACTTTTGAAGACGGCGGCGCGTATGCCTTGCTGGGGCCCTCGGGCTGCGGCAAAACCACCATGCTCAACATCATGTCGGGGCTGGTCGTGCCATCCCAGGGAACGGTGCGCTTTGACGGGCAGGATGTGACCCGTGCCACGCCGCAGGCGCGCAATATCGCGCAGGTGTTCCAGTTCCCGGTGATTTACGACACCATGACGGTGGCGGAGAACCTGGGCTTTCCTTTGCGCAACCGGCGCGTGCCGGCCGACCAGATCAAAAAGCGGGTCGGCGAGATTGCCGAGATGCTGGACATGAGCGGCCAACTCAACCAACGCGCATCAGGCTTGAGCGCCGATGCCAAGCAAAAGATTTCCTTGGGGCGCGGGCTGGTGCGTTCGGATGTGTCCGCGGTGCTCTTTGATGAGCCGCTGACCGTGATTGACCCGCACCTGAAATGGCAGTTGCGCCGCAAGCTCAAGCAAATCCACAACGAGCTCAAGTTGACCCTGATTTATGTGACCCACGACCAGGTGGAGGCGCTGACCTTTGCCCAGCAGGTGGTGGTGATGACGCGCGGGCGGGCGGTGCAAATGGGCCCGGCTGCCGAGTTGTTTGAGCGGCCCAGCCACAGCTTTGTGGGCTACTTCATCGGCTCGCCGGGTATGAATTTTTTACCGGTTAACTCCGACGGCAACGGCTTGCAGTGCTGCGGCGTGCCGCTGGGCCAGCCGCGCGCAGGCCAGACCTTGCCTTCCGGTGATTTGAAGCTGGGTATCCGCCCGGAGTTTGTCGAGCGCGTGACGCCGCACAGCCCCGGTTCCTTGCCCATGGTGCTCAAACAGGTGCAGGACGTGGGCACCCATTTCATCTGGAGCGCCACCATCGATGGGCATTTGGTGAAGGCCCGTCTGGACACGGGCGCTGGCCATACGCCTTTGGGTGAGACGGTGTGGTTCAAGGTGCTGGGCGATAAAACCTGCCTCTACCGGAATGAGGAGATCGTGGCATGAGCGATAGCACTAAACCGGTCAACCAGAAGGCCTGGTTTTTGATTCTGCCGGTGCTGCTGTGCGTGGCGTTCTCGGCCATCCTGCCGCTGATGACGGTGGTCAATTACTCGGTACAGGACATCATCTCGCCCGAGCGGCGGATTTTTGTGGGTACCGAGTGGTTCTCGGCCATCATGCGCGACGAAGAGTTGCACGGCGCTTTGTGGCGGCAGATGAACTTCTCGCTGGCCGTGCTGCTGATTGAGATTCCGCTGGGCATTCTGCTGGCGCTGTCCATGCCGGCCACGGGCTGGAAGTCTTCCGCCACACTGGTGCTTGTGTCGCTCTCCTTGTTGATTCCCTGGAATGTGGTGGGAACCATCTGGCAGATTTTTGGGCGTGCCGACATCGGCCTTATGGGCGCAGCGCTGCAAGGCATGGGCATCGATTACAGCTACACCGGCAACGCCACGCACGCGTGGTTGACCGTGCTGCTGATGGACGTATGGCACTGGACGCCGCTGGTGGGTCTGCTGGGGTATGCGGGCTTGCGCGCGATTCCCGATGCCTATTACCAGGCTGCGCGCATTGACGGGGCCAGCAAATGGGCGGTGTTCTGGTACGTGCAGTTGCCCAAGATGCGCGGCGTCTTGGTGATTGCGGTGCTGCTGCGTTTTATGGACAGCTTCATGATTTACACGGAGCCCTTTGTGCTCACGGGCGGTGGGCCTGGCAATTCGACCACCTTCCTGTCGCAGTTTTTGACGCAAAAAGCGTGTACTGGATGGTGAATATGTCGTTCAAGACCAATGGCGAAATTGTGGCCAGCTTCAGTCTGTTCCCACAGCATTTCACCTGGGAAAACTACCACACC
>RFRO01000022.1 GCA_009924455.1 Betaproteobacteria bacterium
ACACGCCCATCCAAATCCATCGCCACCAGGCTGTAGGGGTCGCCCTTGACACGCAGCCAGTTCAGGCTGCGCTGGCGGGCCATGGCCAGCTTCTCCTCAGGGCCCAGCGGTTTGCCGGCAGGTTCATCGTTGGTCTGCACTTCCTTGTAACTCAGACCGACTAAGGGGACCAAGCCCTCGCGGGCAAACGACACCAGAACCGGGTGTTCTTCCTGGCAGGCACCGCACCAGGTCGCCCAGACGTTGAGCATCCAGACCTTGCCGCGCATGGCGTCAGGCGAAAACAGCTCTGGGTCAGCCTTCAGAGTGTGCAAAGAGAACGCCGGTGCCGGACGGTTGACGAGCGGGGAGGGGATTTCATGCGGATCCCGCTTCAAGCCGACTGCTAGGAACGCCAGCAGCACCACGAATAGCGCCAGCGGGATCAGGATGATTTTTTTCATCGTGGTCTCAGGCTGTTGCGCCCGCACCCGCAAGCCGTGCTTCAGCGCTTCGGCGGTAGCGCTTATCGCTGACCGCCAGCAGACCGCCGAACACCATCATCAGCACGCCCAGCCATATCCATGAGAGGAAGGGCTTCAGATAAAAGCGCATGCTCCATTCCTGCTCGGGATTGTTCAGCGGCTCGCCGAGGGAAACATACAGATCGCGCCAGAGGTTGGTGTCAATCGCCGCTTCGGTCATGGGCATGGCGGTGGAGGGGTAACGGCGCTTTTCCGGGAACAGGGTTGTCACGGTGTCGCCTTTGCGTTTGACCAGCACCTCGGCGCGTTTGGCCACGTAGTTGGGGCCGGTGACTTCGGTGACCCGCTGCAATTCAAAGCTGTAGTCGCCCAAAGTGACGGTGTCGCCTGCGGCGATGCGGACATCTTTCTCGACTTCATAGCCTTTGACCAAAGTCACACCAATGACCAGGACCGCCATACCCAGGTGCGCGCAATGCATGGCGAAAAAGGACAGCGGAATCTTGCCCGGTTTGCGCAAGCGCTCCACCGCAGGCTCCAAGGTGCCCAAAATCACCCAGATGCCCAGCGCCATGCCGCCTGCCACACCCCAGGACCAGCCGAAATACAGTGCAACCATGCCGCCGCCCAGCAGCGCCGCCACAGCGATGCGTCGCAAAGGCTGCAGCCATTCCTGCAAGGTGGATTCGCGCCAGCGCGCCCGCACACCCAGAACCATCAAAAACAGCACCGGAACCATCAAAGGAACAAAAACCGTATTGAAGTACGGCGGGCCAACAGACAGTTTGCCCATGTTGAGGGCGTCAATGACCATGGGGTAGAGCGTGCCCAGCAGCACCGCGGCAGTGGCCACCACCAACAACACGCTGTTGCTCAGAAGCACCGATTCACGCGACACCCAGGCCATCTTGGCGCCCAGGCTGACCGCGCCGGCACGCCAGGCGAACAAGGTCAGCGAACTGCCCACCACCAAAGCCAAAAAGACCAGGATGAACACGCCGCGCGTCGGGTCAGAGGCAAACGCATGCACCGAATTGAGCACACCCGAGCGCACCAGAAAAGTCCCCAGCAGCGACAGCGAAAACGCGCTGATCGCCAGTAACACGGTCCAGGCTTTGAAACTTCCGCGCTTCTCGGTGACCATCAGGCTGTGGATCAGCGCTGTGCCGCAGAGCCAGGGCATTAGCGAGGCGTTTTCAACCGGGTCCCAGAACCACCAACCGCCCCAGCCCAACTCGTTGTACGCCCACCAGGAGCCCAGGCCGATCCCGAAGCTCAGGAACACCCAGGCCACCAAGGTCCATGGACGCGACCAACGCGCCCACGCCACATCGAGCCTGCCGGCTAGCAAGGCCGCAATCGCGAACGCGAAAGCGACGGAAAAACCGACGTAGCCCATGTAAAGCATGGGTGGGTGAATCACCAGCCCCGGGTCTTGCAACAGGGGGTTGAGGTCTTTTCCCTCCATCGGTACCGGAAAGAGCCGCTCAAACGGGTTGGATGTAGTCAGCACAAACAACAGGAAGCCTGTGGAGGTCAGCCCAAGCACCGCGATGACGCGCGCCACCATAGCCAGGGGCATCTGGCGCGAAAAAATCGCCACCGCCACCGTCCAAATGGCCAACAGCTCCAGCCACAGCAGCAAGGAGCCCTCGTGGCCACCCCAGACCGCGGCAAAGCGGTACATCAGGGGCAGGCGGGTATTGGAATGGTCGGCGACGTAGCGAACCGAGAAATCGTTCTCTTGGAAGGCATAGGCCAGCGCCGCAAAGGCCAGGCTGACCAGCAGGAACTGCATGATGGCCGCAGGGCGGGCCAGTGATTGCCAATGCCAGTTGCGGGTGGCCGCGCCGACGAGCGGCAGAATTCCTTGGAGCAAGGCCACCAGGAGGGCCAGTATCAGGGCATAGTGCCCCAGTTCAACAATCATCGGCCGGCTTTCGTGGGTTCTGCATCACCGGGGGATGATAGTGAATTATTCATGCCCCCACTCGTGAGGGGCATCGCCTAAAAGCTTGGCGACCACCTCGCCTGAAAACCCCCGCGTGGCCAGAAAGCGGTAATGCTTGGCCCGTTCTGCCGTGGTGGTGGGCGGGCCATCGTATTTGCGCTGCCAGACGGCACGGGCGCGCTCCAACTCGGTGGTGCGCAACTCGGCCACCGCGTCGGCGACCGCCTGCGGAGCCAAACCTTTGGACTTGAGCTCATGCTGGATGCGCGAGGCGCCCAGCTTGGGCGCTCGCCGGTGCAGGATGGATGCCACCACCCGGCCTTCGTTGATGAAGTCTTTTTCCACCAACTTGT
Organism: Betaproteobacteria bacterium; assembly: GCA_009924455.1. Classification (GTDB taxonomy): domain Bacteria; phylum Pseudomonadota; class Gammaproteobacteria; order Burkholderiales; family Burkholderiaceae_C; genus Allorhodoferax. The sequence goes on from RFRO01000022.1 coordinate 2,769, forward strand.
CCAGCACCGCCGCCAGCGCGCCGGGCGCCTCCTCGTACTGCTGCAATTTCGCTTCAAGCTCCGCACGGGAGTGCTCGCGGCTGCTGAGCAGGCGCAGGGCGCGCCCCATCAGGCTGGGTGGGGGGCGTGTCGCTGGCATACGTGCGGGTTGCAGCGGCTGATTAACCCGCCAACGCGGCAGCGTCTTTCTTGCTGAGCTTGGCGACTTTGGCTGTTGCTTCGGGCTGTGTGCCAGCCAGCAGCGGAATACCCAGCGATTCGCGCACCTTGTTCTCGATTTCGTAGGAAAGCGACGGGTTCTCGCGCAGGAACTCGCGGGCGTTGTCACGGCCCTGGCCGATTTTTTCGCCCTGGTAGGCGTACCAAGCACCCGATTTTTCGATGATGTTGGCGTTGACACCCATGTCGATGATCTCGCCGTGGCGGCTGATGCCTTCGCCAAACAGGATGTCGAATTCAGCGGTTTTGAAGGGTGAAGCAACCTTGTTTTTGACCACCTTGACCTTGGTTTCGTTACCGATAGCCTCTTCGCCCTTTTTGATGGTGCCGGTGCGGCGGATATCCAGGCGCACCGAGGAATAGAACTTCAGCGCATTGCCGCCGGTGGTGGTTTCGGGCGAGCCGAACATGACGCCGATCTTCATGCGGATTTGGTTGATGAAGATCACCATGCAGTTGGTTTTCTTGATGTGCGCAGTCAGTTTGCGTAAGGCCTGGCTCATCAGGCGGGCCTGCAGGCCGGGCAGCGAGTCGCCCATTTCGCCTTCCAACTCTGCTTTGGGGGTCAGGGCGGCCACCGAGTCGACGATGATCAAATCCACTGCACCCGAGCGCACCAGGCTGTCAACGATTTCCAGCGCCTGTTCGCCCGTGTCGGGTTGGCTGATCAGCAGGTCTTGCAGGTTGACGCCGAGCTTTTGCGCGTACTGGATGTCCAACGCGTGCTCGGCGTCCACGAATGCGCACTGGCCGCCTTGCCGCTGCATTTCGGCAACCACTTGGAGTGTGAGCGTGGTTTTGCCGGACGATTCAGGGCCGTAAATCTCGATCACCCGTCCGCGTGGCAGGCCGCCTACGCCCAGCGCGATGTCCAAGCCCAGCGAGCCGGTGGAGACAACCTGGATGTCTTCGATGACTTCCCCCTCGCCCAGGCGCATGATGGTGCCCTTGCCGAATTGCTTTTCAATCTGGGCCAGCGCGACCTGCAGGGCTTTGGTTTTTTCCGCATTGGCGGTGAGGGGCTTGACGATGGCGTCCATGGCGTTTCTCCTGAAGTGGGTTAGGTGGAATCCGGGGCATTTCGCTGTCTGCTAATAAACACAGCCTGTATGCCTGAACAGCATTGTATATCCCCATGGATTCATTTCGATGAATTTATTGGTCAGTTTGCATTACCATCTAGACCCCATGCCATTACCGACCCAGTCATCCACTGAAAGCCGACCACCGGGCGCCCACACCCATGTCGGGCATTGGTTGCGCCTGGCCCTCGAGCGTTTTGACGCGCGGGTTTTGGATCTGGTGGCGCGCAACCCGGCGGTTCCACTGGGTTTGTCTAACCTGGCCGCGCGCGCACAGGTGGGCGCGGCACATATCCATATCACCCGCCATTTGCCCCCCGAGGGCGCGAGACTGACCGAGTTGGCGCAGCGCGCCGGCATGACCAAGCAGGCCATGGCGGCCTTGGTGACGCAGTGCGAGGCCTGGGGCATGGTGCAGCGCGAGGAGGACCCCCGGGATGGGCGGGCCAGGCGCATCGTTTTCACCGGCAGCGGACTGGCCTGGCTGCAGGCCTATCAGGCCGCCGCAGACCAGGCGCAGGCTGAGCTGGCCGAGGCGGTCGGGGACGAGGTGGCGACCGTGGTGGCGCTGGGTTTGGAGGCGTATTGCGGCCATTAGTGCAAACCCGAACACGGGTTCAGCGGCCTAGAATGGACTATCACCTTGCCACTGCAACCCCCGGGGGACACACCATGCGGATATTGATTGCAGAAGACGATCAGGTGCTGGCAGACGGCTTGTTGCGGGCCTTGCGTGTGGCCGGCGCTGCGGTAGACCACGTGGCCAGTGGCACCGAAGCCGATGCGGCCTTGATGACGAACACCGAGTTTGACCTCTTGATTCTGGACCTCGGTTTGCCCCGCATGCACGGGCTGGATGTGCTCAAGCGCTTGCGCGCAAGGGGCTCCACCTTGCCGGTGCTGATTCTTACCGCCGCTGACAGCGTGGACGAGCGCGTCAAGGGCCTGGATTACGGTGCCGATGACTACATGGCCAAACCCTTCAGCTTGCAGGAGCTGGAGGCACGCGTGCGCGCACTGGTGCGGCGGGGAACGGGTGCGGGTTCCAGCATCATCAAACACGGGCCACTGACCTATGACCAGACGGGACGCGTGGCGACCATCGAAGGCCGGATGGTGGATTTGTCCGCGCGGGAGCTGGGTTTGTTGGAAGTCTTGTTGCAGCGTACCGGGCGTTTGGTGAGTAAAGACCAACTCGTCGAGCGGCTGTGCGAATGGGGCGAAGAGGTCAGCAACAACGCCATTGAGGTGTATATCCACCGCTTGCGCAAAAAGATTGAAAAAGGTCCGATCCGCATCGCCACGGTGCGCGGTCTGGGCTACTGTTTGGAAAAAATTCCAGGCTGATTTGTGAAGATCTTCCGCAGAGAGCAGAGCTCTCTTTTTTCCGAGATCCTGGATTGGATGCTCACACCCATTTTGCTGCTGTGGCCCATCAGTCTGGTGCTGACATGGCTGGTGGCGCAGGGATTGGCCGACAAGCCATTTGACAGGGCACTGGAAACCCATGCCGTAGCGCTTTCGCGCCTGATCACCGTAGAGAACCAGAAGCCCCGCTTCCAACCCAGCCCGGCTGCGCATCCCTTGCTGGGGGCCGTTGAGTCCGATACCGCGTACTACCAAATTCTGGGGCCCGATGGCACCCTGCTGGGTGGGGATAGCAAGCTGCCCCCGCCTGAAGACATTGGCGAGGAATATGGCAGCGGCCGTCCGTTTTTGCGTGAAGTGCAAACCCATGGCAAGACGTTGCGGGTGGCCGCTATCTGGGTGCAGTTGCCGGTCGCGCCTGGACACCCGGCCCTGGTTCAAGTGGCGGAGACCATGGACCAGCGCGCGCTGCTGGCCACTGAAATAGTCAAGGGCGTGATGTTGCCGCAGTTCGCCATCCTGCCATTAGCGGTCCTGCTGGTATGGCTGGCGCTGGTGCAGGCGATCAAGCCGCTGCACCGCTTGGAGGAGCGCATCCGCGCACGCGATCCGCAAGACCTCAGCCCGTTGGATGCCCAGACCGTGCCGGTGGAGTTAATGCCTTTGGTGTCCTCGGTCAACGACTTGTTGTTGCGACTGACCGACTCCATCGCCACCCAGAAGCGCTTCTTAGCCGAAGCGGCGCATCAGCTCAAAACCCCGCTGGCGGGGTTGCGCATGCAAGCGGATCTGGCGCAACGCGAGGGCGCCAGCGCTGACGACCTGAAGCTCTCGCTGCGGCAGATCGGCCGCTCCAGCATCCGGGCCACGCATACCGTGAACCAGCTGCTGTCGCTGGCCCGTGCGGAGAGCAGTGGGGTGGTGCTGCAGCATGAGCCCTGCGACCTCGCGCAAATAGCGGTGGACGTGATGCACGATTGCGCGCCGCGTGCTTTGGTGAAATTTCTGGACATGGGCTACGAAGGACCGGAGCCCGGCACGTCCGGCACCGTCATCCGGGGCAACCCCACACTGCTGCGGGAGATGGTTTTGAACCTCGTGGACAACGCCATCAACTACACGCCGTCCTCCCAGGACGCGCCGGGCGTGATCACAACGCGGTTGCTGGTGGACCCGTTCAGCCGGGCTGTGGTCTTGCAAGTCGAAGATTCCGGCCCTGGCATTGCGCAAGCCGAGCGCGAACTCGTTTTCCGGCCCTTTTACCGCGCACTCGGCACCCGCATGGACGGTTCGGGGCTGGGCTTGCCCATCGTGCTGGAAATCGCCCGTCAACACGCAGCGTCGGTGTCGGTAGACGCCAGCCGCCCCGGGCACAGCCCACCCGGTGCGTGCTTCACGGTGCGGTTCGCCGGGATGGAAGCGGTGACAACGTCAGCCTGAGCGGCTGAGCACTGTCGGCCTATTCGCAGGCCTGCAGCGCATGTGCCGCGAGCAGGGGGCTGAGCTCCATCAATGCCGGCTGCAGGTCTTTGGTCACGGAAGGCAGAACCAGCATGTTTTTGACCGTTGGATCATTTTCTTGAACCACCCGGGCCGTGCGCACGCCCAGCTTGTTCAGGCGCGCCAACTCGGCTTGCGCCAGGGGCTCGGTGTCAAAACCACCCAAAGAAATTCCGGGGAGCAAGGCCGCATCGCGCGGCTCCTGGCCCTTGACGCCGGTAAGGGACACGACCTGCGCCTGCTTGCGTTTGAGCATCTCGGCGCTGGAAAATTTACCCATGTACACAATCCACCGGGGCGGCGCGGTCACGGATTCCAGCCGCCAACTGTCTTGCGGCAACGCATCTTGCAAAGCGGCACGCAGACTGGCGGATTGCTCTTTGTCCCACGGACCGCTGCGCAGACATTCGGTGGTCGATGTGGGCCCCGCACCCGGGGTCTCCTGCGTTCGCACGGGCTGAAGCGCCTGTGGCTGCAATTGCTCCTCCATCCGGTGCGGCTCGCTACCGCGCTGGGGTGAAAGGCCGTAACTTTCCAGCAGGCCTGCAGTCCATGCGAAGTACAGGATGTTGGCGGTCAGCAGCAGTAAAACCAGATTTCTCAGCATGGCAGGTGCGTGTCAGGGTAGGGCGTGGTGGGGAAAAGGGCGCACGCTCACCTCGTCGCTGACCACAGTCTCCAATCCGTGCGCAGTATGCAGCAGCAGCGCGCCGCGTGCGTCCACACCGGCGCCGGTTCCGCTGCGGCCGTCGCTGCAATCCAGCGGTTTGCCCAGCAGCACGTCGCGTTTGGCGAAGGCCGCCTGCACCGGCGCAAATCCACCCGCCTCGAAACGCACCAGCGCCTGCACCAGAGGCCGCACCACGTGGGTCAGCAGTGCCGGGGCATCCAGGTCGGGCAGCAGCTGTTGCAGTCCTGCCGCTGGGTTGCGCAAATCGTTGCCCGGTGGTGGGCTCAGGTTCAGCCCGGCACCGATGACCACGAACCGGTGCGCTCCCTGGTTAGCCGTTTCAATCAGAATTCCGCCGAGTTTGCGACCATCCCACCACAGATCATTAGGCCATTTGAGTCCGATCGCCGGATGCAGAGCGTCTGCCAGCGCCACGCCAACGGCCAGCGACAGGCCGGACAGGTCGTTGCGCTGCAGTGGCAGGCCCAGCGAAAAGGTCAGCGATGCATGCGCATGCGGCTGGCCCTGCGGGTCGGTGTGGCTGAGCCAGCTGCGGCCCTGTCGACCCCGGCCTGCGCTTTGGCGCTCTGCGACCAAGAGCAGCGGTGCGTGCTGGCCCTGGCGGATGCGGCGCATCAATTCGCTGTTGGTGGAATCCACCTCGGCCATCACCTCCATGGTGATTCCGGCGAGCAGGGGTTCCAGTGCGCGCTGCAGGTCTTCGACCGGCCAGGCCACAGCGTTGGAATGGGGTAGGCCAGACATAGGGGGTGTGCGCTAGCGCTGGCGCTTTTTGGGTGCCAGCATGGTGCCGCGGCACGCGGGGCTGCCACAGCGGCAGGCGTAATCCGCTTTCACCTTGGGCGTGTGGCGGGCTTCGAGTACCAGGCCATAGTCGTAATTCAGTTCCTCGCCGGGCGCGATGTCACGCAGGGCACGGATGAAGACGCGGCCATTGCGCACCTCGGATTCGCAGTTGGGGTCGCACGCATGGTTGATCCAGCGTGCCGCGTTGCCCTGGTACAGCGCGTCGATGACGCAGTCGGCATCCACGTGGAAATAAAAAGTGTGGTGGGGTTGGGTTGGGTCATGCGGGTGGCGTTGTAGCGCCTCTTCCCAGTTGATGACCTGCCCGCGGTATTCCATGATGCGCTGCCCGGCGGGGATGGCACGCAGTGCAAAAACGCCTTTGCCATGCACGCCCGATGCCCGCACCTCCGTGCGCCGTGAAACCTGTGGCGTGCGCGCTCGCGATGCTGTTGAGGCCACGGGGCAAAAACTTTGGTATGGTGAATCGTATGGGTGCGCGTGTGCGCACCTGCGTGAGCGTGCGCCTGCGTGCGCGCGAGAATTGGATTGTAGTCACATGAAAACCAAAGATTCCGCCACCCCCACGGCCGCTGCCAAAACCCTGGTGATTGCAGAGAAGCCCTCGGTGGCCCAGGACATCGTGCGCGCGCTCACCGCCGCGAGCGGCAAGTTCGACAAGCACGATGAGTACTTCGAGAACGAGCAGTACGTAGTCTCCAGTGCGGTGGGGCATTTGGTGGAAATCCAGGCGCCTGAGGCTTTCGATGTGAAGCGGGGCAAATGGAGCTTTGCCCATCTGCCGGTGATTCCGCCGCACTTTGACTTGAAGCCGGTCGATAAAACCAAGACCCGGCTGAACGCCGTGGTGAAGCTGGCCAAGCGCAAAGACGTGGACCAGCTGATCAATGCCTGCGATGCGGGGCGCGAAGGTGAGCTGATCTTCCGCCTGATTGAGCAATATGCCGGTGGCGCCAAACCCCTTGGCAAACCGGTGCGCCGCTTGTGGCTGCAGTCCATGACGCCGCAGGCCATCCGCGATGGTTTCACCCAGCTGCGCACCAATGCGCAAATGCAGCCCCTGGCAGACGCAGCACGCTGCCGCTCCGAGGCCGATTGGCTGGTCGGCATCAACGGCACGCGCGCCATGACGGCCTTCAACTCGCGTGATGGCGGTTTTTTCCTCACCACGGTTGGCCGGGTGCAAACGCCCACGTTGTCGGTGGTGGTCGAGCGCGAAGAGCAAATCCGCAAATTCATCAGCCGCGACTACTTCGAAATCCATGCCGAATTTGGCGCACAAGCCGGCTTCTACGCCGCCAAATGGTTTGACCCTGCGCACAAAAAAGACGCCGATGACGCCGAGAAAAAGGAAGACCGCTTGTGGTCGCAGACCCAAGCGCAGGCAATTGCCGATGCGGTGCGCGGCAAAGCCGCCAGCGTGCGCGAAGAAAGCAAACCCAGCAACAAGAGCAGCCCCGGTTTGTTTGACCTCACTACCTTGCAGCGCGAGGCCAACGGGCGCTTTGGCTTCTCCGCCAAAACGACGCTGGCCCTGGCCCAAAGCCTGTACGAGCGGCACAAGGCGCTGACCTACCCGCGTACCGACTCGCGCCACCTCCCCGAGGACTATTTACCCACGGTGAATGAGACCATGGCCATGCTCGCGGGTAGCAGCATGGGCCACTTGGCCCCCTTCGCGCGCACCGCGATCAGCAAGCAGTACATCAAGCCCAGCAAAAAGGTGTTTGACAACAGCAAGGTCAGCGACCACTTCGCCATCATCCCCACCTTGGAAGCGCCCAGCGGTTTGTCGGATGCCGAGCAAAAACTCTACGACTTTGTGGTGCGCCGTTTTATCGCCGTGTTTTATCCGGCGGCCGAATACCAGGTCACCACGCGCATCAGCACCGTGGACGTGGGCGCGGACAGCCACCATTTCAAAACCACCGGCCGCGTGCTGGTAGAGCCGGGTTGGCTGGCGATTTATGGCAAGGAAGCGGCTGCCGAAGTGGATGACGCCAAAGACGGCGACAAAGGCCAGAACCTGGTGCCGGTGCAGCCCGGCGAGATGGTGAAGACCGACAGCGCCGAGGCCAAAGGCCTCAAGACCCGACCGCCTGCGCGCTACAGCGAAGCCACCTTGCTCGGCGCGATGGAAGGCGCGGGCAAGACCGTGGAGGACGAGGAGTTCAGCGAGGCGATGCGTGAAAAAGGCCTGGGCACACCGGCTACGCGCTCATCCATCATCGAGGGCTTGCTGGCCGAAAAATACATGCTGCGCGAAGGCCGCGAGCTGATTCCCACGGCCAAAGCCTTTCAGCTGATGACGCTTTTGCGCGGCCTGGGCGTTGAGGAGCTGTCCAAAGCCGAGCTCACCGGCGAATGGGAATACAAGCTGGCCAAGATGGAGCGGGGCGAGTTCGGGCGCGACGCCTTTATGCAGGAGATTGCGTCCATGACCGAGCGCATGGTGCGCAAGGCCAAGGAATACGACCGCGACACGATTCCCGGTGACTACGCCACCCTCCAAGCCAGCTGCCCGAGCTGCGGCGGCGTGGTCAAAGAAAACTACCGCCGCTACACCTGCACCGGTAAGGGCGGGGCAGATGCGGGCTGCGGTTTTTCATTCGGCAAAACCCCCGCCGGGCGCACCTTTGAGGTGGCGGAGGTCGAGCAGTTTTTGCGTGACAAAAAAATCGGCCCGCTGGAAGGTTTTCGCTCCAAAGCCGGTTGGCCTTTCACCTCCGAGATTGTTCTCAAGTTCGACGACGAAACCAAGAACTACAAACTCGAATTCGATTTCGGCGACGACAAGGCCGGCGAGGAGTCGGGCGAACTCGCTGACTTCAGCGCCCAGGAGCCCCTGGGCGGCTGCCCCAAATGCGGCGCGCAAACCGGCGGCCTGGTGTTCGAGCACGGGAAAAACTACGTCTGCGACCACGCGGTTCCCAGCCTGGTGCAAACCGTGCCCAGCTGTGACTTCAAAAGCGGTCAGATCATCTTGCAGCAGCCGATTGCGCGCGAGCAAATGCACAAGCTGCTGGCCACCGGCAAGACCGATCTACTCGACAAATTTGTCAGCATGCGCACCCGCCGTGCCTTCAAAGCCATGCTGGCCTGGGACGCGGAGGCCGGCAAGGTGAACTTTGAGTTCGCGCCCAGCAAGTTTCCGCCGCGCGTACCAGCGTTCAAGGCTGCGGCCAAGGCCGCCGCCAAGGCCGCCGCCAAAGCAGCGTTGACACCGGCGGCCAAGAAAGTGGCGGCAAAAAAGGTTCCGGCCAAGAAAGCAGCCGCCAAAAAGGTGGCCGCCAAGTCTGCTGCGGTCAAAGCCCCCCGCAAGCCCAGCAGCGCGCCGGGCAAGCAACCCAGCGCAGCGCTGGCTGCGGTCATCGGCAGCGAGCCAATCTTGCGGCCTCAGGTGATCAAAAAGCTGTGGGAATACATCAAAGCCAACGGCCTGCAAGACGCCAAGGACAAGCGCCAGATCAACGCAGATGCCAAGTTACTCGCGGTGTTCGGCAAGCCGCAGGTCGGCATGTTTGAGCTCACCGGCATTGCCGGTAAGCATTTGAGTTAAGGGACTCAGAAGTAGCGCCGGTAGCCAATGCCGAAGAAGTCTTCGCCATTGGCACCGTAGTCGTTGATCAGGTCGTAAATCGTGCACCGGTGGTGCAGGCGCAGAAAGACCTCGTGGTGTTTGTTGCCGGGTTTTGAAAACGCGGTCTCGATCATCAGAAAGTTGAGGAACTGGCTGCCCCGACCGGCGTTGTCGCGCTCCAGCGGGCTCACGGAGGGCGTGTAGGAAATGCCCAGAGGGCCCAGCCGCAAATCGGTTTGCAGCACATGGTTCCAGGGGAAGCCGCTCCAGCGCAACACGGGGGCCACCGCCACCTCCGTCACCGCGGCCTGGCCGAACTGCTGTCCCACCATCCCATCGATTTCCAAGGCCAGCGGGAGTGAGGCCGAGCGCCACAGGGTTTTGGATGCCGTCAGCGCCAGCAGGTACTGGTCTTTGAAGTGGGCGTCGCCTGCCAAAAAGCCCGCTGGCATCGTGTCGTAGTAAGGGCCGCCGTACACCCCCATGCTCCATTCCGGGTCCTTGGCCATCGCAAAGCCCGCCAGCACCATGCCAATGAGTGCACTCGCGCAACGCTTCCAAGATCTGAACATGGCGTGAGTATCCAAGCCCGCAGAAATGCCCTCAGCGTGGTGGGGAAATGGACATATCCCCCCTCCATACACTCCCCGCCGTGGAAAGTTTCCTCCAGGCACTGTTGCTGCATCTCCAAGAGCCGATGTATGCGCTCGCCTTGTTGTTTGTGGTGGCGCTGCTGGCTGCAACCCTGTTGCCGCTGGGCTCAGAGCCGCTTTTGTTGACCTTGATTACCCTGCAGCCGGATCTGATGGGGTCTGCAGTGGCGGTTGCGACCCTGGGCAACACCCTGGGTGGCATGGTGGATTGGTGGATGGGGCGGGGCGCGCAGAACTGGGTGGCGCGCCGTTTCGATGTGGCGCAGTCGCCAGTCCATGCGCGCGCCACGCGTTGGTTGCAGCGGCTTGGGCCCGCAGCCTGCCTGGGCGCCTGGCTGCCGGTGGTGGGTGACCCGCTGTGCGTGCTGGCAGGTTACCTGCGTCTGCCTCTGTTGCCCTGCGCAGCGTTCATGGCTATCGGTAAAGGTGCGCGGTACCTGCTGGTGGCTTTTGGCTGGCAATGGGTGTTGGCGGCCTGGGCTTAGACGCGCCAGCTAACGCGCGGCGACCACATTGCCCACCGTTCGCAACCATCCCAGACCCGCTTCGGTAGTGGTCGCCGGTTTGTATTCGCAACCGATCCAGCCGGCGTAGCCCAGCCTGTCCAGGTGGGCGAATACGAACGCATCGTTGAGTTCCCCGCTGCCGGGTTCGTGCCTGCCGGGGTTGGCGGCAATCTGGATATGGGCGATACGTGAAAGATGCCTGGAGAGCGTGGCGCAGATCTCACCTTCGCTGCGCTGTGCATGGTAGATGTCGTATTGCACAAAAAGGTTGTCGGCGCCGACTGCATCGATCAGCTCCAGCGCCTGGTCGGTGCGACTCAGATAAAAGCCGGGAATGTCATAGGTGTTGATGGGTTCGATCAGGAGGCGCAAACCCGCATCCTTCAATGCATTGGCTGCAAAACGCAGGTTGTCCACCAAGGTCCGGCGCATATCGGCTTCGGTGGCGTGGGTCGGCCGAATCCCGGCCAGGCAGTTGAGCTGCGCAAGGCCCAACACCTGCGCGTAAGCCAAGGCCAGACCGACACCGGCGCGAAATTCATCCACCCGCTGCGGGTCACACGCAATGCCCCTGTCCCCCGCGTCCCAATCACCGGCGGGCAGGTTGTGCAGCACCAGTTGGAGATGGTGGCGATCCAGCAAAGCCCGGATCTCTGTGGCCCCAAATGCGTACGGAAATTGAAACTCCACCGCTGTGAAACCGCTGGCGGCGGCCCGCGCAAAGCGGTCCATGAAGGGCACTTCGGTGAACAGCATGCTCAGGTTGGCTGCAAAGCGGGGCATAGGCGTATCTCGTGGGGGTTTTATTGCGGGGGATCGGAACTCGTATCGTGCGTGTTGCAGTTGTGCAGTGCTGTGGCGCCACGCCGCCAACACGGGCTTGGCGCGCTTGTATCCAGCGTGGGGATGCCCGCCATGTCGATGCGCACCACACGCGTGCCCAAACGGACAACGCCTCGGCGATCCAGGTCAAGCCTCAGCACCCAGCCGATGCGCTGGTTGGCGTTGTCGGTTTCTTTCATGATGAAGTTGCCCACGCTGTAAACGATGGGCTTGCCCCGGTAGCGTTCGATGTCCTGCGTTACATGCGGGTGCCCGCCGATCACCGCGTCGGCACCGGCCTGCACCATGCGGCGCGCGAGTTGCCGCTGGCGCGCGTTGGCCACCGGCTCGTTCTCCCAACCCCAGTGCATGATGGGAATGACCAGATCGGCGCGGTGCACGCGGCGCGCAGCCCGGATGTCGGCGACTACGCGCTCGTCTTCGCTCCAGGCCACGCCGGGTAGATGGTGGTCTGCCTCAAAGCTGCGGGGCTGGAATTCGTCATAACTCAGCACCGCGATGCGCAGGCCGTTGCGCTCGAAAACCAAAGGGGTGTGCGCTTGGCGCAGGTTCATGCCACCGCCGACTTGGGGCAGACCGGCACTTTGCAGCAGGCCCAGCATTTCGGCAAAAGCCTCCGGACCGAAGTCGCCCGAGTGGTTATTGGCCAGGGCGACGGCGTCAAAGTGCCGTTGCAAAACCGGGATCACCCGTGGGTGCGCGCGGAAGGTGAACATCTTGTCGCCCGCGCTGCCCGTGGTGGCCACCACGCATTCGAGGTTGGTGATGCGGATATCGGCCTCGGCGAAGTAGTTTGCAAAGCTGGCAAAGGGGTCGCCGCCTTGGGCAATAAGCTCACCCGCATCGGCGTCGAGCACGCTGTCACCGGCAAAGACCAGGCTGACGGTGGGGCTTGGCGTCGGTTTGGCGCGCGCTGCGCCTGCGGCTTGTGCCAGAGGAGCGACTACCAAAGTCAGCGCACACAGCCAGGTTGCCAGCGCATGTTGGGCCGCACGGCGCACCTGCTTTTTGGCGCTCATGGCGTCACCCCACGCAGCCAGCAGCGGTAGATCAGCTCGCGCTCGACCGGCCCGGCATACAGGTGCTGCTCGCCGGTGAGCAGATACGGCTTTTTGCCGCTGCGAAAAGGTGGCAGGTATTTGGCTTCCTGCACCATCACCGGGCGCGGGTCTTGGTCCAGGTAGGCGTAGAGCAGGATGTAGTCGACCCGGCTGCCCCGGCCGACCACGACCGGCTTGAAGAAAAAGCGCCCACCGATGTCCACCGATTCGACGCCGTAGGGGTCGGCCACCGGGCGCGCTGTGATCTGGCGCGTGGTTCCGGCGTAGCCCACCTCACAGCGCAGCACAGCGGTGGCGTGGGCGCTCAGGGCAGCGGCAGCGAGCACCAGCGCGCTGGTGCAGCCCCTTATGCTCGGACGCTTTATGGCTCGGAGTCTGATGCGCATGGAAGTCTGGAATGGCGATGTGTTTGTGCAAGGAATGGCGGTCTCAGCGGGCCTGATTGTCGCCATTGGCGCGCAAAACGCTTTTGTGCTGCGCCAGGGCCTTCTTGGGCGGCAGGTGCTGGCGGTGGTGTTGACCTGTTTTTTCTGCGATTTCGTGCTGATGGCGCTGGGCGTTTTGGGCCTGGGCGCGTTGGTGGCTGACAGCCCCGCCGTGACCGTGGCGCTGGCTGTCTTCGGTGCCGCCTACTTGTTGCGCTTTGCGCTGTTATCGTGGCGCGCGGCCTATTCGGGCAGCAGCGCTTTGGAGGTGGACGCTGCGCCAGATGCCGCCCGCGAAGCGCTATGGCCTACGGTGCGCGAGGCCCTGGCCGTATCGTTGCTCAACCCGCATGTGTATTTGGATGCCGTGGTCTTGCTCGGTGCGGTGGCCGCGACCGTGTCGTCTGGCGAAAAAGTGTTTTTTATGGCAGGCGCGGTCAGCGCGTCTTTTCTGTGGTTCATGGCGCTGGGCTTCGGCGCACGGCTGCTGCGTCCGCTGTTCCGCCAGCCGCGCACCTGGCAGCTGCTGGATGCGGCTATCGGGCTGGTGATGCTGTCCATCGCCGCCGGTTTGCTGCAATTCGCCTGGGAGCGTTGGCCCTACTGAAACCAGAAGCGCCGCTCTGTAGGCTTGCGGGCTCAGCGCACCTGCAACAGTGCCGCGCCATTTGCCCGCGCTTGCATCGATCCGATCACAGCCGCATCGCCAAAGCCATGGAGGGCAAAAACCGACATCACTTCGTCTAAGGCCGCTGGCGCGCAGCTCACCAGCAGCCCGCCGCTGGTTTGCGGGTCGGTGAGCAACGCCTGCGCCTGCGCGCTGAAGCCTGCGGGCAGCGCCACATCAGCACCGTAGCCCGCCCAGTTGCGGCCGGACGCACCAGTGATACAGCCTTGCTCGACCAGTGGCAGCACGCCGCCCAGCAGGGGTACGCTGGCCCAATCTATCTGTGCTTGCAGCTGCGCGCCGCGCGCCAGCTCCAGCGCGTGGCCGGCCAAACCGAAGCCGGTCACGTCGGTGAGGGCGTGCACGCCATCGATTGCGGCCAGGTCCGGCCCCGGCGTGTTCAGGCGCGTCGTGGTGGTGATCATCTGCGCATAGCCATCTGCGTCCAGCAGGTTTTTCTTCAAGGCGGCCGACAACACGCCCACGCCCAGCGGTTTGCCCAGCACCAGCATGTCGCCGGCGCGCGCATCGGCGTTGCGTTTGACCTGCTTGGGGTGGATCAGGCCGATCACGACCAGGCCGTAAATCGCCTCCACCGAATCGATGGTGTGTCCGCCCGCAATCGGAATGCCGATGCTGCGGCAGACCTGCGCGCCGCCTTCCAGAATCTTGCCGATGGTGGCGGTGGACAGCACGTTGATCGGCATGCCCACCAGCGCCAGCGCCATGATGGGCCGCCCGCCCATGGCGTACACGTCGCTGATGGCGTTGGTGGCGGCGATGCGGCCGAAGTCGGTCGGGTCATCGACGATGGGCATGAAGAAATCGGTGGTGGCGATCAGCGCCAGGTCATCGCTGATTTGGTAGACCGCCGCGTCGTCGGCGGTGCCAATGCCCACCAGCAATTCGGGCGGTACCGGCATGGCGGCCGTGCCTTTGAGAATTTCGCTCAAGACCCCCGGCGCGATCTTGCAGCCGCAGCCGCCGCCGTGGGACAGCGAGGTCAGGCGGGGTTCGGTGGTGTCAGGCTTTGTGATGGGCGTAGTCATGGAGGGTACTCAGGATCGGTCGGGAAGGATGGCGTTGATCAACTGACGCGGGTGCAGGCTGGAGACCATCATGCATGCCACCACAATCATCGCGCCGCCGAATGCCATGGCCAGACTGGTCGATTCGCCCAGCAGAAGCACCGACCACAGCACGCCAAAACCCGTGCTCAAAAAATTGGCCGACATCGAAGCCATGGGTGGAATGTGCTGCACGATGCGCATGAACATCCAATACGCCAGCGCCGACGTGGCAATGCCCAGAACCGCCACGCACAGCAGCGCATTCAGCGTGAACTGCGCCTGCGGCAGCCCGTACAGCGCGCCCGGGGCCAGCATCAGCGCGGCGGCGGTATGCATGCCGGTGGTGGCGGCCAGGGGTTCCATGCGCTGCGTAGCGCGCTTGAGCAGGGGTGTGGCCGTACCCGAGATCGCCGCCGCCGCCATGCAGGTGAGCGCGCCCTGCACCAAGGCGGCAGTCGGGTCCACCGGGCCCAGTCGGATCAGCAGCGCCACGCCCAGCATGCCGAGCGCGCAACCGGCCCATTTGACGCGGGTGAGTTCTTCTTCTTTCAACCAGGTGGAGGCGAACGCACCGAACAGCACGGCCGTGATCGACAGCAGCGCGCCATAGCCGCCCGGCAGCGTGAGTGCCGCCCAGGAATACAAAAAATGCGGCCCTGCAACCGCGAGGAAGCCCAGCAGCAGGAGCTGACGGCAGTGTTGCCAGGGCCAGGGGTGTTTGAGCACGCGCATCAGGATGTTGAGCGTGATGGCGGCCAGTACCATCCGCAAACCAGCCGACACATTGGGCCCCAGCGCAGGCGCGGCGATGCGGGTCATGATGAAGGACAGACCCCACAGCGCCGAGAGCGCCAACAGCTGAAAAAAATATTTCGCCTGCAAGGGGACGCGCGCCGGGCGGGCCGCTTACTCGGTTGGCGCGCTCAGCGCCTGCAGGGCCTGGCGCAAGGGGGCGTGGTCCGCGTCAAAGGGCTCCAAGCGCTCCTGCAAATCGGCCAGGGCATCGAGACCGCGCGCTTTCAGCAGCGCAATCGATTGACCGGCCACTTGCGGGCTGTCCAGTCCCCGGCTTTGCAACAGCACCGCGCCTTTGGCATCGACCAATTTGAAATAAAAGCGGCCATCGGCTTCGCGGTATTGCTTGAGGCTGGCGGCCTCAGTCTTGACGGCTTTGGCGGCAGCCTTCACGGTCTGCGCCAAACCGCGCAGGCCCACCGCTTGGCGCAGGCGGGCCATAAAGGGCGTGGCAACCGCGCGGGCCTTGACCGCGCCTTGGAGCAGCAGGGCCTCGACTTCCTGCGGGTGTGCGATCAGGTGCTCGTAGCGGGCGCGCATGGGGGCGATCTCGCGGTCGATGCGCTCGAACAGCATGTCTTTGGCCTCGCCCCAGGCAATACCCTGCGCGAAAGCCTGCGCCAGCGCGGCGGTTTCATCCGCACTGGCAAAGGCCTGGTAAATCTGGAACAGGGCGCTGCCCTCGGTGTCTTTGGGCTCGCCCGGGGTGCGCGAATCAGTTTTGATGCCGGCAATCAGCTTCTTGAGCTCGGCGCGCGGCGCAAACAGCGGGATGGTGTTGTCGTAGCTCTTGCTCATCTTGCGCCCGTCCAGGCCGGGCAGGGTGGCGACCGATTCCTCAATCGCCGCCTGGGGTGGCACAAAGTGCTCACCATAGCGGTGGTTGAAGCTGTGCGCCATGTCGCGCGCCATCTCGATGTGCTGCACCTGGTCGCGCCCCACAGGCACATGGTGCGCGTTGAACATCAAAATGTCCGCGCCCATCAGCACCGGGTACATGAACAGGCCGGCACTGACATCGGCATCCGGGTCCAGTCCGGCGGCATGGTTTTTGTCGACCAAGGCCTTGTAGGCGTGGGCGCGGTTGAGAATGCCTTTGCCGGTCACGCAGGTCAGAAACCAGGTGAGTTCGGGGATTTCGGGAATGTCGGACTGGCGGTAAAAAACCACGCGCGCCGGGTCCAGCCCGGCGGCCAGCCAGCTCGCCGCAATCTCCAAGGTGCTGCGCTGGATGCGCGCGGGCTCGTCGATTTTGATCAGCGCGTGGTAGTCGGCTAGAAAGTAATAGCTCTCCACCCCATCACGCAGGCTGGCCAGGACCGAGGGGCGGATGGAGCCGACGTAATTGCCCAGATGGGGCGTGCCGGAGGTGGTGATGCCGGTGAGGAAGCGAATAGGTGCGGTCATTGGACAGGTGCCGCGTTCAAGACTGCGGCCAGAGGGCTGAGTAAAAAGTCAAGGGCGATGAAGTTCAGTGCCATCAAGGGGCGCATCCAGTAGTCGTCAATGATTTTGGTCACCACCAGCGCCATCACAATGAAGAAGCCCCAGCGCTCGATTTTGGAGAAAGCCACCGCCGCGCGGTAGGGCAAGATGCCGGTGAGCATGCGCCCGCCGTCCAGCGGGGGCAGGGGAAACAGGTTGAAGACGCACATCACCACATTGACCAGAACACCGCCTTCGCACATTTTGATGAAAAACACCTCGGTGACGCCCGCGCCCTGCAGCAGGTAGAGCGCTGCGCCCCAGATCAGACCCATGGCGAAATTCGAGGCTGGGCCGGCCAGCGCCACCCACACCATGTCGCGTTTGGGGCTGTGCAAGTTGCCGTAGCGAACCGGCAGCGGTTTGGCAAAACCGAAGACCAGCGCGCCGCTGGTGGCGAAATACAGCAGCAGCGGCATGAGGATGGTGCCCATCAAATCAATATGCGGCAGGGGGTTGAGCGTGACCCGCCCGAGCACCCACGCGGTGTCGTCGCCGAAGTAGCGCGCGGCATAACCGTGCGCGGCTTCGTGCGCCGTGATGGCGAATACCACCGGCAGCGCGTAAATTGCAACGGTTTGGATCAGATGGGCAATGTCCACAGGGGGTCCGTTTCAGGTTGAAGGGCGACTCTAAAGGCCCAGCGCGGCCAGAGCTCCGCGCCCCAGGCGCGCTACCACCATATCCTCACCCGTGAGGTCGACCACCGTCGTCGGCTCCATCGGGCAGGCGCCGGAATCCAGCACGGCGGCAATCTGGTGTTCCAAGCGTTCCCGGATGTCTTGCGCGTCATTCAGCGGCTCGGTTTCGCCGGGGGGAATCAGGGTGGTGGCCAGCAGCGGCGCGCCCAGCAGGGCCAGCAGGTCCTGCAGGACTTTGTGGTCCGGCAGGCGCAGGCCTATGGTTTTGCGCGCCGGATGGCTGAGGCGGCGGGGCACCTCTTTACTGGCTTCCAGGATGAAGGTGTACGGTCCAGGCGTCGCACTCTTGAGCAGCCGGAACTGCCGGTTATCCACCCGGGCGTAACTGGCCAACTCGCTCAGGTCGCGGCACAGCAGGGTGAGGTGGTGTTTGTCGTCCACGCCGCGGATGCGGCGCAGGCTGTCAGCGGCGGCCTTGTCGTCGAGGTGGCAGACCAGCGCGTA
>RFRO01000211.1 GCA_009924455.1 Betaproteobacteria bacterium
CGCATGGCCGTAAATGCCTCGTGACCCGGGGTATCCAAAAAGGACACCATGCCGCGCGCGGTTTCCACGTGGTACGCACCGATGTGCTGCGTGATACCACCGGCTTCTCCGGAGGCCACCTTGGCGCGGCGGATGTAGTCCAGCAGCGAGGTTTTGCCGTGGTCGACGTGACCCATCACGGTGACCACCGGAGCGCGCGGCAGTGATTCCGCGTGGGTTTGCACCTCGTCGTCGGTAAACGCTTCGGGGTCGTCCAGTGCGGCAACCACGGCGGTATGGCCCAACTCTTCAACCACGATCATCGCGGTGTCCTGGTCCAAGGGCTGGTTGATGGTGACCATTTGTCCCAGCTTCATCAATTGCTTGATGACTTCGCTGGCTTTGATAGCCATCTTGTGCGCCAGCTCCGACACCGTGATGGTTTCCGGAACATGGACCTCGATAACGCGTGCCTCCACAGGCGCAGCCGCGCTCTGGTGGTCGTCTCGGTCGTGTCCGCGTTTGCCACGCGGTCCGGCACGCCAATTCGTGGAGCGCCCGGTTCCCGCGCCGGTGTCGCCACGGGTTTTGATTTCTTTCTTTTTCGCGGTGTCGCCGGCCCAGCTGCTGGAGAGCTTGGCAGATTTCACTTCCTTGCCGGCGCCAGCTGCGGGTGCGCCGCCTGGCTTAGCCGCTTTGGCCACGGTGCTGCCCGCAGCGGGCTTGTGCAAAGTGCCTTTGACAGCCGATTTGCCGTCGGCGTCTGTCTTGACTTCATCCGGCTTTTTGGCGACCAACACCTTCTTCGGTGTGGACATCATCATGCGGATGGCCGAGGCTTCCGCTTCGGCCTTGCGGCGGCGGTCACTCAAATCCGCAGCCCGCGCAGCGTCTTCTTCCGACGCGGCTTTGGATGCCGCAGCGGCCTGCGCCAGGCTGTCCAGGCGCGCTTGTTCGGCAGCGGCAGCAGCCGCTTCCTTGGCCTGCTGCGCTTGCAACTCTTCCTCTGAAGGTTGAATCTTGTTGCCCACACGGCGCGTGGCCGGTTTGGCGGGCGTCTCTGTGGCCTGCGCCACCTGGCGTTCGGCTGCGGCCTGCTCGGCGGCTGCGCGTTCACGCGCTTCAGCCTCTTCGCGTTCACGGCGGCGCTGGGCTAATTCTTCCTCCTGGCGACGCAGCAACTCAGCCTGGCGGCGCGCTTCTTCTTCGCGGCGGGCCAATTCGGCTTCGTCGATAACAGGCACTTGCGGGCTGGGCGACTCGTTTGCTTCGGCGACGCTTTCAGGGCCATCTTCGCGGCGGATGAAGGTGCGCTTCTTGCGAACCTCGACCTGGATGGTGCGCGCCCTTCCGGACGCGTCGGCTTGCTTGATCTCAGTGGTCTGCTTTTTAACCAATGTGATTTTCTTGCGCTCCGGCGCGGCTGCGCCGCTGCTGCTTTGCAAAAACGCCAGCAGCTTGTGCTTGTCGGCGTCGGTCAGGGTGTCGCTGGCGGCGGCTTTGGGCACGCCGGCAGATTTCAGCTGCTCAAGCAGGGCTTCTGTGGGCCTCTTGAGCTCATTAGCGAACTCGGAAACAGTGGTGATGGACATGTTGTGTGTAACCTTTCATGGCCATTACTCGTGAGCGGCTGCGTCATCGGCGAACCAATGTGCGCGGGCCTTCATGATCAGGGCGCGGGCATCGTCTTGCGACTGGACGCCTTCCTGTGCGATTTCCATGGTCAGCAAAACGTCTTTGGCACGGGTGCGCAACTCATTGACGGTGTCTTCGTCAAAGGCCTCAATCTCCAGCATCTCTTGGATGGGCACATACGCCACTTCTTCCAGGCTGGTAAAGCCCTCGGCGATCAAGATGTCGGCAATCTCTTCGTCCACATCGAGCTTTTCCATGAACAAGCGCCGGCCTGCGTCGGTCTCAGAGGCGGCTTTGGCAGCCGACTCGGTTGCGTCCATGATGTTGATTTTCCAGCCGGTAAGCTCAGACGCCAGGCGTACGTTTTGGCCGCCGCGCCCAATCGCAATCGCCAGGTTTTCCTCGTCGACCACCACATCCATGGCGTGGCGCTCTTCGTCCACCACGATGGAGCTCACATTGGCCGGGGCCAACGCGCCGATCACAAACTGCGCGGGGTCTTCGCTCCACAACACAATGTCGACCCGCTCGCCGGCCAGCTCGTTGGTCACGCCGTTGATGCGGGTGCCGCGAACACCGACGCAGGTGCCGATGGGGTCCACCCGTTTGTCATGCGAGAACACGGCAATCTTGGCGCGTGAACCCGGGTCGCGGGCGCAGGATTTGATTTCCAAGACGCCCTGCTCAATTTCAGGAACTTCCTGGCGGAAGAGCTCGATCATGAATTCCGGCGACGAGCGCGACAACACGATGGGCGCACCGCGCAGGGTCAGGTCGACTTCCATGATCATGGCGCGCACGCGGTCGCCGGTGCGGAAGTTTTCCTTCGGAATCATTTCGGTGCGGCGCAAGCGGCCTTCGACCCGGCTGTTCTCCACGATCAAATCGCCCTTGTCCATGCGCTTGACCGTGCCGGTGAAAATTTTGTCGCCGCGT
>RFRO01000212.1 GCA_009924455.1 Betaproteobacteria bacterium
CCCGCAACACGGCGGATGCCGTTGAAGGTCTTTTGGTAATAGCGTTCGGTCAGCGAATTTTCGGTCACTTTTTTGAGCACCGACGACGCATGGACGAAGCGCCCGTCGCCGATGTAGACGCCGACGTGGGAGTTTTGTTTGCCGGTGGTGTTGAAAAATATCAGGTCGCCGACCTGGATGTCACGCAGCTGCACGGGCACACCCAGCTTGGCCATGTTCGCGGCTTGGTGGGGCAGATCGGCCAGCCCCAAGCGTTGCCAGATTTGCTTGATCAAGCCACTGCAATCCAAGCCGGTATCTTGGGAGCTGCCGCCCAGGCGGTAGCGGGTTCCCATGAAGTCACTGGCAATGCGCTTGAGGCGCTGGTCCCAGCTCGGGGACGCCGGTGCGGAATCGGCGCCGCTTTTAACCGGCACGGCTGCAGCGTTCAGGCTTCCGACGGGAAGCTCTTGCGCCCAGGCATTGGCTGACAGCAAGAGCGCGCCCACAACCAACCCAATCGCTCGCATGCGATAGGGGCGATGAAGCGGCTGCATACGGCTGCTCATTCCCGCACCTTGGCCGATGGAACTGTTTTTGCGGCCCAATCGACCAAGACCTTGCGGCTCGCATCGTTGGCGGGGACGTGCAAGAACTGGCCGCTGAATTTGGCGTTATCGGCCAACCAGTTGACCAAATGGCTGGCGTCCTCGCGCTCGTCGGCTTGCGGCACTTTGCGCTCGCTGAAGCGCAAGGGGAGAAACTCCACGCCCAGCAACTCGCCCTTGGGGCCGAGTTGTACGCCACCGATAGCCGTCATAGCGGCCATGCTGCGGATGGACAAGCCGCCGACGCCGACAAAGTTACCCAGGGAATGAAAA
The DNA here is from genome assembly GCA_009924455.1 of Betaproteobacteria bacterium. GTDB lineage: Bacteria > Pseudomonadota > Gammaproteobacteria > Burkholderiales > Burkholderiaceae_C > Allorhodoferax. The sequence goes on from RFRO01000212.1 coordinate 861, forward strand.
ATCGGACGCCCCTGGTAGCACTCGATGGCACGCAGCACGTGGGGGCCATGGCCGACCACCAGGTCGGCACCCGCGTCGATGACGGCGCGGGAAAAGGCCACCGCGTTGCCCCGGTCTTCGCCCAGAAACAGCTCGTTGCTGTTGCCATGGAACACCGCGTCATCGCCCTCCGCGCCGCCGTGGAAGGTCACCACCACGTAATCGGACTGGGCTTTGGCCTGCGCGACCAACTGGCTGGCGGCAGCGAGGTCCTGCACCATATTCTGGTGGGGATAAAAACCAAAGCCGACCAGGGCCACCCGCAAACCCTTGACCTGCAGGGTGGCAAACTGTCCTTTGAGGCCCACCACCGCAATCGCGGCCTGGCGCAGGTTGTCGCCGGTATCGGCAAAGCCTTGTTCGCCGAAGTCACGGGCATGGTTGTTGGCCACGTTCAGGGCGGTGAACCCGGCGTCTTTCAAAAGCTTGGCGTAACGCGGGGGAAACCGGAACGCATAAGAACGCCCGGTACCGGTGACCTTTAAGGTCTTGCTGTACTGCGTCAAGACGCCTTCCAGATTGCCCAGGGTCAGGTCTGTGTTCTTCAGATAGGCCTCTACCTGTCCGAAGTACATGGCGTCCCATTCTGCAGGAATGTTCTCCACCACATGGCTGTTTCCCAGCACCAGGTCACCAACGAAACGCACGGTGATGGGGGCCTGGCTGAGCGCCTGCATGCGCTGCGGGGCGGGGCAGGCTCTGGACGGGGCTGCACTTTGCGCAGCCGCATAACCACACGCCAGACCACAAAACCCCAGTGCCAAGCCGCGCAGCCAAAGGGCTGCGCCGGAACTGCGCGGGGGGAATAAAAGTTGGGACATGGCTGAAATGGATAGCGAACGATTTTAGGCCCGCATCGGAATCGTCACCGGCCCGTCATTCACCAACTCCACTTGCATATCCGCACCAAATACGCCGGTTGCAACCTCGCTGTGCGCGCCGCGCGCCTGCTGCACGAAATGATCGTAGAGGGCGCGGCCCAACTCTGGCGCGGCGGCTTGGGTGAAGCTGGGGCGGTTGCCGCCCGAGGTGTCGGCAGCCAAAGTGAACTGGCTGACCAGCAGCAGACCGCCATGCCGCCCCGCGCCGTCCAGGTCTTGGACGCAGCGGTTCATCTTGCCCTGTTCGTCACTGAAGATGCGCAATTTGAGGATTTTGGCCAGCAACTTGTCGGCTTGCGCCGCTGTGTCGCCCTGCTCTGCGCAGACCAAAACCAGCAGCCCCGCGCTGATGTGCCCAACAACCGCGCCCTCCATGGTGACGCTGGCGCGGCGCACCCGCTGAATGAGCGCCAGCATGCGGCATCAGGCCAGGGTGAGGCGCACGAACTTGCGCTTGCCAACCTGCACAACGTAGGTGCCTGCGCCGAGCTTGAGGCCTTTGTCGCTGACGACCTGGCTGTCCACGCGCACCCCGCCGCCGTCGATCAGGCGGTTGCCCTCGCCGGTGCTGGCCGCCAAGCCAGTGGATTTGAGCAGCGCGCCAATGGTCATGGCCGCGCCGTCCGCGCCCAGGGGCAAGCTGATCGCGGCGATCTCGTCCGGGATGCCGCCCTTGCTGCGGTTGACAAAGTCTTGCTCAGCCGTATCGGCAGCAGCCGCGCTGTGGAATCGGGCGGTGATTTCTTTGGCCAGCGCCAC
>RFRO01000213.1 GCA_009924455.1 Betaproteobacteria bacterium
CTGTTCGGTGCCAGCGGTTTTGTCGGTCGCCAGGCAGCGCAGTACCTGGCACAGCACGCCGACATGGCCGGCCGACCCTGGGCGATTGCCGGGCGCAACAGAGGCCGTCTGGAAGCGGTGCAGGCCCGTTGCAGCGGCCAGGTTCCCGACATTGTGCTGGCCAACTCCAGAGATACCTTATCTCTCGATACGCTGGCGTCTTGTACGGATGTTTTGATCAGCACCGCCGGGCCTTTTGCGGTATTGGGTAATGAGTTGGTGGCCGCCTGCGTGCGCCAGCGTACGCACTATGTGGACATCACCGGCGAGACGCCGTGGGTGCGTGATCTGATCGCCCGCCACCACCCGCATGCGGCCGAAGAAGGTATCCGCATCGTCCCGATGTGCGGCTTTGACTCCGTGCCCTCTGACCTCGCGGCCTTTTTGGCCCACACCACCTTGATGCAGCGCTACGGTGAACCGGCTTACCGCGTGAAAGCCGCGTACCAGGTGCGCGGGGGGTTCAATGGCGGCACGCTGGCGTCCATGTTTCAGCTCTTCGAGAGCGGTGAGGCACGCATGCTGACCGATCCGTTTTTGCTGAATCCGCCGGGCATGCGCCCTTTCAATGGCCCGCAGCATGCGGACCCCTCTTCGCCGCGATGGGATGAGGACCTGGGCCACTGGTTGGCACCGTTTTACATGGCGCCCATCAATTCGCGGGTGGTACGCCGCAGCGCCGCTTTGCAGGGATTCAGCCCGGACTTCGCGTACCGGGAATACCTGCAGACGGGTGCGGGTCTAGGCGGTGCGTTGGCCGCAGGCAGCCTGAGCTTTGCCGAGATGGTGACCCAGGCCGCGTTGAATTGGGCGTTTTTGCGCCATGTGATCCGAAGCTACGCGCCCGCGCCGGGCACCGGCCCATCGGAAGAGGCCATGAACAGCGGTGGGTTTGATTGCGAATGGTTTGCCCGCTCTGCCAGCGGCAAAAAAGTGCGCGGCCACATCGCGGACCGGGGCGATCCGGGTAACCGGGGCACCACCAAGATGGTGTGTGAATCGGCCCTGGCGCTGGTGGTCAACCGCGAAGAGCTGCCCGCAGGCAGCGCCATGGGCGGGGTGTTGACGCCGGCCAGCGCTTTCGGCGATGTGTTGGTGCGGCGTCTGCGCGCCGCCGGTATGCAGATCCGCGTGAACCCGACCTGATGATGCGCCGACGTTGGACCGGGCGCGGCCTGGACTTCACCAACCTGAGTCTGGGTCTTGTGCCGGGGCTGCTGTTGATGCTGGCGGTTCGGCTGGCCGCGCCCGCGGATGTTCCCGCTGCCGTGTTTCTGTGTTGCGCCGCAGCCGGACTGTTCCACGCCTGTGATTTTTTGCGCCGCAGCCGCCTCGCCGATGCAAATGCAGCATTGACCGATGGAGCGACCTGAGCCGTGCTCCGGGTCGCAGTTCTGGGTGCCGAAAGCACGGGTAAGACCAGCCTGGTGCACGCCATGGCGCGGCAATTGCAGGCGGAAGGTGCGCGAGTTTTGGTGATCGAAGAAGTCTTACGCCAGTGGTGCAAAGACCATAACAGAACCCCGCACGCCGCTGAACAGGCGGGCATTGTGCAAAGCCAGATATCCTTGGTGGATGCCACCGCAGCATGCGATTACTTGCTGTGTGACACCACGCCGCTGATGACCGCCATCTATAGCGATCTCTTATTCGGCGATACCAGCTTGTACCCGCAGGCCCTTGAGCAACAGCGGCGTTACGCCCTTAACCTGGTGACAGAACCCGATCTGCCCTGGCAACCAGATGGCTTGCAACGCGATGGCGTAGCGGCGCAACAGCGTGTGGATCAGAGGCTGCACGAGCTGCTGCATCGCTATGCTATCCCCAGCGCCTTGGTCAGCGGCTCTGGCGCTCTGCGGCTGCGGTGCGCGATGGAGGCCTTGGACCATTTCCGGCAGGGTGTGCGGCAATGACCGGGCGCCTGAGGTGTTCAGGCTGCCGCTGGTGGCTACATGCTTGGATGGCTGTCTTGCTCATGGCGCTAAGCCAGGCCTTTGCGGCGCAGCCACCCAAGCCAGCGTTCCAAGACACTCTGGCGCAGCGGGTGCAGGTGTGTTTTGCCTGCCACGGCGAACAGGGTCGCGCCGGGCCTGACGGCTACTACCCCCGGATTGCGGGCAAGCCGGCGGGCTATTTGTACAACCAGCTGCGCCACTTCCAGACCGGCAAACGCCGGCATAACCTGATGACGCGGCTGGTCGCCAATCTGAGTGATGCCTATTTGATGGAAATGGCCCAGTATTTTTCCGCGCTGGATCTGCCGTACGCGGTTCCGTCTGCGCCCCGGGTTAGCGCAGCTTCGTTGGCGCGGGGGCGGCAGCTGGCGCTGCAAGGCGACGCGCCATTGCGGGTGCCGGCCTGCGCCGCTTGCCACGGTGAGCAGCTGACCGGACGCCTGCCGGCCACACCCGGCTTGCTAGGACTGTCCAGCGACTACCTCAATGCCCAACTCGGTGCCTGGCAAGCCGGCGCGCGCGCAGGCCATGTGCCGG
>RFRO01000214.1 GCA_009924455.1 Betaproteobacteria bacterium
CAGGGCCATGGCTACCTGACGGCCGCCTTCTACCTGTTCGTAGAACTGCCCGACTGCGCCGCGCTGCAAGCGCCCCTGCTGGCGCGCTGCGAGGCCTTGGAGATCAAAGGGCTGATTCTGCTGGCGCACGAAGGCATTAACGGCACCGTGGCCGGCGCGCCGGAGAACATCGCAGCGCTGCTGGGATTTCTGCGCGCCGACCCGCGTCTGCGGAACTTGGAACACAAAGAGTCCTGGTCCGAAAAGCCGCCGTTTCGGCGCATGCGGGTGCGCGTCAAGCGCGAAATCGTGACGCTGGGCGTGCCGGGCATCAACCCGGCCAAACAAGCCGGCATCTATGTCAAACCGCAGCATTGGAACGCGCTGATCAGCCGCCCCGATGTGATCGTGGTTGATACCCGCAACACCTATGAGGTGGAATTGGGCACTTTCCAGCGCGCGAAAAATCCGCAGATCGCCAGCTTTTCAGAGCTGCCGCGCTGGATCGAGAGCGCCCCGTCCATGCAACCCGAGCGCGGTAAGCGCCCCGTCGTCGCCATGTTTTGCACCGGCGGCATACGCTGCGAAAAGTCCACCGCGCTGCTGCGCCAGCAAGGCTTCACCGAGGTCTACCACCTGCAAGGCGGCATCCTGAAATACCTGGAAGTCGTGCCGCCCGAAGACAGCCTGTGGCAAGGCGAATGCTTTGTGTTCGACGAGCGCGTGTCGGTGGGCCACGGCCTCCAGGCCGGCCCGCACCAACTCTGCCGCTGCTGCCGCCAGCCCCTGCCCGAAGGCGCGCTCGACTCCCCCGAATTCGAGCTCGGCGTCAGCTGCCCGCGCTGCTATGCCAGCACCAGCCCCGCGCAAAAAGACGGCGCGCGCGAACGGCAAAGGCAGTGGGAGCGGGCTAAGAAGCTGGCGCAAGCGCAGCACGCGCAGCGGGTCGACGAGGACGGTCCCGACGAACCGTGATGGAAGCTGCGGCTTTTTTCGAGCAGGCCAGCACCAGCATACTCAAGGCCATGCCAACACCTGAGGCGCATCCGTCGCAGCCCCTCCCCATCCTCTACTCCTTCCGCCGAGGTAGGCTAGGCGGCGATGAAGCACACCGCCAAGACGCCTGGGACTTGATTGCGCGCAACGACGGCGAATTCAAATTTCACCTCGACCGCTACAAATACCCGCATCGTTACGGGCTGGCTGGCGGCGTGGCAAACCGGGAACTGGCGCGCGGGTTCTTAGACCTGTTGCAAGACCGGCTGGCGCTGAATGGCTTTTTGGGCGGAGCGCGCTTCGGCCTTGCCGACGCCGCCATCGCGCCCTTTGTGCGGCAGTTTGCACACACCGATGCTGCGTGGTTTGCCGCGCAAACATGGACCCAGCTGGCGCAATGGTTGCAAGACTTTAAAGCGTCCCCAGCTTTTGCGCAGGTCATGGAAAAACACCCAGTCTGGTCGGGTAATGCGGCTAGCGTCGCTTAGGCGATCCGCGCTTTCGCTTCAGCGTATTCGCGCTTGAGCCGCGCCACCAATGCGGCGGTGCTGTCAATGGATGTGACCGCGCCTATGCCCTGTCCGCAGCCCCAGATGTCTTTCCAGACTTTGGTTTTGTCGCCGCTGAAGTCCATGGCTGCGTGGTTGCCCTCGCCGAGTTGCGCCGGGTCCATGCCGGCCTTGCGGATGCTGGGGGCCAGGTAATTGCCGTGCACGCCGGTGAACAGGCTGCTGTAGACGATGTCGTCCGAGGTGCTGTCCACGATGCACTGCTTGTATTCCTGCGCGGCGCGCGCCTCGGTGGTGGCAATAAAGGCCGAGCCGATGTAGGCGAAGTCCGCGCCCATGGCCTGCGCGGCCAGCACGGCGCCGCCGGTGGCAATGGAGCCGCTCAAGGCCAGCGGGCCGTCAAACCATTGGCGAATCTCTTGCACCAAGGCAAATGGGCTTTTGACGCCCGCGTGGCCGCCAGCGCCAGCGGCCACAGCGATCAGGCCGTCTGCGCCCTTCTCGACCGCCTTACGGGCGAAGCGGTTGTTGATGACGTCATGCAAGACCACGCCGCCGTAGGCATGGGCGGCGGCGTTGATGTCTTCGCGCGCGCCCAGGCTGGTGATGGTGATGGGCACCTGGTATTTGACGCACAGCGCCATGTCCCGCTCCAGCCGGTCATTGCTTTTGTGGACGATCTGGTTGATAGCAAAAGGCGCGGCGGGCGAATCGGGGTGCGTGCGGTTGTGGGCTGCCAGGGTCTCGGTGATCTCGGCCAGCCAATCGTCCAACTGCGAAACAGGCCGCGCATTGAGCGCGGGCATAGAGCCCACCACGCCGGCTTTGCATTGGGCGATAAGCAGTTGCGGCGTGCTGATGATGAACAGCGGCGCGGCGACAACCGGCAAGGGCAAGCCGCGCAACACCGCCGGTAGCACGGGCAAGCCCCTGGCCTAAAACGCGTCCAGCGCCAGCGCGGTCACACTGTCCGCGCCTTCCACAATGGCCGCGCGCAAAGCATCGGTCTTGGGCAGGATGTGGTCGGCATAAAAGCG
>RFRO01000215.1 GCA_009924455.1 Betaproteobacteria bacterium
TCCGCCTGGTGGCCGAGGTGGATATCCTGCCCGCCGTACTCGCCAAGGACTGCGGCTGCGCTCGGGTCAAGCAAAAGTTTGTGCGGATTGAAACGTTGCCCTTGCGCCGGGTTCCACGGACCATGGACGCGCCAGCCGTACACCAGCCCCGGTGCTGCGCCGGGCAGCAGGGCTTGCCAGACGCCGTCCACCGCCGCAGGCATCTGCAAGCGCCGGACTTCGGTCTGCCCTTCGGTGTCAAACAGACACAACTCGACCGCCTGCGCATTCGGTGCGGCCAGCGCAAATTCCACGCCGGTATCTATTGCGGTTGCGCCCAGGAGCGGTGCGCCAGACAGGGGCTGCAAGGCCGCCTCCATCACGGCTGCATCAGCCCGGTTCCAGCACCAGGCAGGACAGCGGCGGCAGATGCAGGACCAGCGACTGCCCCTGCCCATGCGCAGGCTGGGCATCGGCAACCAGGCTGCCGTTGCCCATACCGCTGCCGCCGTACACGGTCTGGTCGGTGTTGATCAGTTCGCGCCACGCACCCCCCTGCGGAACACCCAACCGGTACCCGGCACGTGGGACGGGCGTGAAGTTGCAGACCACCACCACGCACTGGCCAGTGCGCGACCAGCGGGCAAATGCCAGCACCGATTGATCATGGTCTTGGTGCGAGATCCAGCTGAATCCGCCCGGCGCGACGTCCTGCGCATGCAAGGCAGGAAACGCGCAGTACACGCGGTTGAGGTCGCGCACCAGACGCTGCACACCGGCATGGGCGGGCTGGTCCTGCAGGTGCCAAGGCAGACTCTGGGCATCGGCCCATTCGGTGGGCTGCGCGAACTCGCCACCCATGAACAGCAGCTTCTTGCCCGGATAGGCCCACATCAATCCGTAGAGCGTGCGCAAGTTGGCAAATTGCTGCCACGGGTCGCCCGGCATCTTGCCCAGAAGCGAACGCTTGCCGTGCACCACTTCGTCATGCGAGAGCGGAAGCACAAAGTTTTCGCTGAATGCGTACATCAGCCCAAAGGTCAGCAGGTTCTGGTGGTGGCGGCGGTAAACCGGGTTCAGCTGCATGTAGTCCAGCGCATCGTGCATCCAGCCCATATTCCATTTGAAGTGAAAACCCAGGCCGCCGCTGGCGAGGTCGGGGGCGCTCCACACCGATTTGGTGGTTGAGGCGGCGCAGGAAATCCATGGCCTCCAGGTTTTCGCGTCCGCCATGGCGGTTGGGTATCCACTGGCCAGGGCCACGGCTGTAATCACGGTAGAGCATGGAGGCGACGGCGTCCACCCGCAGGCCGTCAATACCAAAACGCTCCAACCAGTAGAAGGCATTACCGATCAAAAAGTTGCGCACCTCCGAGCGGCCAAAGTTGTAGATCAGCGTGTTCCAGTCCTGGTGAAAGCCTTCCTTGGGATCGGCGTATTCATAGAGATGCGTGCCGTCAAACACGGCCAAACCATGCGCGTCGCTGGGAAAGTGCGCGGACACCCAATCCAGAATTACGCCCAGGCCGGCCGCATGCGCCGCGTCCACAAAGTACTGAAAATCTTCCGGGCTACCAAAGCGCGCGGTGGGCGAAAACATACCCAGCGGCTGATAGCCCCAGGACGCGTCAAACGGATGCTCGCTCACCGGCAGCAGCTCCAGGTGCGTGAAGCCCAGGTCGCGGGCATAGGGCACCAGCGTGTCGGCGAGTTCGCGGTAGTTCAACCAGCGCCAGCCATCGGCCTTGCGCCAGGAGCCCAGATGCACTTCGTACATGGACATCGGCGCGTCCAGCGCATTGGCCGCGGCGCGGGCGGGCTGCATCGCACGCCGGGGCGGCAGGCCGCAAACCACGCTGGCCGTGCCAGGCCGCAATTCCGACTGGAAGGCATAGGGGTCGGCTTTGAGCATCACCTGCCCATGCGCGCCCAGAATTTCAAATTTATACACATCGCCACGCGCCACCTGGGGCAGAAAAATTTCCCACACGCCGCAGCCGTGGCGCAAGCGCATCGGGTGGCGCCGCCCGTCCCACTGGTTGAAATTGCCGACCACTGACACCCGCTTGGCATTGGGCGCCCACACGGCAAAGCGGGTGCCGGGAATGCCGACGCGGATAACGGGATGCGCGCCCAGGCATTCGTAAGGCCGTTGGTGCGAACCTTCGGCGAGCAGCCAGGCATCGGCATCGGACAGGAGTTCGGTGAACGCGTAAGGATCATCCAGCAACGCGGTGCTGGCGGTACTGCCTGCGCCCTGGTGCCAATGCGCCCGCAACTGGTAATCAAAGGGCACGCTGCGCCCGGCCAGTGCGCCGCTGAAAACACCGCTGTCCCCGACGCGCGGCAGGCTGCCGACCAGCCGCTGCGTGTTGCGCTCGACCACATCGAGCGCGTGGGCGTCCGGCAGCAAGGCGCTGACCCACAAGCGTCCGTCCTGCAGGTGCATGCCCAATACGCCAAAGGGGTCGGCGTGCCGGGCCGCCATCAGGGCGGAAACATCGTGGTGGCTGAGCATGTGTGTGGCGCGGAGGGTGCAG
>RFRO01000216.1 GCA_009924455.1 Betaproteobacteria bacterium
CAACATCACACCCTTTTATGTGATGGAGGTGGGCAAGGCGGCGGCCGAGCTGGGCGCACAGGTGGCCGGCAGCGACAAGCCCATGGTTTTTTTGAATATCGGCGAGCCGGACTTCACCGCGCCCCCGCTGGTGCAAGAAGCGGCGGCCCGCGCAATCCACCAGGGCCAAAGCCAATACACCCCGGCACTGGGTCTCACAGCGCTGCGTGAGCGCATCAGCCACTGGTACAGCCAGCGTTACGGTCTGGACATCTCGCCCGAGCGCATCGTTGTCACCGCCGGTGCGTCGGCCGCGTTGCAGCTGGCGTGCCTGGCGCTGATTGAAGCCGGCGACGAGATGCTGATGCCCGACCCCAGCTACCCCTGCAACCGGCATTTTGTGAGCGCAGCCGATGGGCGTGCGGTGCTGCTGCCCACTACCGCCGCCACCCGCTTCCAGTTGGATGCCGAACAGGTGCGCCAGGCCTGGGGCCCGCGCACCCGTGGCGTGCTGCTGGCCTCGCCCTCCAACCCCACGGGCAGCTCCATTGCGCCCGAGGTGCTGCGCGATATCCATGCCTTCGTGCAAGCGCGTGGCGGCATCACCATGGTGGATGAGATTTATCTACCCCTGTCCTTTGATGACCGCTATGGCCGCAGCGCGCTGGCGTTGGATGAGAACGTCATCAGCATCAACAGTTTCAGCAAGTACTTCAACATGACCGGCTGGCGCCTGGGTTGGTTGGTGCTGCCGCCCGCGCTGGTACCGGTGATCGAGCGGCTGGCGCAAAACCTGTTTATCTGCCCCAGCGCGATCGCGCAGCACGCGGCGCTGGCCTGCTTTGAGCCCGAGAGCCTGGCGGTGTACGAGCAGCGGCGCAGCGCCTTTGCCGCGCGGCGTGATTTTTTTGTGCCCGCGCTGCAAGCCGCCGGGCTGGATGTTCCGGTCGTGCCCGACGGCGCGTTTTATGTCTGGGCCGATTGCCGCGCCGCCTGCAAACGCTTAGGCGTGCAAGGCAGCTGGGACTTTGCGTATGAAGTCATGCGCCGCGCCCATGTCGCGATCACGCCGGGGCGGGACTTCGGTCACGCCGATACCGCACAATTCGTCCGTTTTTCCACTGCCAGTTCCATGGATGCACTGGCAACCGCAGCCCAACGACTGACCACGCTTTTGACCTGATGGGATAGACACATGAACCAAGACCTGGACATCTTTCAACTCGTGGCCCACGCCAGCCTGGTGGTGCAAGCGGTTCTCGCACTCCTGCTGTTGATATCCGTGATGAGTTGGGCGGCCATCTTCCGCAAATTGATCAATCTGCACCGCATCAAACAACAAAACGACGCCTTCACCAAAGAGTTCTGGGCCGGCTCCAGCCTGGAAGAGCTGTACAACACGGCGCAACAGCGCAGCCAGAACTGCGGTCCGATGGAACGTATTTTTGCCAGCGGCATGCGCGAAGTGCGCAAGGAAATGCGCGAGCGCCGGGTCGCTGAAGTCGGCACCGTGATGGACAGCGCGCGCCGCGCCATGCGGGCCAGCTTGCAGCGCGAAATGGACGCGGTGGAAACCAACTTGTCCTTTCTGGCGTCGGTGGGATCGGTTTCGCCCTATCTGGGTTTGTTCGGCACGGTCTGGGGAATCATGCATGCGTTCACCGGCCTGGCTGCCTTGCAGCAGGTGACGCTGGCCACCGTGGCACCCGGTATCGCCGAGGCCCTGGTGGCCACCGCCATCGGCCTGTTTGCAGCCATCCCGGCCGTGGTCGCTTACAACCGCTTCGCGCGGGATTTGGACCGCATCGGCATCCAGCAAGAAACCTTCATGGAAGAGTTTTCCAACATCCTGCAACGCAAAGTCAGCACGCTTGCAGCCCCGGCCGCAAGCCGCTAGAGGGAACGCGCCATGCCTGCTTTAAGCCCCCGTGGCCGTGGCCGCCGCGCCATCAATGAGGTGAACATGGTTCCCTTCATTGACGTGATGCTGGTGCTGCTGATCATCTTCATGGTCACCGCGCCGCTGATCACGCCCAGCCTGATCGAGCTGCCCACCGTCGGGCAGGCGTCCAAACAACCCGATCGCATCATCCAGATCGTGATCGGCAAAGACGATCGCCTCGAACTCAAACTCAAAGACAAGACCAACCCGGTCAAGCTAGAGGCCCTGGCTGCGGCGGTCAAACGCGCCCAGACCGAGCCCGACGCCGACAGCAAAACCGGCAGCTCCCCGCGATCACCCGCCAATACGGCAGTCGTGATCAGCGCGGACAAGACGGTGCAGTACGAGCGCGTGGTCAAAGTCATGGACACCTTGCAGCGTGCCGGAATCCAGCGGGTCGGTTTGTCGGTGCAACTCGTTCCTTGACGCATGGAAGCAGCCATGCCGGCAACCCAGCGTTTAAAGCCCGATGCGTTTTCGCCTCCACCGGAGCGCGGCCTGGGGCCGGCGACCACGCTGGCGATCCTGGTGCACCTGGCTTTGCTGCTGTGCCTGTCCTGGGTGGTGAAATGGCGCGACCAACCCGT
>RFRO01000217.1 GCA_009924455.1 Betaproteobacteria bacterium
GCCGGCGGCAAGGACTACCTGGAAAGCCTGAACCCCGACAGCCTGAAAACCATCACCGCCATCGTCGAGCCCTCACTGGCCACGGCTCTGCCGGACGCCAAGTTTCAGTTCGAACGGCATGGCTACTTCGTGGCGGACCAGGTGGACCACGCGGCGGGCAAGCCGGTGTTTAACTTTGCGGTGGGGTTGAAGGATTCGTTTGGGAAGTAGTCCATGCCGACCATTGCCATCTTCTTTGGAATCATCGTGCGTATGTGGCACGACGACCACCCTCCACCCCACATCCATGTGGAATACCAAGGGTTTGAAGCTTTGGTGACTATTGAAACCGGTTTGGTCTCGAAAGGCGAGCTACCTCGAAAGGTAGCCGGCATTGTGCGAGACTGGTGCTTGTTGCACCAAAAAGAACTGCTCGACAATTGGGAAAAAGCCCAGCACTTCGCACCCCTCGACCGCATCCAAGGAGCCGACCGTGATTAAGTTGCTTGACGTCAAAACCATTGCGCCCCATCAGTTGGAGCTGACGTTCAGCGACCACAGCCTTGGCGTGTTCGATGGAGCGAATTACTTAGCGAGCCGCCAAGGCCCGCTGCTTGAAAACCTGCGTGACCCGGCTTACTTTGCACGCTGCTTTATAGATGCGGGCGCATTGTGCTGGCCCAATGGATTGGAATTATCGGCTTCTCGGCTTCATGAACTGGCTGGCAACACGGTAACAACCATTTGAGCCGGCATCGAGCCAAGGTGGTAAAGCCGGTCTCTAATTTTGCGACGGGGTTGAAGGATTCTTTTGGGTAGTGATGATGCGTTGGTTTTGCACCATTGGGAGCCGCAGCCATGAAAAGCATCTACTTTGAAAAGGACGACATCCTGCACATTCGGGGGTCAGACAAGACCATCGTGCGTGAGGTTTCCGAGGGCTGGCATACCAATGACAAAGCGACCGACTCGCAGCACATCCACCTAGCAGACCTTGCGTCCGCGGAGCCGGACGAGGTACGGGGCGGCGTTGTGCTGGACTTTGACTCCAGTGGCGCATTGCATGGCATCGACGTTCAACATGCCAGTGAACGGGCTGGCGCCCAGCCTAATTGCCGTTGCCTGCCTTAAAAATCTCCTCATTCCAACCAAAATCTTTGGCAAACATCTGCGCCAGGTGCTTGTAGCCCGCCGGGGTGAAGTGGATGAGGTCATGGGCCATCAGCGCCGGGTTTTGGGTGGCCCAGATGTAGCTGCTGGCTTGACCGCCCATGGCACGCTGCATACTCCATGTGCTGCAGCCCCATTGCTCGCCAACCCGCGCTTGGATGTCGTTGATGCTTTGGTGCACACGGGAGTACTGCAAGAGCACACTGTCCGGCGGGCGTTTCGGAGCCGGCGCAGGCCTTAAGGCCGCTTTGGATTTTTTGGCCTTGGCGCTGCTTTTGCTTTTTGACTTCTTGAGGCTGGACTTGCGCACCAGCACGCCGCGATCGCCCGGCCCGATTAACAGGCATTGCGCTTGCGGAAACACCGTTTTGAGGTTCTTCACCGCCTGCACCAAGCCGTCTTCGTAGGCGCTGGCGTCTAAATTTTTCTGGTTGCCCTCGTTGGTACCAAAAGCCAGGGCCACCACCTGGTACGGGTTGTTCGGAAACCACTGCGCCAGGTACGCCAAATTGGTCTGCTGCCAAGACCGCCCCGTGGCCCCGGGAAACGCGAACACATCGAACTGCAGCCGTGTGGTTGGCTGGGCATCCAGGCCCAGGCCATGCACCCGCAGCGTGCCGCTGATGAGCCGCAGCGCCAGCGTCGACACGGGTTTGTCGGCGCGCAATTCCACAACGGCCGGACCCTGCTCCGCGCCCAGGGTGAGCACATATTCTTCGCCCTGATCGACCGAGACGCCAATCACAATGGGTTGTCCAGCTTGGTGGAACATGAGCCGCAGCTTTTTGTTCACCGCCACACCTTCGGTGTTTCGGACATCCCACTGCAAGAGCGCGCCGGGCTCCTGCGCGACCAGGCTGACCATGGCCGGGCCGGGTACTTCGGCGGCCTCTTTGCCACGGTAGGCGGCGTCATACGACCAACCCGCCGATACGCAGGTTTTGCGCGCTGGCAGGCGCACACCGGGCCGATTCATGGTGGCCGGAATCACCGCGCTTTGGATCTGATCAGGTCGCAGCCCGGAGAGGTTGATGAGCTCTTGCAAAAAAAAGGCGGCCGCCATATGGCTGTCGCCCCACAAGGCCATGCGCAAACCCTGAGTCGGGTCCATGGCCCGTCGGAAAAAATCAGCCTGTTGCCGTCCGGTGGCTTGGTGGGCCTGGGGTTCATAGCTTGCAATCTCACGCCGAAGGGCCTCCACTTCTTCCAAGTCCGGCTGTACCAGCGGGTCGTCGCTAGCCGCAACTACGGGGGGCACGGGGTTGGGTACTGGCTTGGGGCGGCAGACAAGGTCTGGCACGCTGGCTTGTGCGGTCACATCCAAGGTGACCACGGGCATG
>RFRO01000218.1 GCA_009924455.1 Betaproteobacteria bacterium
CCTTGGATGCGCACCTGGTCTTGCGCCAAGGGCAAGGGCTCGCCACTGGCCACGCGCAACTGCCACTCGACCAAATCGAGTTGGGCCAGCGCCGCTTCGCGCGTGGGCGCGTGCACGATGAGCTTGGCAATCATCGGGTCGTAAAACCGGCTGATGCTGTCGCCCTCGCGCACACCGCTGTCGATGCGCACCGTCCCAGGGCGGAACAACTGGGCCCGTGGCGTGCGGTAGACCGCCAAAGGGCCGGTGGCGGGCAAAAAGTCGCGCTCGGGGTTTTCGGCGCAAATGCGCGCTTCGATGGCATGGCCTTGGATGCGCACCTGGTCTTGCGCCAAGGGCAAGGGCTCGCCACTGGCCACGCGCAACTGCCACTCGACCAAATCGAGGCCGGTGATGGCCTCGGTCACGGGGTGCTCGACTTGCAAGCGGGTGTTCATCTCCATGAAAAAAAAGTCCATGCCGCTTTCGCTTTGCTCGACGATGAACTCCACCGTCCCCGCACCCACATAGCCCACCGCCTGGGCCGCCGCTACCGCGGCTTGGCCCATGCGTTGGCGCATGTCTGCGGTCATGCCCGGCGCGGGGGCCTCTTCCAGCACCTTTTGGTGGCGCCTTTGCACCGAGCAATCGCGCTCGAACAAATGGATGCAATGGCCCTGGGTGTCGGCAAACACCTGGATCTCGATGTGACGCGGGCGCTGCACGTATTTTTCGATCAGCACCGCCGCATCGCCAAAACTGTTTTGCGCCTCGCGCTGGCAAGAGGCCAAGGCGCTGGCAAAGTCGTCGGCACTGCGCACCACCCGCATGCCCTTGCCGCCGCCGCCCGCACTGGCTTTGATCAGCACCGGGTAGCCGATTTTGTTGGCTTCACGGGCCAACAGCGCCGGGTCTTGCGCGGCACCGTGATAGCCCGGCACCAGGGGCACGCCGGCGTGGGCAAGTAACTGTCTTTGGCCTCTGCGCCGCCAATGTGCCAGGCTTGATCGCAGGCCTGCACGTGGGCGGCTTGGGCGTCGGCGTCGGAGTAAACCGCCACCGTGGCCACCCCCAAGCGGCGCGCTGTGGCGGCCACACGGCAGGCGATTTCACCCCGGTTGGCGATCAAAATTTTGGCAAACATGGGCTCTTCCTAAGCTGGGTCGGGAGGTGGGCTGCAGGCGGTCATGCCCTGGGAATCAACCAGTTGGGCGGGCGCTTGTTCAAAAACGATTGCAAGCCCTCTTTGCCCTCTGCGCTGGCGCGGATGTCGGCAATGCGGCGCGCGGTTTCTGCGCGCAACTGATCGTCAATGGGGCGGGCTTCCACATCGCGCACCAACTGCTTGCACAAGCGCACCGCGGCAGGTCCGTTTTGCACCAGTGTTTCCAGCATGGCTTCGACGCTGGCGTCCAAGGCTTCGGGGGCACAGACCTCGTGCACCATGCCCATGGCTTGGGCCTGGGCTGCGCTAAAGCGCTCGGCGGTGACAAAGTAGCGGCGCGCGGCCGAAGCCCCCATGGCGCGCAGCACATACGGGCTGATGGTGGCGGGCATCAGACCCAGGCGCGCCTCTGACAAACAAAATTGCATGGACGCACTGGCCAGGCGCACATCGCACACCGCGGCCAAACCCATGCCACCGGCATAGCAGTCGCCTTGCAGGCGCCCAACGATGGGCACCGGGCATTGGTCCAGCGTCCACAACATGTCGGCCAGACCTTGGGCGTCGGCGCGGTTTTGCTCCCAGCTGTAGTCGGCCATCGCACGCATCCAGTTCAGGTCGGCGCCCGCACAAAACGCCTTGCCATGGGCAGCCAACAACACCAGGCGCACCCGTTCGTCCCGGGCAATCTGGGCAAACGCCTGGGTCAACTCGGCGATCATGGCGTCGTTGAAGGCGTTGCGCACCTCCGGGCGATTCAGCCACACCTCGGTGCGCTCGGGGCTGGGGTGGCGAACTTCGATGCAGGTGTAACTCATGAATGGTGGGTCTCAGCGGATTAAAAACACCGGGCCGGCAGCCACACAGGGCCGACCACACGTGGGCACGGCTCAATAGCGCTTGGCCACTTCCTCCAACATCACCTCGGTGGCGCCGCCACCGATGGCCAGCACACGGGCGTCGCGCCACAAGCGCTCGATCGGTGCTTCGCGCATGTAACCCATGCCGCCCCAAAACTGCTGGCAACCACCGACCACCTCGTTGACCAATTCGCCGGTCAGCGACTTGAGCATGGACACCTCTTGCACGATGTCATGGGCTTGCGTCACCGACCAGGCGCAGTGGTACATGAACTGTCGCGCCGCACGGGTTTTGGCGTCGAGCATGGCGATTTTTTGGCGGATGTGCTGCATGTCCCAGAGCGCTTTGCCAAAGGCTTGGCGTTGGCGCACGTAGTCCAGGGTCAATTCGATGGCGCGCTGGCAGTGGCCCACCGCCATGGCCGCCAAAGCGATGCGCTCGGTTTGCAG
>RFRO01000219.1 GCA_009924455.1 Betaproteobacteria bacterium
TGGACGCGCAGCAGACACGTATGAACGTGATCTCGAACAACCTGGCCAACGTCAACACCACCGGTTTCAAACGGGACCGCGCTGTGTTTGAAGACCTGCTGTACCAGAACATCCGCCAGGCGGGCGGTCAGACCTCGGCTTCCACGCAGGCGCCCACCGGCCTGATGCTGGGTACCGGTGTGCGCGTCATGGCCACCGAGAAGCTCAACGCCCAGGGCAACATGATCAACACCCAGAACCCGCTGGACCTGGCGATTGCCGGTGAAGGGCATTTCCAGATTTTGCAAACCGACGGTACCGTGGCCTACACCCGTGATGGCAATTTCAAGGTGTCGGCTACCGGACAGCTGGTGACGTCCAACGGCCAGCCCCTGCAACCGGCGATCACCATTCCGCCTACGGCACAAAGCCTGACCATCGGACGGGACGGTACGGTCAGCGCCGAGCTGTTCGGCGGCGGTGCCGCCACACTGGGCCAAATCCAGATCGCCCGCTTTTTGAATCCCGCCGGCCTCACGCCGGTTGGCCAGAACCTGATGAAAGAAACCCCGGCCAGCGGCGCGCCCGTTGCAGCCAATCCCGGAACCAGCGGCACCGGATCGCTGATGCAGGGCACCTTGGAAGCGTCGAACGTGAACGTGGTGGAGGAGATGGTCAACATGATCGAGACCCAGCGCGCCTACGAGATCAACTCCAAGGCGATCTCGGCGGTGGACGGCATGCTCAAGTACATGAACCAGAACATGTAAGGAATGACCATGGCACTGCGCTCTTTTTCTGCCTTGGTTTGTGGTGTGGCTCTGCTCGGCGGATGCTCGGTGCTGCCGCCCCAGCCGCTGACCCACTCAACCGGTTTTGCGCCGGTGTACCCGGTGGTGCGCGAAGCACCGCAGCAAGCCACCGGCTCGCTGTACAACGCCAGCGTGGGCGAGACTTTTCTCGGACGCGGGCGCAATTTCCAAATCGGAGACGTGATTACCGTGGTGCTCAGCGAATCCACGCAGGCTGCGCGCACACAAAGCGGCAAGCTCACGCGCACCTCCAGCAACGATGTCCTGCCCAAAGAGATGGGCGGGGGCTTATTGAGCGCAACAGCGCTCTTGGGCGGCACCATCAAATCCGACGGCAGCGGCACAGCCGACCAAACCGCCAGCCTGAGTGGCTCGGTGGTGGTGACCGTGGTCGATGTGATGACCAATGGGAATTTGGTGGTGCGGGGTGAGAAACAACTCGCGCTGACCGAGGGATCCGAAATCATCCAGGTCGCCGGTGTGATCCGCCCCGACGACGTCGCTCCGAATAACACGGTGCAGTCCAAGCGGCTGGCCAATGCCCAGATTACTTACCGCGGAACCGGCGATATGGCGGCAACCGCGCGTGCCGGTTGGGGCACCAGCGGTCTGCTCAAGCTCTGGCCTTTCTGAGTCGTATTTTTCTTGACGGGAAGCTCTGCCATGTCCACGTTTTTGTCATCATTTCTGCGCACCTGCGCAGCCCTAGTGCTGCTGACATTGGGTGCCGGTGCGGCGCACGCCGACCGCATCAAAGATCTGACCACCATGGCCGCTATGCGCAGCAACCAGCTGATTGGTTACGGCTTGATCGTGGGATTGCAGGGCACCGGCGATGGTTCGGATTTGTCCTTCACCACCCAAAGCATGAAAACCCTGCTCAGCCGTATGGGGGTGAACCAGGAGAGCACGATTGCAGACTATGAATCGGCGACCAGCGGCGGCAAGATTGATCTGAAAAACGTGGCCGCTGTGATGGTGACCGCAGAGCTGCCGGGCATGACCAAGCCGGGGCAGAAAATTGACGTGAACATCTCGGCTATCGGCAAGGCCACCAGCCTGCGCGGCGGCAGCCTGCTGATGACAAGTTTGCGCGGCGTGGACGGGCAGATTTATGCCCTGGCGCAAGGCGCGCTCACTGCAACCGGTGTGGATGCCGGTGGTGCGGGCTCCAAAGTCTCCAGCGGCGTGACCACTGCGGCCCGTATTCCATCTGGCGCCATTGTTGAGCGCCTGGTTGAGAACCCCTTTGACAAGACAGACAGCGTTTTGCTGAATTTGCGCGATGGCGATTTCACCACTGCCAGCGCCATCATCCAGGCCATCAACAACAAGTTTGGCGGCGATGTCGCCCGCGCGCTGGACGGTGTGTCGATTCTGGTGCGCGCACCGGTTGATCTGAGCCAGCGAGTGACCTTTATGAGCATGGTGGAAAACCTCGATGTGCAGCCTGGCGAAGGCCCGGCGCGGGTGGTGGTCAACGCCAAAACCGGCACCGTGGTAATCAGCCGCAATGTGCGGGTGACTGCCGCTGCCGTGACCCACGGAACGATCACCGTCTCTGTAGCCATGACCAACGAGGTGTCGCAGCCCGGGGCCTTGTCCAATGGCACGACGCAGGCGGTGCAAAACGCCGACGTGAAAAT
>RFRO01000220.1 GCA_009924455.1 Betaproteobacteria bacterium
AACATGGCGCTTTGGAAGCGCGCATAGGGGCACATGTATTTGCACACCTGCTCGCGCATAAACCCGGCGTTGCCGTAGGTGGCAAACCCGTAAAACACGACCCAGAAGGATTCATACGAACCCAGGCTGAGTCCGGCGAACTCCTGCGCCAGCACGCGAATGGGCGTGAAGTAGCCGACGAAGCTGAAGCCCGTCCAAAAAGCCAACAGCAGCCAGGCCGCATGCTTGCCGCTTTTGCGCGCCATCGTGCCCCAGGTCCAACCGGCGGCGTCGCGGCGCATACGCGCCATGCGGTCGCCCTCGATGCGGCGCTCCAGCCACATGAACATTTCGGTGTACACGGTCTGCGGGCAGGTGTAGCCGCACCACAAGCGCCCGGCCACGGCGGTGAACAAAAACAGCGACAAGGCGGAGATGACCAGCAGCGCGGTCAGGTAGATGAAGTCCTGCGGGTACAGCACCAGCTTGAAGATGTAAAAGCGCCGCTCGACGATGTCAAACAACACCGCTTGCCGGTCACCCCACGGCACCCAGGGCAGGCCGTAAAACAGCAGCTGTGTCAGCCAGACAAAGCCCCAGCGCCAGCGGGCGAACACACCGCCCACGCTGCGGGGGTAAATCTTCTCCTGGGCCCGGTAAAGAAAAATCTCTTGCGTCACAAACGCCCCAGCAAACTACGGGCTGACCGCGCCTGCATCACCATGGTTGGAAAACGCCCATACATAGGATGCGAGCACCCGGATTTGTGCCTCGGTGAGGCGGTTTCCATGGGCGGGCATCTGGTTGATCTTGCCCTTGTTGACCATTTCAGTGATGGCGTTGACGCCATAGCCGTGCAGCCAGATGTTGTCTGCCAGATTGGGCGCACCAACAGCCGTATTGCCTTTGCCATCGGCACCGTGGCAGGCGGCGCAGACCACGAACTTGGGCTTGCCCAGCGCAGCGCTGAGCGAGTCGTGCGGACTGCCTGAGAGGCTCATCACGTAATTCGCCACATTTTTGACATCGTCCGACGAGCCCACGGCCGCGGCCATGGGCGGCATTTGCCCGATGCGCCCCAGCGTCAGCGTTTCGATGATTTTCTCGGGCGATCCGCCGTGCAGCCAATCACTGTCCGTGAGGTTGGGGAAACCTTTGGAGCCGCGCGCATCCGAGGCGTGGCATTGCGCGCAGTTGTTCATGTACAGGCGCTCGCCAATGGCCTGTGCCTTGGGGTCGCGCGCCAGTTGCGCAAAAGGCATGGCGGCAAAGGCGGCGTATACCGGGGCGGTGGCAGCGTCTATGCCTTTGACCTCGGCGTCGTACTGCCCCGTCTCGCTCCAGCCCAGGCTGCCCGCATAGCGGCCAAGGCCGGGATAGAGGAACAGATAGGCCAACGCAAAAATCACGCTGATGACAAACAGCCCGACCCACCACAGCGGCAGCGGGTTGTTCATCTCGCGCAAGTCGCCGTCCCACACATGGCCGGTGCTGCCGTCATCGGTGTGGCTGGTGTCCACGCGGGTTTTGCTGGTCACATACAGCAGCACCAGGCAGGCCGCTATGCCGATGAGGGTTGCGGCCGTGATGAAAACAGGCCAGAAGTTGCTGGTGAAGTCAGACATGGTGGGCTCCCGTGGGGGATGCGTCATCGGCAAAAGGGAGGAGGGCGGCTTGTTCAAAGTCGCTCTTGCGCCGCGCCGACCAGGCCCAGGCCATCAGGCCCAGAAAAATCACAAAGCTGGCTACAGTGACCACGGTGCGGATCAGGTTGATGGTGTTCATTTGAGTGCCAGCCCCAGCATTTGCAGGTACGCAATCGTGGCGTCCAGCTCGGTTTTGTCTTTCAGTTCTTCGCTGGCCCCGGCAATCTGCGCATCGGTGTAGGGCACGCCCACGGAACGCAGGGCGCGCATGTGTGCCGGCATGGACTGCGCGTCCACGGCCGTGGCGGCCAGCCAGGGGTAGGCCGGCATATTCGATTCGGGCACCAGATCGCGCGGGTTGGTCAGATGCTGGCGGTGCCACTCGTCGCTGTAGCGCCCGCCCACACGCGCCAGGTCCGGGCCGGTGCGCTTGCTGCCCCATTGGAAGGGGTGGTCATACACCGACTCGCCCGCCACCGAATAGTGGCCGTAGCGCAAGGTCTCGGCACGGAAGGGCCGGATCATTTGCGAATGGCAGCCGTAGCAACCCTCGCGGATGTAGATATCGCGCCCGGCCAGTTGCAGCGGTGTGTATGGCAGTACGCCGGGGATGGGCGCGGTGGTCGATTTCTGGAAATACAGGGGCACGATTTCCACCAGCCCACCGGCCAGCAGCACCAGCAGAATCAACACAATCATCAAGCCGTTGCTGGTCTCGATGCGCTCGTGGCTAAAACCTTGTGGGGCGCTCATGCTGC
>RFRO01000023.1 GCA_009924455.1 Betaproteobacteria bacterium
CGCCGTGCATGGCATATTGTCAAAAGTTCAGTAATAAATAATTTATTTTCTAATATTTCCAATTAATGAGCAATAAAATTGCGTAAAAAATGCTTTTCTCACACAATAAGCAATGAACTGGCGCGCCAAGCTGCGTAAACTTCCCGCACTCTGATATTCATCCGCCAAAGGTTTCCATGCTCCAGAACCCCGCCACCAAGTACCGCGCCTTCCCGGCCATCGATTTGCCCGACCGCCAGTGGCCCAGCCGCACCATCACCACACCACCGATCTGGATGAGCACCGATTTGCGCGACGGCAACCAGTCGCTTTTTGAGCCGATGAACCTGGAGCGCAAGCTGCGCATGTTCCGCAGCGTCTGCCAGATTGGCTTCAAAGAAATCGAGGTCGGTTTCCCCAGCGCCTCGCAGACCGACTTTGACTTTGTGCGCAAATTGGTCGACGACAAGCTGATTCCGCAGGACGTGACCATCGAGGTCTTGACCCAGGCGCGCGAGCACCTGATCCGCCGCACTTTCGAGTCCGTGGCCGGCGCGCGCCGCGTCATCATGCATGTCTACAACGCCACCGCGCCGCTGTTCCGCGATGTGGTGTTCAACATGAGCAAGGCTGAGGTCGTGCAGCTCGCGGTGGACTCGGTCACGCTGATCAAAGAGCTGGCGCAGGCGAACCCGCAAACCGAGTGGGTTTTGCAATACAGCCCTGAGCTCTTCACCTCCACCGAGTTGGAATTTGCCAAAGAGGTGTGCGACGCGGTCACTGCCGTGTGGGGTGCCACGCCCACCAACAAAGTTATCCTCAATTTGCCGGCGACGGTAGAGGTGTCCACCCCCAATATTTATGCCGACCAGGTGGAGTGGATGCACCGCAACGTGGCGCGGCGCGACAGCGTGATCATCAGCCTGCACCCGCACAACGACCGGGGCACAGCCGTGGCCGCTGCCGAACTCGGCATCATGGCCGGCGCCGACCGTGTGGAAGGCTGTTTGTTCGGCAACGGCGAGCGCACCGGGAACGTGGACATCGTCACCTTGGCGCTCAACCTCTACACCCAGGGCGTGAACCCCGGCTTGGACTTCTCCGACATCAACGCCGTGGCGCGCACCGTGGAGCATTGCAACCAGTTGCCCATCCACCCGCGCCACCCCTACGTGGGCGACTTGGTGTTCACGGCCTTCAGCGGCTCGCACCAGGACGCGATCAAAAAAGGCTTCTCGGCGCTGGACAAAAAAGGCCTGTGGAACGTGCCCTATTTGCCGATTGACCCGGCCGACGTGGGGCGCACCTACGACTCCATCATCCGCGTCAACAGCCAGTCGGGCAAAGGTGGCGTGGCCTACTTGATGGAAGCCGAGTTCGGCGTGGTCATGCCCCGCCGCTTGCAAGTGGAGTTCTCCGGCGAGGTGCAGGCCTACACCGACACCCACGGCGGCGAGATGACCGCGCAAGCCATCTGGGATTTGTTCGCCGCCACCTTCCTCGACACCACCGCGCCGCTGCATTACGTGGAGCACAACCTCACGGACCACCCGCACAACACCAGCGGCCAGGGCATCCGCCTGGTGGTGGAAGCAGGCGGTGTGCGCCACGTGCTCAAAGGCTACGGCAACGGACCCATCGACGCGGCAGTACATGCCCTGCAAACCCTGGGCGTTCGCGTGCAGGTGCGGAACTTCGAGGAGCGCTCCACCAAAGCCAGCGAAGAAGCCGGCGACGCCCAGGCCTGCGCCTTCATGGAATTGGCCACCGTGGGCGGCGACAAGATGGAGCGCTTTGGCGTGGGACTGGACACCAACATCGTCACCGCTTCGATCAAGGCGCTGGTGAGTGGGGTCAACCGCTTGGGCGTGGGCGTCCAAGCACCCGCGGCGGCGCTGGCGGCCTGAGGCGGCGGGCATCGACGGCCCGGATGGCAGCGGGCGCTGATAATCCGGCGTCATGGACCTTCTTTTTCTGCTCGCCTTTGTCGCGGCCATTGCCGCGCAGTGGCGCAAAGCCCAGGAGCACCGCCAGCGGGTGCATTTTCTGGCGGGCTATCTGCGCAGTTACCAGATTGAAAAGCTCATGGAAACGCTGTCCACCGGCTATCTGCGGGCGCTGGGTGAGAAAGACCCGGAGCGGGCGCAAAGCGTGTGGAACACGCTGGCTTTTTCGGAGGGGCAGCTCGATGAGCAGTTCAAGCGATTTGCCAACGAGTTGAATGGCGCAGACGAGGTGTCCAGCCGCGTCAGCCGCTTGGCCATGGACTTGCCCTTTGTGCGCCAGTGGTTTCCGTCCACCACCTTCGACCTGCGCCGCCTGATGCGCATCCACGCGCAGGGCATCTCCAGTACCTTGGGCAACGCCCGCCAACTCTCGCAACGCGACCGCGCCTACCAACTCTGCGCCGAGATGTTTTTGATGCAGCACAGCTGCCACTGGTTTTGCAACGCGCGCATGGTCGCGTCCGCCCGTTTGCTGGCGCGCCACCAGACGCGTTATGACCAGGTGTTGGCGGGCGTGGGTGAAGGCACCCGCGCTGCCTACACCGCGCTGGTGGCGGGTTGGACGCCTACGCAGGGCTGAGTCGGCCGCCGGAGCACCGCTCCAAACCTGCCAAGTCATGGCGGGTTTGTACCTCTGAAAAACCGGCTTGCGCCAACAACGCACACACGGCGGGCGCTTGCTCAAAACCATGCTCCAGCAGCAACCAGCCTCCGGGGTGCAGGTGTTGCGGGGCGCTGGCGATGATGCTGCGGATCGCGTCCAGGCCATCGGCGCCGCTGGTCAGGGCCAGCGTGGGTTCATGGCGCAGGGCGTCCAGGTGCGGGTCGCCTTCGGCAACATACGGCGGGTTGGAGACGATGGCATGGAAGCGGCCATGTGCGCCGTGCAGCCAATCTCCTTGGGCGAAATGCACCGGCAGTTTGAGGCGCTGCGCATTGGCCTGCGCCACGGCCAAAGCATCCGCGCTGCGGTCCAACGCGTAAACCTCCCACAAGCTGCGCTCGTGTTGCAGCGCCAGCGCGACTGCTCCGCTGCCGGTGCCCAGGTCCAGCACCCGTTGCGGCGCGGCGGGCAGGGCCTGCAGCGCCCAGTCGACCAGGGTCTCGGTGTCGGCGCGAGGGTCGAGTACGCGGGCGTCAACCAGCAGGTCCAGACTGTAAAAAGCTGTGTGGCCGGTGATGTAGGCCAGGGGTTCGCCACGGAGCCGCCGCGCCAAAACGACTTCCCACAGAGCTAGGCTGTCGGGGGGAAACACGTCGGTGTCGTGGGCGATCAACCACGCGCGTTCTTGCGGGCTGCGGCCGCAGGCGTGCAGCAGCAAGAGCTGCGCGTCCAGCCGGGGCAGACCGCCCGCCTGCGCCTGGGCCAGCGCGTGGGCGAAGGTGGTGGTGCTCATGTGCGGCCCGTGTTTACGCGCCGACTTCGAGCGCGGCCAGTTGCTGCGCCGCCTCGTAGGCTTGCAGCGCCGAGACCACATCACCCAGATCGCCATCCATGATGCCCAGCAGCTTGTACAGCGTGAGGTTGATGCGGTGGTCGGTCAGCCGCCCTTGCGGGAAGTTGTAGGTGCGGATGCGGTCGCTGCGGTCGCCGGTGCCGACCAGGCTTTTGCGCTCGGCCGCGTCTTTGGCGGCGCGTTCGCTGCGGTCTTTTTCCTGGATGCGGGCGGTCAGCACGCGCAGGGCCTGCGCCTTGTTGCTGTGCTGGCTGCGCCCATCCTGGCATTCGGCCACGATGCCGGTAGGCAAATGGGTGATGCGCACCGCCGAGTCGGTTTTGTTGATGTGCTGGCCGCCCGCACCGCTGGCGCGGAAAGTGTCAATGCGCAGGTCAGCCGGGTTGATCTTGATGGCTTCGGCCTCGTCGGGTTCGGCAAGAACCGCCACCGTGCAGGCGCTGGTGTGGATGCGGCCTTGGGTTTCGGTGGCCGGCACGCGCTGCACGCGGTGGCCGCCGGATTCGAACTTGAGCGTGCCGTAGGCGTTGTGCGCCTCGACCCGGATGACCACCTCTTTGTAGCCGCCGAGCTCACTCGCGGATTCGCTCACGATGTCGACCTTCCAGCCCAGGCTGTCGCAGTAGCGGGTGTACATGCGCAGCAAATCGCCCGCGAACAGCGCCGATTCGTCCCCACCGGTGCCGGCGCGGATTTCCACAAAGGCGTTGCGCGCATCGTCAGGGTCTTTGGGCAACAGCATGCGCTGGAGTTCGGCCTCGAGTTCGGCCATCTCGGCGCTGGCGCTGTCGATCTCTTCTTGCGCCATGGCCTGCATTTCGGCGTCACTGGCGGCTTCGCGCTGCATGTCGTGGGCTGCCGCCAGATCAGCCTCGCGCTGGCCGTAGCGCTGCCAGCGGCTGGCCACTGCCGCGACGTCGGTGTGCTCACGCGAGAGCGCCAGAAATTGCGGCATGTCCTGCATGATGTCTTCGCGGGACAGCAAAAACTCCAGCTCACCGAGGCGGTCGGCGTATTTGGCGAGTTGTTGGCGCAAGAAAGGTTTCATAAACGGACCGGAAAAACAGCAGCTACGGGGTGTGCGCCAGCGGGCGGCGCGCGGCGGGGTCGCGCAGGGTAGCTACTGCTCGGGATCGGCTTCGTTGGCGTGGGATGCCGACTGCGGTGCCGACCCCTTGTTACGCAAAAACAGACGCTCGATCGCTGCGCTGGTGTCGGCGCGCTCTTGCGCATCACCGGCCTGCAACTGCTGGTACGCGCCGTGCAGCATTTTCTGGGTCAGGCCTTTGGAGAGGGCTTCGAGCACGCTGCCCACGTCCTCACCACGCGACAGCATTTTCTTGGCACGCGCGATTTCGGCGCTGCGCCAGGCTTCGGTCTGGTGGTTGAGTTGCTGGATCAGCGGCACATGGGCGCGCTGGTCGACCCAGCGCATAAAGCTTTGCACGCCGGCATCCACAATGGCTTCGGCCTGGGCCACTGCGGACTGGCGGCTAGCCTGGGCGGTTTGCACCACGCCCGCCAGATCGTCCACGGTGTACAGATAGACATCGCGCAGGGCTTTGACTTCCATCTCGATATCGCGCGGCACCGCCAGATCGACCATGAACATCGGGCGGTTGCGGCGTTTTTTGAGGGCCCGCTCGACTGCACCCAGGCCGATGATGGGCAAGGTGCTCGCGGTGCAGCTGATCACGGCGTCAAATTCATGCAGACGCTCTGGCAAATCAGCCAATGGCATCACGCCTGCCGCAAAACGCCGCGCCAGCGCTTCGCCGCGCTCCATGCTACGGTTGGCGACAGCCATGCCTTTGGGGTTTTTCGCGGCGAAGTGGGTGGCGCACAGGTCGATCATTTCACCTGCACCGACGAACAACACGCGGATCTGGCCCAGGTCTTCAAACAGCTGCCCGGCCAGTCGCACAGCGGCGGCGGCCATGCTGATCGAGTGCGCGCCGATATCGGTGGTGCTGCGCACTTCTTTGGCCACGGTGAAGGAGCGCTGGAAGAGTTGCGATAGCGTGCTGCCAAGGGCACCCGCCTCATCGGCGATGCGCACCGCGTCTTTGAGTTGCCCCAAAATTTGCGGCTCGCCCAACACCATGGAGTCCAGACCGCTGGCCACACGGAAGGCGTGGCGGGCGGCCTGCGTGTCGCTCAGGCTGTAGGTGTGGCTGCGCAGCGCGTGGGTGGGGACGCCGCCGCACTGGGCCAGCCAGTCCAAGGTGCGTTCAATTTCGGACTGGCCACCGGCGCAATAAATCTCGGTCCGGTTACAAGTGGAGACGATGGCAGCCTCGGGGACTTGCACCAGACTTTGGCGCAGGGTGTGGAGGTGGGGGACGATCTGGTCCAGACCAAAGGCGAAGCGGCCGCGCAGGTCCAGCGGCGCGGTGGTGTGGTTGATGCCTAGGGCCCAGACGGTCATAGAGGGGCGGATTATAAAATTGTTGGCCCTTGCGGCATTCCCAACCCGCCGCCATGAACATCCTCTCGCTTTTCAATCATCTGCTCAATTTTGTGGCGCCGGCCGCGTTTGTGGGGGTTTTTCTTGCCGTGCTGGCGCCGTGGGTGCTGCGCAAACCAGCCCGCTGGGGCGTGCAAATGCGTGGAACTACCTGCCCGAAGACGGTATCCGCGAGCATCTGCAAGCCGTTGTGCAGGGCCGCGACCACGGCGTGTTGGCTCTGCAAGACGGGCAATTGTTGGGCGCGGTGACGTTTGGCCTGAGCACCGACTTCGATCGCTATCTGCCTGCGCAGCTTCGTGGCACGCCCCAAGGCTATGTGAGCGAAGCAGTGGTCCGGCGCGACCGCACCGGCAAAGGCCTGGGCACGCGCTTGCTGGGCGAAGCACTGGCCGCCTTGTCAAGCATGGGGGTAGTCGCGGTGTTCATCGATCGCCATGAAGAAAACCTCGCGTCGGCCGGCATGATGCGCCGCGCGGGCTTCGTGGAGCTGGAGACCTATGCCGACCCCCGCCGACGGCCGCACGGTTCCGGCCGTACCACGGTCTGCCGCTTCAGCTGTGCGGATGAAATTGGTCCACCCGGTCGGTGATCACGCCGTCGGTACCTAATCCGATAAGGCGCTGGACCTCTTCGTTTTCGTTCACGGTGTAGCTGAGTAAACGAAACCCTGATGCTTTGGCGGCTGACACCGACCCGGCGTCCCAAAGCGCGTGGTTGCAGACGATGGCTTGGCATTGCAGCCGCTTGGCATGTGCCAGCCACTGCGCCCAGCTTTGGTCTTCCAGTGCGTCAATCAACAGGCCCCGTGGCAGCTCCGGCTGCGCGGCCAAAGCGCCTTCCAACGCTGGAATGTCAAAAGAGGTCAGCAGCGGCGGCACCACCGCGTTGCGCCACAACCGCGCTGCTTCCTGCGCCACGACTTCGCCCGTGTGGCGTTCGGTGCCGATGGTGGGTTTGATCTCGATATTCAGAAAGCAAGCATGCGCAAGGCAAAAGTCGGCAATCGCCTCCAGAGTGGGCAGAGGCTCGCCGGCAAAAGCCGGGCTGTGCCAGCTCCCGGCGTCCAAGCGGATGAGATCTCGCCATGGGTGGCGCCCGGCGACGGGTTCCACCTTGCTGGCGGCCGTGGCCGTGGTGGTGCGATCCAGCGTGTCGTCGTGCAAAAGAAAAGGAATGCCGTCGCTGCTCAGCTTCACATCGCACTCGAACATGCGGTATCCGTGCGACGCACCCAAGCGGAAAGCAGCCAGGGTGTTTTCGGGGGCCAAGGTGCCCGCGCCGCGGTGGGCGATCCAAAAGGGGTAGGGCCAATCGTGCATAAGGGGTCTCTCAACGCTTCGATGCGGCGCATTGTGCCCCTGCGTTAAGATTGCCCGCCTGTTGCGAATGCGTCGACCGCATGCGATCTGGCGACAACGCTGCCACCGATGAACGCTCCCACGCCGCTCTCCCACCTCACCCCCGCCTTTGACCGCCCCGCTGATACCGACAGCGCGCGCATCCGCGAAATTCCGTACAACTACACCTCGTTTTCCGACCGGGAGGTGGTGATACGGCTGCTCGGCGAGCCTGCTTGGGAGGCGATCAACAGTTTGCGTGATGAGCGGCGTACCGGCCGCTCGGCGCGCATGCTGTATGAGGTTTTGGGTGACATCTGGGTGGTGCAGCGCAATCCGTATTTGCAGGATGATTTGCTGGACAACCCCAAACGGCGCGCACAGTTGGTGGAGGCTTTGCACCACCGCCTGGGGGAAATCGAAAAGCGCCGCACGCCGGACACAGAGCCGGAGCGCGACGCGGTGGTGGGTGGTCTGTTGGAAGCCTCGCGCCGCGCGGTGCAGGCCTTCGGCGCGTCATTTGCCGAGATGGCGGCGCTGCGCCGCAAGGCGTTGCGGGTCTTGGGGCGGCGCACCGCGCGCGACAACATCCAGTTTGACGGTCTGAGCCGGGTTGCGCATGTCACCGATGCCACCGACTGGCGGGTGGAATATCCCTTCGTCGTGTTGACACCGGATAGCGAGAAGGAGATGGCCGCTCTGGTCAAGGCCTGCATCGACCTGGGTCTGAGCATTGTCCCGCGCGGTGGCGGCACCGGCTACACCGGCGGGGCCGTGCCCTTGACTTGGAAGAGCGTGGTGATCAATACCGAAAAGCTCGACGCTGTCAGCGCTGTCGAGATGCGCCGGTTGCCAGGCCTGGACTTCGATGTGGCAACGGTCTGGAGTGAGGCCGGGGTGGTGACGCAGCGCGTGGCCGATGCAGCCGAGGCGGCAGGCTATGTGTTTGCGGTGGACCCGACATCCGCAGAGGCCTCGTGCATTGGCGGCAACATCGCGATGAACGCCGGCGGCAAAAAAGCCGTGCTCTGGGGCACAGCGTTGGATAACCTGGCAAGCTGGCGCATGGTCACACCGCAGGCGCAGTTGCTTGAAGTCACCCGCATAGGCCACAACCTGGGCAAGATCCATGACGCCGCAATGGTGCATTTCCGCTTGGACTATTTCGAGGCCGACGGCACCACGCCGGTGCGCAGCGAAGACCTGCACATTCCAGGTGCCAGCTTTCGCAAAGCCGGTCTGGGCAAAGATGTCACCGATAAGTTTTTGAGCGGTCTGCCTGGCATTCAGAAAGAGGGTTGCGACGGTTTGATCACCAGCGCGCGCTGGGTGGTCCACCGCATGCCGCAGCACACCCGCACTGTGTGCCTGGAGTTTTTCGGCCATGCCCGCGAAGCGGTGCCCAGCATCGTGGAAATCAAAGACTTCATGTTCGCGCAGGCGCAACACAGCGGTGTGCTGCTGGCTGGCTTGGAGCACATGGATGACCGCTACCTCAAGGCTGTGGGCTACGCCACCAAGAGCCGGCGCGGTGCGCAGACGGGCAACGGTTTGCCCAAGATGGTGTTGATCGGCGATATCGCCGGGGATGACGCCGATGCGGTGGCACGCGCCGCGTCCGAGGTGGTGCGGATTGCGAATGTGCGCGGTGGCGAGGGTTTTGTGGCGATCAGCCCTGGGGCCCGTAAAAAATTCTGGCTGGATCGCAAACGCACCGCCGCCATCAGCCGCCACACCAACGCTTTCAAGATCAACGAAGACGTGGTGATTCCGCTGCCGCGCATGGGCGACTACACCGACGGTATTGAGCGCATCAATATCGAGCTGTCTTTGCGCAACAAACTGGCCTTGTGCGACGCTTTGCAAGCATTTTTTGACGCCGGCCATTTGCCGCTGGGCAAAGGTGATGACGCGGCGCAGATGTCGGCGTCTGATCTGCTGGAGGAGCGCGTTGCCCAGGCCCAGGCGCTGGTGGCCGGCGTGCGTGCTCAATGGCAAAGCTGGCTGGACGACGTAGAGGCCTTATTTCCCCAGCTGCAGGACCACAGTCTGCGCGCGAGCTGGAAGACCCAGTTGTTGGCGCCCTTGCAGGCCATCTTCACGGGCGGTGCTTTTTCGCCCATCGTGGCGCAGTGCCGTGCGATCCACCAGCGCGTGCTCAAGGGCCGTGTGTGGGCGGCCTTGCACATGCACGCGGGCGATGGCAATGTGCACACCAATATTCCGGTGAACAGCGACGACTACGCCATGCTGCAAACCGCGCACCAGGCGGTGGCGCGCATCATGGCCTTGGCGCGTTCCTTGGACGGTGTGATCTCGGGCGAACACGGCATCGGCATCACCAAGCTGGAATTTTTGAGCGACGCCGAACTGCAGCCGTTTGCCGAATACAAAGCCCGTATCGACCCGGATGGCCATTTCAACAAAGGTAAGCTCTTGCGGCCCGTTGGCGCGGAGGGCCATTCGCACAACGCCTATACGCCATCGTTCGGTCTGATGGGGCACCAGTCGCTGATCATGCAGCAGAGTGATATCGGTGCGATCTCCGACTCCATCAAAGACTGCCTGCGCTGCGGCAAGTGCAAGCCGGTGTGCGCCACCCATGTGCCGCGCGCCAATTTGCTCTACAGCCCGCGCAACAAGATTCTGGCCACCTCGTTGTTGATCGAGGCTTTTTTGTACGAAGAGCAAACCCGCCGGGGCATCAGCCTGCGGCATTGGGAAGAGTTTGAAGACGTGGCCGACCATTGCACGGTGTGTCACAAGTGCGCCAGTCCCTGCCCGGTGGATATCGACTTCGGCGATGTGACCATGCACATGTGCAACCTGCTGCGCAAAATGGGACAGAAGTCCTTTCGGCCCGGCAACGCTGCGGCCATGTTTTTCTTAAACGCCACCAATCCGCAAACCATTCAATTTATGCGAAGCGCGATGGTCGATGTGGGCTTCAAGGCGCAGCGCATGGCCAACGACCTCTTCCGTGTTCTGGCGCGCAAACAAACTACCAAGCCCCCGGCCACCGTGGGCAAAGCACCGATCAAAGAGCAGGTAGTGCACTTCATCAACAAAAAAATGCCGGGCGGTTTGCCAAAAAAAACCGCCCGTGCCTTGCTGGATGTGGAGGACGCAGACTATGTGCCCATCATCCGCAACCCGCAGACCACCAGCAGTGACAGCGAAGCGGTTTTTTACTTTCCCGGTTGCGGCTCCGAGCGCCTCTTCAGCCAGGTCGGCCTGGCAACCCAGGCCATGTTGTGGCACGCGGGCGTGCAAACGGTCTTGCCGCCAGGGTATTTGTGCTGTGGTTACCCGCAACGCGCCAGCGGCTTGCAGGACAAGGCCGACAAAATCATCACCGACAACCGCGTGCTGTTCCATCGCGTGGCCAACACGCTGAATTACCTGGACATCAAGACCGTGGTGGTGAGCTGTGGCACGTGTTATGACCAACTGCAAGCCTATGAGTTCGACAAGATTTTCCCCGGGTGCCGTATCGTGGATATCCATGAGTACCTGCTGGAAAAGGGCATCGCGCTGAACCCGCAGCAGCAGGACGCGTACCTGTTCCATGACCCCTGCCACAGCCCCATGAAGTTGCAAGAACCCTTGAAAACCGTCAAAGCCCTGGTCGGAGATGCGGTGGTGCAAAGCGCGCGGTGCTGCGGAGAGTCGGGCACATTGGGCGTGACCCGGCCGGATATCGCCACCCAGGTGCGTTTTCGCAAAGAAGAAGAATTGCGCAAGGGCGAAGCGGCATTGCGAGCGCTGGCGCCCCAGGCCGCCGCCGCGCCCACCAAAATTCTCACCAGCTGCCCGAGCTGCCTGCAAGGCCTGAGCCGCTATGGCAATGACCTTCAAAACGGGTTGTTGGAAGCGGACTACATCGTGGTCGAAATGGCCCGCCACATTCTGGGCGCGAACTGGATGTCGGACTACGTGGTGCAGGCCAATGCCGGTGGGATTGAGCGCGTGTTGGTCTAGTTGGCTTACATTCGCAGCCTTTGATTGACACACCATGGCCGGCCTGAATAAAAATTCCCCTACGCCTCAAGCGCTGACTGTGCATGCGCAGTCGCGCGTGCTGGAGGTTAGTTTTTCGGACGGAGCATCCTTTCGCATTCCCTTTGAGCTGATGCGGGTGTATTCGCCGTCTGCGGAGGTGGAGGGGCATGGCGAAGGGCAGGAGGTGTTGCAGACCGGCAAAAGAATGGTCACTCTGCAAAGCCTCGAGCCGGTGGGTAATTACGCCGTGCAGCCCACTTTTTCCGACGGCCACGATACCGGCATTTTTTCCTGGGACTATTTGTATTACCTGGGCGCGCAAGAGGCGACCTTGTGGGCGCAGTACGAAGCCCGTTTGCAAGCCGCAGGCCGCGAGCGCGATGGACCCATGCCCGCCGCCCCAGTTTCCGGCTGCGCCAGCCATTGACGCATGTGGATGCGCCCGACCTTATGAGCAAAACCCATTTTGGATTCCAATCGGTTGATGAAGCCGAAAAAGCCCAGCGCGTGCGCGGTGTCTTCGACTCGGTCGCACCGAAATACGACTTGATGAATGACGTCATGTCGGGCGGCCTGCACCGCGCCTGGAAGGCCTACACCGTGATGGTGGCCAATTTGAAGCCCGGGCAACGCGCCCTGGATATCGCCGGCGGCACGGGCGATCTGGCGCTGGCCTTTGCCGGCAAGGTCGGCGCAGGCGGGCAGGTGGTGCACACCGACATCAATTACGCCATGCTCAGCACCGGGCGTAATCGCCTGCTGGATGCCGGTGTGTTGCTCCCCACCGTGGTGTGCGACGCCGAGGCCTTGCCTTTTGCTGACGGGCATTTTGATCTGGTGAGCGTCGCTTTTGGTCTGCGCAATATGACGCACAAGGACCGCGCGCTAGAAGAGATGTGCCGTGTGCTCAAGCCGGGCGGGAAGCTGCTGGTGCTGGAGTTCTCGACGGTGGCCAAGCCCCTGCGGGCTGCGTATGACTGGTATTCCTTCAACGTCCTGCCGCGCTTGGGCCAGTGGCTGGCCGGCGATGCAGACAGTTACCGCTATTTGGCCGAGTCCATCCGCATGCACCCGGACCAGTCGACGCTAAAGACCATGTTGCACAAAGGCGGTTTTGGCCATGTGGATTACCACAACCTCACGGCGGGCATTGCTGCATTACATGTTGGAATCAAGTGCTGATCGGTACCCCGGTCGGTGTTGAATGATTATTTTTGGAGCGTGCAAAGTGAAGTTCTTCGCAGCCTTGATGGCCTTGGTGTTTTTGTTGATCAGTTTGAACGCGGAAGCCGGCCGCCTTTCCGGCGGGCGCAGCATGGGTCGCCAATCCAGCAACGTCGGTCAATCAGGGCCCGGACCTGCCAATGCGCCGGCCGCCCCCGCGCAGCAAGCCGGACAGCGGCCCACACAGCCTGCACCCGCTCCCGTGGCGCAGCCCGCCCCACGCCGCCCCTGGGGCGCGATGCTGGGCGGTCTGGCAGCCGGTCTGGGTTTGGCATGGTTGGCCCATTCCATGGGCTTTGGCGCTGAGTTTGGCAATATCTTGATGGTTGCGTTACTGGCCATGCTGGCCCTGGCAGCGATCGGGTGGTTGATGCGTCGCCGTGTCGATGGGCCCGCACAGCAACCCTTTGCGGTGCCCAGCGGCAGCTACAGCCCTACGTACCGCCCGGAGAATGTGGGCAACGATGCGTCCGCCCGGCCGTATGAGCGTAGCAATTTCCAACCCGAAGCAGGGCAGGGCAGCATGATCGGCTCCGCATTGACCGGCTCGCAATCCTGGGGCGTGCCGGCTGGTTTTGATACCGAGGGTTTTCTCGCAGCCTGCAAACGCAATTTTGTCAGCCTGCAAGCCGCCTGGGACCACTCGGACTTGAGCGCCCTTCGGGCCTTCATGACCGACGAGATGCTGAGCGAGATCAAAACCCAACTGGCCGAGCGCGACACGCATACCGGCACACCGGTCAATGTGACCGAGGTTGTGATGCTCGATGCCCGCTTGCTGGGTATTGAAGAAAGTGCCGCGGACTACCTTGCCAGCGTTGAATTCTCTGGAATGATCCGCGAGAACCCCTCGACCGGGCCTGCTCCATTCCGTGAAGTCTGGAACATGAGCAAACCCAAAGACGGCAGTGCGGGTTGGTTGGTGGCCGGTGTGCAGGCGCTGCAATAGGCCTCTTGCCATACCCTGACGGCAGCGCGCGGGTCCGTGGGCTGCGGAATAATGCACCCATGGATACCACCACACCCTTTGGCGCTTCATTGAGTGATTTGCAGCAGATTCTGAGCGGCAAGCGCGGAGCACCGGTGCCGCCCTGGGCCGTTCAGGAATTGCAACACCGCCTGGTTTTGCTGTTGAACCACGTGCTGCAGCAGGAGCCTGCAGCCATGCTGCGACTCAAGCAACACAAAGGCCAGCGCATCCTCGCGCGCTGGCAGGCTTACTCCCTGTTTCTTGCCATTACGCCTGCCGGTATGCTGGACCTGGCAGACGCAGCAGCGCAGCCTGATTTGTCGATTGTGCTGGCCGATGAGGCGCCACTGGACATCGCGCGCCGCTTGATGCAGGGCGAAAAACCCACCGTACACATTGAAGGTGATGTGCAGCTCGCCGCGGAGGTCAACTGGCTGGCGGACCATGTGCGCTGGGACCTGGAAGAAGACCTGTCGCGGCTTGTGGGCGATGTTCCGGCGCATCTGCTCTCCCAAGCAGCCATGGGCGCGCTTGCGGTGCTGCGCAGTTTTGCTGCGCGCGGCGTGGGTGCTTTCGGAAGCACGCGATGACGCGTCTGTTCCGAGGCGTATTCATTGTCTGGGTGTTGTTGCGCTTCGGGCTCGACGTACTGCTGCTTGACAGTTTCAACCAGCCGGGGTTGAAGTGGCTGGCGCGTCGCTTTGCCTGGGGCCGCAACCTCAGCGCGCCACGCGGTCAGCGCATCCGCGAGGCCTTGGAGAGTCTGGGTCCGATTTTTATCAAGCTCGGCCAGGTGCTCTCGACCCGGCGCGATCTGATGCCGCTGGATATCGCTGATGAACTGGCCAAGCTGCAGGACGCGGTACCGCCTTTTGATGCGGACATTGCTGCCGCAGCCATTGAAAAAGCCCTGGGTCGCCCGATCAGCGCCGTATTCACCAGCTTTGAGCGCGAGCCCGTGGCCAGTGCGTCCGTGGCGCAGGTGCATTTCGCTGTTCTGGTTGACCGGGACGGCCGCGAGCGCGAGGTAGCGGTCAAGGTACTGCGCCCGAACATGCTGGCGGTGATCGACAAAGACCTGGCGCTCATGCGCATGATGGCGGGTTGGTTGGAGTGGTTGTCCGCCGATGGTCGCCGCCTCAAGCCCCGCCAGGTGGTGGCCGAGTTCGATAAATACCTGCACGACGAGCTCGATCTGGTGCGTGAGGCGTCCAGCGCCACCCAGCTGCGCCGTAATATGCAGGATCTGGGGCTGGTGCTGATTCCAGAGATGCTGTGGGACTACTGCAGTACCAACGTATTGGTGATGGAGCGCATGCATGGCGTGCCGATCAGCCAGGTGGAGCGCCTGCGCAGCGCGGGGGTCGATATCCCGCGTTTGGCCCGTGACGGGGTCACTATTTTCTTCACCCAGGTATTCCGCGATGGATTTTTCCACGCCGATATGCACCCCGGCAACATCCAGGTCAGTCTGGATCCGCACAGTTTTGGGCGCTACATTTCTCTGGACTTCGGTATCGTAGGCTCGCTCACCGAGGTGGACAAGGAATACCTCGCACAAAATTTTGTGGCGTTTTTCCGCCGTGACTACAAGCGCGTGGCCGAGCTGCACGTCGAGTCCGGCTGGGTCCCGGCGGATACCCGCATCGACGAGTTGGAGGCCGCCGTTCGCGCGGTTTGCGAACCCTACTTTGACCGGCCGTTGAAGGAAATTTCGCTGGGTATGGTGCTGATGCGTTTGTTCCAGACCTCGCGCCGTTTCCATGTAGAAATCCAGCCGCAGTTGGTGCTCTTGCAAAAAACGCTGCTCAACATCGAGGGTCTGGGGCGGCAGCTCGATCCTGATCTCGACCTCTGGGCCACCGCCAAGCCATTCTTGGAGCAGTGGATGAAGGACCAGATTGGTCCCAAGCGGCTGTGGAATGAGCTCAAGGCCCAATCCCCGCGCTACGCCAAATTGCTGCCTGAATTGCCGGGGCTTTTGCACACTTATTTGCAACGCGGTGGGCGCGCTGAGCCCGACCCCCAGTCCCACCAACTTTTTCACCATTTGCTCACGGAACAGCGGCGTACCAACCGCCTCTTGCAGGCGCTGGTTTACATGGCCGTGGGCTTTGTGATTGGCACCCTGGGTGTGGCGGTCATGGTCTGGTTGCGCTTTCTGTAGGACGGCTGCTTTAGGGGTGCGCGACCTATAATCGCGGGCTTCGCCGACTCAGGCACCCCCCGTTGAGAGATGTCCCCGCTATGCCTATATACGCCTATCGCTGCGAGTCCTGTGGATTTGCCAAGGACGTGTTGCAGAAGATTTCCGATCCTGTGCTGACCGATTGCCCATCGTGTGGCCAGGCGAAGTTTCAAAAGCAGGTCACTGCAGCAGGATTTCAGCTCAAAGGTTCTGGCTGGTATGTAACCGACTTTAGAGATGGGAGCAGCGCCAAGCCGGCGGGTGGCGCTGAAGCCACTCCGGGCGGCGAGACAAAGCCTGCTGCTTCCACGGATGCGGCTGCCCCAGCGGCCCCAGCCCCGGTCGCCGCAGCGCCTGCTGCTGCGACACCCAGCACGGCACCGGCCCCCGCCGCTCCGTCCTCCACTGCCGCTTGAAGCCACGCGCGCCCGACACACCGAAGCCCGCACACGCCATGCCCATTAAGAAATATTTCTTCACCGGCCTCATGGTTTGGCTGCCGCTGGCAATCACCTTGTGGGTGCTGAACTGGTTGCTGCAAACCCTGGATGGTGTTTCGCATTCCCTGCTCGCGGGCTTGACCGCCGTGACATCGGACGCCACGGGCAACGCGATCGTCCGTGCCCTGGCGGTTCCGGGCGTCGGGATTGCGGTGGTGTTGCTCTTTGTCATCGTGACCGGAGCGCTGGTATCCAACGTAGCAGGGCGCTGGTGGCTCAAGCAGTGGGACCACTTGATCACGCGTATTCCCGTTTTCCGTTCGGTTTACAACAGCGTGAAGAAGGTCTCAGACACGCTGTTTTCCAGCAATGGCAACGCCTTTCGTACCGCATTGCTGGTGCAGTTTCCGGCCCCGGGACGCTGGACTATCGCATTCCAGACCGGTGAGCCCACCGGTGAGGTGGCGCGCCACCTGGGCGAAGGATTTATCAGCGTGTATGTGCCGACCACACCCAACCCCACCGGCGGCTACTTTTTGGTACTGCCGCGATCTGAAGTGATCGAGTTGGAGATGAGTGTGGATGAGGCCCTCACCTATGTGTTGTCCATGGGCGCGGTCGCACCCACTGACCACGCCGCTCCATGATGTCTTGTGAACCTGCGCTGCGCTGACGGCGCGAAGAAAGAAGCTATGTCCATGCGTTCCCACTATTGCGGTCTGGTGACCGAAGCCCTGATGGGGCAAACCGTTTCCCTGTGCGGCTGGGTCAACCGACGGCGCGACCACGGCGGTGTGATTTTTGTCGACCTGCGCGACCGCGAAGGCTATGTGCAAATCGTCTGCGACCCTGATTGGCCCGAGATGTTTGCGGTGGCTGAGGATTTACGCAATGAATTTTGTATCCAGGTCACGGGCTTGGTGCGCGCCCGCCCCGAGGGTACGCAAAACGACAACCTCAAGAGCGGAAAAATCGAGGTGCTGTGCCACACGTTGAACGTGCTGAACCCGTCGGTGACGCCACCCTTCCAGTTGGACGAAGAGAACCTCTCCGAGACCACGCGCTTGACGCACCGTGTCTTGGATCTGCGTCGCCCCTACATGCAGAACAACCTGATCCTGCGCTACCGCGTGTCGATGGAGGTACGCAAGTTTCTGGATGCCAATGGGTTTATCGATATCGAGACCCCCATGCTCACCAAGAGCACGCCCGAGGGCGCGCGCGATTATTTGGTGCCCAGCCGAGTGCATGACGGCCAGTTCTTTGCGTTGCCGCAAAGCCCGCAGTTGTTCAAGCAGTTGCTCATGGTGGCCGGCTTTGACCGCTACTACCAGCTCACCAAGTGTTTCCGCGACGAGGACCTGCGCGCCGACCGCCAGCCCGAGTTCACGCAGATCGATATCGAAACGTCTTTCATGACCGAGGAAGAGATCCGCACCATCTTCCAGCGCCTGATTACCACCGTGTTCCAGAACACGATTGGCGTGGACCTCGGCGACTTCCCCGTCATGTCCTATGCCGATGCCATGCACCAATACGGCTCTGACAAGCCGGACCTGCGCATCCCCATGCAGTTCACCGAACTCACCGATGTCATGGCGGATGTGGATTTCAAAGTCTTCTCCGGTGCGGCCAACATGAAGGGCGGCCGCGTGGTGGCTCTGCGCGTGCCCGGGGGCGCGCGTGAGAACGGCGGTTTGAGCCGCGGCGAGATTGATTCGTACACCGACTTCGTGAAGATTTACGGTGCCAAGGGTCTGGCCTACATCAAGGTTAACGAGCTGGCTAAAGGGCGCGATGGTTTGCAGTCGCCCATCGTCAAAAACATCCACGATGCTGCGCTGCAAGCGGTGCTGACCCGCAGCGGCGCACAAGACGGCGATTTGATTTTCTTCGGTGCCGACAAGGCCAAGATCGTCAACGACGCCATTGGCGCGCTGCGTTTGAAGATCGGCCTCAGCCCGTTTGGCAAGTCCAATGGCTTGTTCACGGCCGGATGGCGTCCGCTGTGGGTGGTAGATTTCCCCATGTTCGAGTACGACGACGAAGCGCAGCGTTACACCGCTACGCACCATCCATTCACCGCGCCCAAAGACGGCCACGAAGACTGGATGGTCAGCGCGCCCGAGAAGTGCATCTCCAAAGGCTATGACATGGTCTTGAACGGATGGGAGATGGGCGGCGGTTCGGTGCGTATCCACCGCGCCGATGTGCAGCAAAAAGTATTCGACGCCCTGAAAATTTCGCCTGAAGAAGCGCAACTCAAATTCGGCTTTTTGCTCGATGCGTTGCAATACGGCGCACCTCCGCACGGCGGCCTGGCCTTTGGACTTGATCGCATCGTCACGCTGATGACCGGTGCCGAGTCGATCCGCGATGTGATTGCCTTCCCCAAGACCCAGCGCGCCCAGTGTTTGTTGACCCAAGCTCCCAGTCCGGTCGACGAGAAGCAACTGCGCGAGCTCCATATCCGCTTGCGCAATCTCGACGCCGCAAAGGCTTGACGCGCCGGGCAGCCAGACCCGCAGCATGACCATTTCTTTCTGGTCTTTGGGCTGGCGCAGCTTGTGGCGTGATGTGCGCGCGGGCGAGTTGCGTTTGGTGGTACTGGCGGTGACGTTGGCCGTGGCGGCGCTCTCGGCGGTTGGGTTCCTGGCGGACCGCC
The DNA here is from genome assembly GCA_009924455.1 of Betaproteobacteria bacterium. GTDB lineage: Bacteria > Pseudomonadota > Gammaproteobacteria > Burkholderiales > Burkholderiaceae_C > Allorhodoferax. Next base: position 18,739 of record RFRO01000023.1, read on the forward strand.
TGCAATCCGGCCTGCAGCGCGATGCGCAGCAACTGCTGGGGGGCGACGCAGTGATTGCCAGCGACCGGCCCTTGGAGCCGGCCTATGCGGCGCAAGCTGCCGCTATGGGGCTGCAAACGGCCAATACCTTGTCGTTCCCCACCATGGCGCGCGCCGCTGCGGCGCAAGGCGGTGCGAGCAAGCTGGTGGCGCTCAAGGCGGTTGAGTCGGGATACCCTTTGCGCGGCACGCTGCGTACCGCCCGCACGGTGGACGATGCGCTCGCCACACCGCTGCGTGACGCGGTGCAAGCGGGCATCCCGCAAGCGGGCACGGTCTGGGTGGAGGCGCAACTGCTCGATGCGCTGGGCCTTGCACCCGGACAGCCCTTGCTGCTGGGCAACAGCAGCCTGACGATTGCCGCTGTGCTCACGCAGGAGCCGGACAAAGGCGCAGCCTTCATGAACTTCGCCCCGCGTGTGATGCTCAATGCGGTGGATATGCCCGCCACAGGCCTCATCCAACCCGCCAGCCGCGTGAACTACCGCATGGCCGTGGCGGGTGCGCCCGCGCAGGCCAAGGCATTTGAAGCCTGGGCCGATGCCCACATCAAGGCAGGTGTGGAGCGCAATGTGCGTGGGGTGCGCCTTGAATCTTTGCAGGGCGGGCGGCCCGAATTGAGCCAGACCTTGGACCGCGCAGCCAAGTTTTTGAGCCTGGTTGCGCTCTTATCGGCTTTGCTCAGCGCAGTTGCGGTGGCTTTGGCAGCGCGGGCTTTTGCTGCCGCGCATCTGGACGATTGCGCCATGCTGCGCGTGCTGGGCTTGCCCCAGCGCACGATCGCCGCGAGCTATGTGGTCGAGTTCGCGTGGGTGGGTGTGTTTGCGAGCGCACTGGGCTTGTTGCTGGGCTACTTGTTGCACCACGTGTTTTTGGTTCTGCTGGCCGGCTTGGTCGAGACCCGCTTGCCCGCACCCGGCTGGGCGCCGGTGCTGCTGGGCGGCGGTATGGGTTTGACGCTGTTGTTTGCCTTTGGTCTCCCGCCGGTATTGCAGCTCGCGCAGGTTCCGCCCTTGCGGGTCATCCGGCGCGATATGGGGCAATTGCGGCCCGCTTCTGTGGGCGTGCTTGCCGTGGGTGTGGCGGGTTTTGCCGCGCTTTTGATGGCGGTCAGCAGCGATGTGAATCTGGGCTTGATTGCGGTCGGCGGCTTTGCGGCAGCGGTGCTGGTATTTGCGGGCTTGGGCTGGCTGGCGATTCAGCTGTTGCGCCGCAGTGTGAATGAGGCGACCGCACCGCGCGCGCTGGTTCTGGCGACGCGGCAAATTTCGGCCCGCCCGGCCTATACCGTGGTCCAGATCAGCGCGCTGGCGGTGGGCTTGCTGGCGCTGGTGCTGCTCGTGTTGCTGCGCACTGATTTGATCAGCGGTTGGCGGAGTTCCACGCCGCCGGATGCGCCGAACCGTTTTGTCATCAACCTGATGCCCGAGCAGGCCCTGCCTTTCCAACTGGCCTTGCGCGAGGCAGGTGTCGAAAAATTTGACTGGTATCCCATGATCCGGGGACGCTTGGTCGCGGTGAACGGCCGCAGCGTCTCAGCCCAGGACTACGAGGACGAACGGGCCCGCAGGCTGGTGGAACGTGAGTTCAACCTCTCACACAGCGCAACGCAGCCGCCCAACAACACCATCACGGCCGGGCACTGGCAGGCCGAAGAGGCGGGCGCTATCAGCATCGAGGAGGGGCTTGCGAAAACTTTGCGTCTGAAAGTGGGCGACGTGCTGCGCTTTGAGGTGGCGGGCGCGCCAATCGATTCAACGGTTACTTCGCTGCGCAAGGTCGATTGGGCCTCGATGCGGGCTAATTTCTTCGCGCTCTACCCGGTATCGGCTATGCCGGATCTGCCGGTCACGTACCTGAGTGCGTTCAAAGCG
>RFRO01000221.1 GCA_009924455.1 Betaproteobacteria bacterium
GCTGCAAGGCGATGACGATGGCCCTTCGGCATGCGTGATGGTCTTCAATGCCAATGACGCCAGCGGCGCCGGTGGCATCGGTGCCGACATTACCGCCATGTCGTCAGTGGGCGTGCACGTGCTGCCGGTGGTGACCGGTGTCTACGCCCGCGACACCACGGAAATCGTCGACCACTTTGCGCTGGACGATGAAGCCGTCACGGAGCAGGCCCGCACCATTTTGGAAGACCTGCCGGTGCAGGTATTCAAGGTCGGCTTCGTGGGCACGCCGGAAAACCTCAGCGCGATATCGGAACTGGTGAGCGACTACGCCGAGGTACCGGTGCTGACGCACATGCCCGACCTCTCCTGGTGGCGCGAAGACGCCATCGACCAGTACCTGGATGCCTGCGCCGAACTGCTGCTGCCCCAGACCACTTTGCTGGTGGGCAATTACCAGACGCTCACCCGCTGGCTGCTGCCCGAATGGAGCGCACAGCGCAACCCGACAGCGCGCGACATCGCCATCGCGGCGCACGGGCACGGCGTGGCCTACACCCTGGTGACCGGCATCGCCCTCCCTGACCAGTTTGTGGAGAACGCCCTGTGCTCACCCACCGCCGTCATCCGCACCGAAAAATATGAGCGCCTGGAGGCGCAATTTGCCGGCGCGGGCGATACGTTGAGCGCGGCGCTGGCCGCCCTTATCGCCACCGATACCGAGCTGGGCGAAGCCACCAGCGAGGCGCTGAGCTACCTGGACCGCTGCCTGGAAGGCGGCTTTCGCCCCGGCATGGGTCTAGTCCAGCCTGACCGCTTGTTTTGGGCGCACAGCGAGGACGATGATGAGGAAGCCGACGAGCTTGACCGCGTCGGCGAATTCAGTTTCGAGCTACCGCCCGGCCCCACGCGCCACTGAGCGCTTACGATATTTTCACGCGTCCGCTTTTTTACCCACAGCACCATGACCCAGCCTGACCGCAACCTCGAACTCTTCCAGCGCGCTGCGCGCGTCATCCCCGGTGGCGTCAACTCGCCTGTGCGTGCCTTCAAAGCCGTGGGCGGCACGCCCCGTTTCATCAGCCGCGCCCAAGGTGCGTACATGTGGGACGCCAATGGCCAGCGCTACGTGGACTACATCGGCTCCTGGGGCCCGATGATCCTGGGCCGTCGTGCAGCACACGCTGGTGCTCGAATACAACAACGTGGCGCAACTGGAAGAAGCCTTTGCGCTGCACGGCAAAGAACTCGCCTGCCTGATGATCGAGCCGATTGCCGGGAATATGAATTTTGTGCGCGCGTCCATCCCTTTCATGCGCCGCGCCCGTGAGCTGTGCACCGAACACGGCGCTTTGCTGGTGCTGGACGAAGTGATGACCGGTTTCCGCGTGGCGCTGGGCGGCGCGCAAAGTGTTTACGCCAAGCAGATCCCGGGCTTTGCGCCGGACATGACGGTCATGGGCAAGGTCATTGGCGGCGGCATGCCGCTGGCGGCCTTTGGCGCCAAGCGGTCGGTGATGGAACACCTGGCGCCGCTGGGCACGGTGTACCAGGCCGGCACGCTGAGCGGCAACCCGGTGGCCACCGCCTGCGGTCTGGCCACGCTGCGCCTGATCAGCCGGCCCGGTTTTTATGACGCGCTCGCTGCCAAAACGCAGGCGCTGACCCATGGCTTGCTGGCTGCTGCGACGTCAGCGGGCGTGCCTTTCAGCGTGGACAGCGAAGGCGGCATGTTCGGCTTCTTCCTCATGCCCGACCTCCCGCAAAACTACAGCACGGTCATGCAAACGGACAGCAAGCGCTTCAACCACCTGTTCCACAGCATGCTCGATGCCGGTGTGTATTTCGCCCCGGCGCTGTACGAGGCCGGTTTTGTGAGTGCCGCCCACACCGATGCGGATATCGCCCACACGGTGGACGCGGCGAAATCAATATTTGCGTCCATGTAGGAACACCCGGGGAGCCACTGGCGATGGATGCGGTCCAAATCGAACTGGTCATCGAGCTCACCATCGTGCTGCTGGCACCGCCGCTGTACCAGTTCTACCTCTGGCGCAAAGGCAAAACCACCCCGGCGCAGCTGCGCAAAACCGTGAAGGTCTTTGCACCGCTGTACCTGCTGGTGCTCGCAGCGATGGCGCTGGTGTTCAGCCGCTAGCCGGCGCGCCCCTTACAAAAACCGGTCCAGCACCCGCTTGCTGTGCGCATCCAGCGCGAACTGGTCCGGCACCAGGTAATGGATGCCGTGGGCATCGGCGATGAGCAGCGCGCGGGCGCTGCCGATGCGGCGTATGTCTTCGTCGCCACGCAACACGAATTCGGTTCGGCCCCGGTCGGTGTCCACGGTCCAGGTGCAGGGGGTTGAAAA
>RFRO01000222.1 GCA_009924455.1 Betaproteobacteria bacterium
GTTCCCCAACAACACCTTCGGCTTGGCGCTGAACTTAGAGCGCGATTCCGTCGGCGCGGTGATATTGGGTGAATACGAACACATTTCCGAAGGCGACACGGTCAAGTGCACGGGCCGGATTCTGGAAGTGCCGGTTGGCCCAGAGCTGATTGGCCGCGTGGTCAACGCGCTGGGACAACCTATTGACGGCAAGGGCCCGATCAACGCCAAGATGACCGACGTGATCGAGAAGGTTGCGCCCGGCGTAATCGCCCGTGAATCGGTGAGCCAGCCCATGCAGACCGGTCTGAAGTCCATCGACTCGATGGTACCCATCGGACGCGGCCAGCGCGAACTCATCATTGGTGACCGCCAGACCGGAAAAACCGCTGTTGCGATTGACGCCATCATCAACCAAAAAGGTCAGAACATGACCTGCATCTACGTGGCTATCGGTCAGAAAGCCTCGTCGATCAAAAACGTGGTGCGTGCCTTGGAGCAAGCCGGTGCGATGGCTTACACCATTGTGGTGGCCGCGTCTGCATCTGAATCCGCCGCCATGCAGTACGTGTCTGCCTACTCAGGCTGCACCATGGGCGAATACTTCCGTGACCGCGGCGAAGACGCTTTGATCGTGTACGACGATTTGTCCAAGCAAGCCGTGGCCTACCGCCAAGTGTCTTTGCTGTTGCGCCGCCCACCAGGCCGTGAAGCCTACCCTGGCGACGTGTTTTATTTGCACAGCCGTTTGCTCGAGCGTGCCGCACGCGTGAATGCCGACTATGTTGAGCATTTCACCAAAGGAGAAGTCAAAGGCAAAACCGGTTCTTTGACCGCACTGCCCATCATTGAAACCCAAGCGGGTGACGTGTCGGCCTTTGTGCCCACCAACGTGATCTCTATCACCGATGGTCAGATCTTCTTGGAAACCTCGTTGTTCAACGCTGGAATCCGCCCTGCGATCAACGCCGGTATCTCGGTGTCTCGCGTGGGTGGTGCAGCGCAAACCAAATTGGTCAAAAACCTCTCTGGCGGTATCCGTACCGACTTGGCGCAGTACCGCGAGTTGGCTGCATTTGCGCAGTTTGCTTCCGACTTGGATGAAGCCACCCGCAAGCAGTTGGACCGTGGCGCCCGCGTGACCGAATTGCTCAAGCAAGCCCAGTACAGCCCGCAAACCATCAGCCTGATGGGTGCCACCCTCTTCGCGGTGAACAAAGGTTATCTGGACGACATCGATGTCAAGCAGGTTCTGGCTTTTGAAAGCGGTATGCACGCCCACTTGAAGGACAAGCACGCAGCCTTGCTGGCCAAGTTGGAGGCTGCCAAGGCCATGGACAAGGACGCCGAAGCCGAACTGAGCGCCGCCATCACAGCGTTCAAAAAGAACTTTGCATAAATCCCGCCCTGACGTCACAAGGAGCCTCTGATGGCAGCAGGTAAGGAAATACGCGGCAAGATCAAATCGGTGGAGAACACCAAGAAGATCACCAAAGCCATGGAAATGGTAGCCGCTTCCAAGATGCGTAAGGCGCAGGATCGCATGCGTGCAGCCCGCCCTTTCACGGAAAAAGTGCGCAATATCGCGGCCAACCTTGGACACGCCAACCCGGAGTACGTGCACCCATTTATGGAGTTGAACGACTCCAAAGGCACGGGCTATATCGTCGTGACCACGGACAAGGGTTTGTGTGGCGGCCTCAACACCAATGTGCTGCGCGTGCTCACCCAAAAACTGCGCGAGGGACAGGCGGCCGGCTTCACGCCACAGGCCGTAGCCATTGGCAACAAGGGCCTGGGTTTTCTGGGACGCAACGGCATCAAAGTGGCCGCACAAGCCACCCAGTTGGGCGACACGCCGCATCTGGAGCGTCTGATCGGGCCGGTCAAGGTGCTGTTGGACGCCTACGTCAACGGTGAAATCAGCTCCGTGCACCTGTGCTACACCCGTTTTATCAACACGATGAAGCAGGAACCGGTGATTGAGCAATTGCTGCCCTTGTCAGCCAAGAGCATGCAAAGCGACCGCCCCAACCGGTCCTGGGACTATGTCTACGAGCCCGAAGCGCATGTGGTCATCGATGACTTGTTGCTTCGCTACGTAGAGGCATTGGTCTACCAAGCTGTTGCTGAAAGCATGGCATCGGAGCAATCCGCACGCATGGTGGCCATGAAGTCGGCAACGGACAACGCTGGCAACGTCATTGGCGAACTCAAACTGATTTACAACAAGACGCGCCAAGCGGCGATCACCAAGGAATTGTCCGAGATCGTTGCCGGTGCGGCGGCTGTCTGATTTTTATTTTTGGAGCGAAATAACATGGCGCATGA
>RFRO01000223.1 GCA_009924455.1 Betaproteobacteria bacterium
GCGGCGATGTCACGGTGCATGTTGCGACCGGTCGCATCGTTCTCAGCCCACACGCCTTCGTGGCCTTTTTCCGGAATGGTGTAGAAGGTCCAGATCAGGTAGCCGGTCTCGACATCAAATGCTTTGACGAAACCGCGGATGCCATATTCGCCGCCGTTGGTGCCAATCAAAACTTTACCGTCCACCACGGTCGGGGCCATGGTCTCGCTGTAGCCCTTCTCAGGGTTGGCGATTTCAACGTCCCACGCCACCTGACCGGTTTTGGCATCCAGCGCGACCAAGCGGGAATCCAAAGTGCCCATAAACACCTTGCCGCCCTCAATCGCAACACCGCGGTTGTTCGGGCCGCAGCAGAAAGTGGTGATGGGACCCATCTTATGCTTGTAATGCCAGAACTCTTTACCGGTGACCGCGTCCAAGGCATAGACATGGTTGAACGAAGTGGTCATGTACATCACGCCATCGACAACGATCGGCGCGGTTTCCATAGATTCCAAAACTTCCGTTTGGAAAGTAAATTTCGGGCGCAGATTTTTCACGTTAGACGTGTTGATTTGGCTGCCGGGGTAGTAGCGGGTCTGGTCGTAATTGCCGTGGGTATGCAGCCAGTTATCGCCTTGGCCGCCAGCACCGTTGAGCTGAAGTTGGCTGACGCTAATGCCCTTGGACAGGGTGCTCGCACCCGTGCCTTTTTGGCCCGTGATTTCCTGTGCGTTGGCGGCGCCCACCCATGCGCCGACGGCGAGGGAAGAGGCAAGGACCAACTTGATCCAATTGTTGCGGTGCATAGTGCATTTCTCCTAATTAACGATCACAATAATCCGAACTTGGAGGAACAAGGACCTCGTCAGAACGTAGCGCAAGGAAAAGTGTTCCAGGTTGCATTCTGGTGCTGCAGCGGCCCGCCACAGCATGGTACAAACCCTGATGTAAGGAAGCTCGAACATGTGAAAGACCTGGGTTTGCAAGAAAAAACTTCACAGCGATCAAAAATTTTTATATTGGAAAAATGATGAATTTCAGTCTGAAACGCCTAAGCCGCCCCGCAGCGGTAGGTTTTGTATTCGCAACTTTTATTTTCGCCCCGCAAGTGCAGGCGCAAATGGGTGCGGACCAGATCAACATGAATGGCCAGTATGTGCTGGCCGCCAAGGCTGGCAAAGTCGAGCGGGTCGGCCAGCTCTTGCGCCAAGGTGCGGAGCAAGGCGCCGACAAAAGCGCCAAAGACAACCGCGGGCAAACCGCTTTCGACCTGGCGCGCGAAGCCAAACAGGACGCTGTACTGCCGTTGTTGCAGTAACGAAGACGCACTCACGGGACACTTCACGCACGCGGGCACCGAGCGCTGTGCGGAGTAACGTTGGTGAAGGCCATCGCCGCAGAATTTATGGCCATAATGCGCGCCATCCATATTTATTAGGAGACATAAATGCGGTTTCTTAATAAAGTTGCGCATATGGCTTTTGCGTCTATCGCATTGCTTTGGGCATGCGGCCTATCGCTGGCGCATGCCGAAGATAGTCCTTACCTGCGCCTGGACACCGCGTTGGTAGAGGGTGATGACGAGCACCAGTTCGAATTTGCGACCCGCTATTCCAACTCCAACGATGACAACACCACCCAGGCCAGCCTGGGCTACAGCTTCAACCCGTTATTCTCGGTGGAAGCGCAGCTCGGCTGGACCAACTACAGCAACGGGAACGACGGCGAAACCGAAGCCCAGGTAAGCGCGCGCTATGTCTTGGTAGACCACAACCGCGACGACTGGGGATTGGCGCTTATCGGCTCCAACCAGTGGCAAAAAACGGGGGATGCCAGCATGCAGGACGAAGGGCCGGCACTCAACCTCGCATTCACCAAACCCTTTGGCGAGAAGACTGGTAACCTGCACCTCAATCTGGGCGCATCGCGACAGAACTCCACTGCCGACACCTGCGCCACCTGGGGCCTGGGCGTTGACGTCAATTTCGGACAAAGAGCCATGCTTTTTGCCGAATTGAGCGGGCGCGACCTAACCGACCAAGTCACCCACGGCGGTATGCGCTGGTGGCTGAAGTACGGGAAGATTGCGCTAGACACCTCCATATCGAACACCCAGAAGTTCGGCGACGAAGGCAGCTCTACCCAGCGCTTTCATGTCGGTCTAGTCTTCTTCGATTTGCGCTAATCGAAACTCCCTATGCAAAACCCCATCCACTTAAAACACCTCGCGCGGTATGCGGCGTCCGGCCTTATTGTGGTGACGGCTGCCAGTTCGGCCTGGGCTGATGTCTTTGTCAGCAGCGAAAAAGACAA
>RFRO01000224.1 GCA_009924455.1 Betaproteobacteria bacterium
GAGTTCCTCAAAGGCTCCGGCCTGCTGATGGGCACTTTGGCCAGCGGCTCCATGCTGGCTGCACTGGCCCCCAGCAACGCCTGGGCGCTGGAGCTGAAAAAGCTTTCTACGGCCGAAGGCCAAACCCTGATGGCCATGGGCCGCACCTTGTACCCCCACAAGAAGCTGCCAGACGCCGTTTACGCACTGCTGGCAAAAGACCTGGACGGTAAAGCCGCTGGCGATGCCGGCGCGGCCAAGATGCTGCAAGACGGCATTGCCTGGCTCAACAAGTCTGCGGGTGGCGACTTCGCCAAAGCCAGCGAAAAGCAGCGCGAAGAAATCGTGCGCGGCATGGAAGGTACGGCGTTTTTCGGCACCGTGCGCGGACAGTGCATCACCTCGCTGTATGACAACGATATGGCCTATGCCGTGTTCGGCTACCCCGGCTCGGCCTGGGAAAAAGGCGGCTACATCACACGCGGATTCCAAGACCTCAAGTGGTTGCCTGAGCCCTCTAAAGAAGCCAGCCCACCGCCCTTCCTGGGCTGAGCCACTTACCCATATACAGGAGATACAACATGGCGAAATTTGATTTTTCTGACGACTCGGTAGTCGTCGTCATCGGCTCGGGCGCGGGCGGCGGCACATTGGCCAACGAACTGTGCCAAAAAGGCATCAAGGTCGTGGTGCTGGAGGCCGGCGCAACCCAATCGAGCGCAAGCTTCATCAACGACGAGTGGAAGTCCTTTGTGCAGCTGGCCTGGCTGGACGCACGCTCCACTTCCGGATCGTGGCGCGTTGCCAAAGACTTTGCCGGCCTGCCGGCCTGGATTTGCAAGACCGTGGGCGGTACCACCACGCACTGGGCTGGCGCATCCCTGCGTTTCCAGGAGCATGAGTTCCGCGTCAAGTCGGTGTATGGCGATGTGCCGGGCGCGAATTTACTGGACTGGCCCATCACCCTCAAAGACCTGGAGCCCTACTACGCCAAGGCCGAATACAAAATGGGCGTGACCCGCACCAACGGTATTCCTGGCCTGCCCGGCAACAACAACTTCAAGGTCATGCACGCAGGTGCAACCAAGTTGGGCTACAAAGAAGTGCATACCGGCAACATGGCTATCAACAGCCAACCGCGCGATGGCCGTGGCCGCTGCATGCAGCTGGGCTTTTGCTTCCAGGGTTGCAAGAGCGGCGCCAAGTGGTCTACGCTGTACACCGAAATCCCCAAGGCCGAGGCCACCGGCAATTTCGAGATCCGCCCCCAGTCCCACGTAACCCGCATCGAGCACAACGCCTCCGGCAAAGTGACCGGCGTGGTGTACTTTGACAAGGACGGCAAAGAGCAACGCCAGAAGGCCCGCATCGTTTGCGTCGCTGGCAACTCGATCGAAACCCCGCGTCTGCTGTTGCTGTCGGCATCCAATATGTTCAAGGACGGCCTGGCCAATTCCTCTGGCCAAGTGGGTCGCAACTACATGCGCCACATGACCGGGTCGGTCTACGCCGCGTTCAAGAACCCGGTACATATGTACCGCGGCACGACCATGGCCGGCATCATCCGTGACGAAGCGGGTCATAACCCGAACCGTGGTTTTGTCGGTGGCTACGAGATGGAAACCCTGGCCCTTGGCGTGCCCTTCATGGCGGCTTTCCTGAACCCGGGCGGCTGGGGCTCCGACTTCGCATGGTGGATGGACCACTACACCAACCTGGCGGGTATGTGGCTGGTGGGTGAAGACATGCCGCGCGAAACCAACCGCGTCACCTTGAACACCAACGCCAAAGACCAATGGGGCAACTACATCCCCAATGTCCACTTTGACGACCACCCCAACGACATCGCCATGCGCAACCATGCGTTCACCCAGGGCGAGCGTGTGTACCAGGCGGCTGGCGCGATCAAAACCTTCCGCACACCGCCCTATCCGTCCACCCACAACCTGGGAACCAGCCGCATGAGCGCGCGGCCCCAGGACGGTGTGGTGAACAAATGGGGCCAGACGCATGACATCCCCAATCTGTTCATCAGCGACGGCAGCCAGTTCACCACCGGCGGCGCAGAGAACCCCACGCTGACCATCGTGACTTTGGCCATTCGCCAGGCGGATTACATCGCCCAGCAAATGACCGAGCGCGCGATTTAAGATTTGGAACTATCCAGGCAGGAGCAAGCCATGTGTGAATATTTCGTCAAAGCGGATCCTATTCAGTACGAACAGCGTACGCGCACGGTCCGTATCCGCAACGTGCTGACCAGCCTCCGGCTGGAAAACATGGTGTGGGACATCCTGGCGGAAATGGC
>RFRO01000225.1 GCA_009924455.1 Betaproteobacteria bacterium
TGCTGTTTTTGATCCGCGCCCGCCTGCACCACCTGGCGCGGCGGCGCGAGGACCGGCTGGTGTTTGACCTGCAAACCGTGGTGGCAGAACACTTCGGCTACCGCTCCAGCACGCCAGACGCAGGCAAAGGCGCACTGGTGCGCGCCAGCGAAGCGCTGATGAAGCGCTACTACTGGGCCGCCAAAGCAGTCACCCAGCTCAACCACATTTTGCTGCTCAACATCGAAGAACGGCTCAACCCCACCACCCATACGCTGCGCCCCATCAACCCGCGCTTCAACGACAAAGCCGGCATGGTCGATGTGGTCAGCGACGATCTGTACCAGCGCAACCCGCACGCGATTTTGGAAACCTTTCTGGTCTACCAGCAGGGGATGGGCCTCAAAGGCCTGTCGGCCCGCACCTTGCGCGCGCTGTACAACGCGCGTGGCCTGATGGATGGGCGCTTTCGCAGCGACCCGGTCAACCGCGCCACCTTCATGCAGATCCTGGTGCAGCCCAAAGGCATCACCCACGCCATGCGGCTGATGAACCAGACCTCGGTGCTGGGCCGCTACCTGTGGGTGTTCCGGCGCATCGTCGGGCAAATGCAACATGACCTGTTCCATGTCTACACGGTGGACCAGCACATCCTGACCGTGCTGCGCAACGTGCGCCGCTTTTTCCTGGCCGACCATGCGCATGAATACCCGTTTTGCTCGCAGTTGGCCGCCGGTTGGGACAAGCCCTGGCTGCTGTTCATTGCAGCGCTGTTCCACGATATTGCCAAGGGCCGTGGCGGCGACCATTCACAGCTGGGCACGCTGGAGGTGCGGCGTTTTTGCAAGCAGCACGGCGTGGGCAAAGACGATGCGGCGCTGGCTGAATTTCTGGTGCGTGAGCACCTGACTATGAGCCACATCGCGCAGAAGTCCGACCTGAGCGACACCGACGTGATACAGGCCTTCGCCCAACGCGTGGGCAACGAACGCTACCTCACCGCGCTGTACCTGCTCACCGTGGCCGACATCCGCGGCACCAGCCCCAAAGTCTGGAACGCCTGGAAGGGCAAGCTGCTGGAAGACCTGTACCGCTACACCGCCCGCGTTCTGGGCGGCCAGGCCCCCGACCCGCATGCGGATGTGCAGGCGCGCAAGCGCGAGGCCCTGTCCATCTTGGCGCTGCATGCGCTGCCGCACAGCGCACACGAGGCGCTATGGAACACGCTGGACGTGGGCTACTTCATGCGCCACGAGGCGGCCGACATCGCCTGGCACACCAAACAAATCGGGCGCGGCGTCACCAGCGCCAGCCCCATCGTGCGGGCACGTCGATCAGCCGTAGACCAGGGCCTGCAAGTCATGGTTTACACAGCCGACCAGCCGGAACTCTTTGCCCGTATCTGCGGCTACTTTGACCAGGCGGGCTTCAGCATCCTGGACGCGCGCATCCACACCACCCGCAACGCCTATGCGCTCGACACCTTCCAGGTCGTCAGCTCCGTCGGGATGGAGGATCATTACCAGGCCCTGACCACCATGCTGGAGAACGACCTGGCCCAGACCATCAGCCGCGCCAGCCCCCTGCCGGCCCCCACCAAAGGCCGCATTTCGCGCCGCGTCAAAAGCTTTCCCATCGCGCCCCGGGTCACCCTCAAGCCCGATGACAAAGCGCAAAACTGGCTGCTCACCATCAGCGCCAGCGACAAACTGGGCCTGCTCTATTCCGTAGCCCGCGTCCTGGCCCGCCACGAAGTCACCGTACTGCTCGCCAAAGTCGCCACCTTGGGTGAACGCGTAGAAGACAGCTTTCTCCTGCACGGCGCAGCGCTGCAACACAACAAGGTGCAGATTGCGATGGAGACGGAGTTGCTGGAGGTTTTGGGGTGACAGCTATGCGTATCGCCGGAATATGTGCCGTTCAACCCTCCTGAACCGATACCCATGACCACCGACACCCTCATCACCCTCAAACTCCCCGAGGGCTACAGCTTTGCCGACCTGAAATTGCGGCGCTATGCGGCAGACGCGATCGACCTGGATATGGACTTGTTCAAGTTGGTGTGCACGCTCAACGGCATGGACTTCGATCGGGTCTTGCAGAACCCGGGACCGGTGGTGACGTCGGTGCTGACGGTTTGGTACAAGCGCCACCTGGCCGATGGCGGTGCGCCGGATGCGCTGATGGAAGAGCTGCGGCGGCAGGAACAGCGGCTGAACTGAGGCCTGCGCGGCTAGTCATCCTCGGCCGCCGCGATATCCGGAAACAACACACCGGTGAAGCCCAGCTGCGTGAGGTCGGTCATG
>RFRO01000226.1 GCA_009924455.1 Betaproteobacteria bacterium
TGGACCGCGTACTGGCCAGGCACATTGGGGCACAGCCGCATGTTGGAGAGCATATTCAGCCCTTCAATGTAGTCCCGGGCATTGCGCTTATCACCCGAGACCACCATCCAACCCGCGCGGTAGCCGCATGAGCGGTAACTCTTGGAGAGTGAGTTGAAGGTCAGTGTCAGGACATCCGTGCTCAACGAAGCAATCGCCGTGTGGCGGATGCCGTCATACAAGACCTTGTCATAGACCTCATCAGCGAAGATCACCAAGCCGTGTTGACGTGCCATGCCCACAATGGCTTGCAAGGTGACATCGCTGTAGAGTGCGCCGGTCGGGTTGTTCGGGTTGATCACCACAATGCCCTTGGTGCGTGGTGTGATCTTGGCGCGCATGTCATCCAAATCAGGCGCCCAGCCTTGCGATTCATCGCACAGGTAATGCACCGGCTTTCCGCCCGACAAGCTGGCTGCAGCCGTCCATAAGGGGTAATCCGGCGCGGGGAGCAGGAGCTCATCGCCGTCGTCCAGGAGCGCGTTGGTCGCCATGACAATCAGTTCGCTGGCGCCATTGCCCAGGTAAATATCGTCCAGCGTCACGCCCTGGATATGCTGCTTTTGGGTTTCGTGCATGACCGCTTTGCGGGCTGCAAAAATCCCTTTGCTATCGGAATACCCCGATGCGTTAGACAGGTTGCGCACCATGTCCTGCTGGATTTCCTCGGGCGCGTCGAAGCCGAATACCGCCAGGTTGCCGATATTGAGCTTGATAATTTTTTGCCCTTCTTCTTCCATCTGGCGGGCACGGTCCATGATGGGACCGCGTATGTCGTAGCACACATTGGCCAGCTTGGCGGATTTCAAAACGGGTTTCAAAGTGCCTCCTTGGGCGGGAAACATAACGGGGAAGCGGGGGAATGAAGCCGATAATTGGAACACAAACGCCTGCCGCCGGCACCGTACAACACTTCCCGACCCAACATGAAGTTCCAAGCAGATGCAAGCACCGGTAACGCGATCACCGGATATGGCGAGGGCTGGGTTAGCGTCAACGGACAGCGATTTACACACAGCCTCCTGGTTGGCCCAGCCGTTCTCGCCCCCTGGCGCTGTCCCGACTTCGCGGCTTTGCAGACTGGTCACTTTGAAGAACTGGCAGCGCTGGACCCGGAGTTGGTGATTTTCGGCAGCGGCCCCCTGCTTCGATTCCCGCCGCCTGTACTTCTGAGCAGCCTGTACGCCCGGCGCATCGGCGTGGAGACCATGGATACCCAAGCTGCCTGCAGGACCTACAACTTTCTGGTGGGTGAAGGACGGCGCGCCGTTGCGGCACTGTTGATAGGGTGAGCCCTTCGGATCGGACGCGTGTTCGTATTGGCGTGGAAGTCACCGGCAGGTCGCGGTCTCCAAGTGTGATTTGCGGTTAAAATATGCGGCTTCGGACGGGTCTTGCCGCGGTTTAGCAACTACCGGTTACCCATCCACACCCCCTGACGCACACAGCACCCGAGACTGATATTCCTATGGCGATTGTTGTCAACAAACCCCTTCCAGACTTCGAGGCCAATGCCACGGGTGGCGTTCGCGTATCGAACACCTCGCATGTGGGCAAAACCATGGTTCTGTACTTCTACCCAAAGGACAACACGCCGGGTTGCACCACGGAAGCCATGCAGTTCCGGGACAAGTACAAAGATTTCGTGAAGGCGGGCGCCCAGGTTTTCGGCGTATCGCGCGACAACATGCGCTCACACGATGAGTTCAAGACGAAATTGGAATTGCCTTTCGAGTTGATTGCCGACACCGAAGAAAAAATGTGTCACATGTTTGGCGTGGTCAAAAACAAGATCATGTACGGCAAAAAAGTAAAAGGTATTGAGCGCAGCACATTTTTGATCGGCCCGGATGGGGTTTTGCGTGAAGAATGGCGCGGACTCAAGGTGGTCGGCCATGTGGATGAAGTGCTCAAGGCCGTGAAGGCTCTGAAGAAAGCCAGTGCCAAGCCTGCAGAAAAAGCTTCCGAGCCAGTAGCGGAAAAGCCAAGCAAAAAAGTTGCGGAAGTCGCCCAGTAGGCCGGCGAATTCCTGGCGCGCTCCCGCGTCACACGGCTTATGCATAATGTCTGCATGAGCTCCCCGATAGCGATTAGTCGCCCATATGCCGCCTTCACCACAGGCGGCTTTTTTTCGTTCTGACGTTTCATCTCCACCGCCCCAACGGAACCTCCATGCCCCTGCCCCCCGCTCCTGCTAAACGCGCCGACCGACTGGCGCTTGAGAAAGTCACCAAAGCACAA
>RFRO01000227.1 GCA_009924455.1 Betaproteobacteria bacterium
ATGCAGGAAGTGGCCGTGGTGATCGCCGAAGACCGCTACAGCGCGGCTGACGGCGTCGAAGCCGTTGAAGTCGAATACGAAGAACTCGAAGCCGTCGTCGACCCCTTTGAAGCACTCAAACCCGGCGCGCCGGTGCTGCGCGAAGACCTGGCCGGCAAAACCGAAGGTGCGCACGGCAAGCGCTACCACCACAACCACATCTTCACCTGGGAAGCCGGCGACAAAGCCGCTACCGACGCGGTGTTTGCCGGTGCGGCGGTCACCGTGTCGCAAGACATGCACTACCCGCGCGTGCACCCCTGCCCGCTGGAGACCTGCGGCGCGGTGGCTTCGTTTGACCCGATCCGTGGCGAACTCACCACCTACCTCACCAGCCAGGCGCCGCACATCGTGCGCACCGTGGTGTCCATGCTCTCCGGTATTCCGGAGTCCAAGGTCCGCATCGTCTCGCCCGACATCGGCGGCGGTTTCGGTAACAAAGTGCCGATTTATCCCGGCTATGTCTGCGCCATCGTGGCCTCCATCGTTCTGGGCCGCCCGGTGAAATGGGTGGAAGACCGCATCGAGAATTTGTCGTCAACCGGCTTTGCCCGCGACTACCACATGACCGGCGAATTGGCCGCGACTGCTGACGGCAAGATCCTGGCGCTGCGCACCAATGTGATCGCCGACCATGGCGCGTTTGACGCCTGTGCCGATCCGAGCAAATTCCCGGCAGGCATGTTCCATATCTGCACCGGCAGCTACGACATCGCCAACGCCTATTGCAAAGTCGATGGCGTCTACACCAACAAAGCACCGGGTGGCGTGGCCTACCGTTGCTCGTTCCGGGTGACCGAGGCGGTGTACCTGGTGGAGCGCATGGTCGACGTGCTGGCGCAAAAGCTGGGCATGGACAAGGCCGAGATCCGCGCCAAGAACTTCATCAAGCGCGAACAGTTCCCCTACCACTCTGCGTTGGGCTTTGACTACGACTCGGGCGATTACCAGACCGCGCTGGACAAAGTGCTGGACGCAGTCGACTACAAAGGCCTGCGCGCCGAGCAGGCGGCCAAACGCGCCGACCCGCATTGCAGCACCTTGATGGGCATCGGCCTGGTCACTTTCACCGAAGTGGTGGGTCGTATGGTTTGGGAACCTATGGTTCGCGTTCCACACCCGTGGCCGGTGCGGCGATTGCCATGGCTGCGCGGAAGATCCACGCCAAGGCCAAGAAGATTGCTGCGCATTTGATGGAAGTCAGCGAAGCCGATCTGGAATGGGAAATCGACCGCTTCAAAGTCCGCGGTGACGACGCCAAGTTCAAGACCATGACCCAGATCGCCTGGGCGGCCTACAACAGCCCGCCCCCCGGACTGGAGCCCGGTCTAGAGGCCGTGCACTACTACGACCCGCCCAACTTCACCTTCCCCTTCGGCATTTACCTGTGCGTGGTGGACATCGACAAGGGTACGGGCGAGACCAAAATCCGCCGCTTCTATGCGCTGGATGATTGCGGTACCCGCATCAACCCCATGATCATCGAGGGCCAGATCCATGGCGGCCTGACCGAAGGTTTTGCGGTTGCCATGGGCCAGTTGCTGTCCTTTGATAAGCAGGGCAACATCCAGGGTAATTCGCTGATGGATTACTTCCTGCCCACCGCGGTCGAGACGCCGCATTGGGAAACCGATCACACGGTTACACCGTCGCCGCACCACCCCATCGGTGCCAAAGGCGTGGCCGAGTCGCCGCACGTGGGCAGCATCCCCACGTTTACCAGCGCCATGGTCGACGCGTTTGCCCACCTGGGTGTTACACACTTCAACATGCCGCATACCGCGTACCGCGTGTGGCAGCAGTTGAAAAAATCAGGCATGAACACCTGATCGTTTCTGTTTAGCATCCCCGGGGCCGGTGCACGCAAGTGCACCAGCCCTTTTTACTTATGTTCCCCGGAAGGTTCCCATGGAAGTCACGATAGAAAAGCAGTACCCCGTTGCAGCGGCCATGCCCGCAGCCTGGGCCGTGCTCTCCGATATGCACGCGCTGGCCACGTGCATGCCTGGTGCGCAAATCACAGAAGATGTAGACGCCACCCATTTCATGGGCAGCGTGCGCGTCAAAGTCGGCCCGGCTGTTGCCGCGTTTGCCGGCACGATTGAAATCCTCACGTTGGACGCCGCCAGCCACACCCTGAAGATGCTGGGCAAGGGTGCCGACAAAGGCGGCTCCTCCGCGTCCATGGAATTGACCGCGCAACTGCTGCCCGGTGA
>RFRO01000228.1 GCA_009924455.1 Betaproteobacteria bacterium
CGTCCAGGTATTTGGCGCGCAACTCTGGATCGTTGAGCACCTTGATGCCAATCTCAGCACTGCCCACCAAATAAGGCATGTTCACGATCTCGGTCAGCTGAAAGCGCCCAGGTGTTGAGCCATGCAAAAAAAACGACATCTCTGCGGTGCCATCGCGGGCTATGCCAGGGCCCGCCCCTCTGGTACCTGAATCAAGCCCTGGGCCGCATGCCGCCCCAGCTTGCGTGCTGAAAATTTGAATACATCGTTGGAAATTGTGGCCATAACGTCCAGTACGCAAGCAAGTGAAATCCAGGCTCTCACGGAATCGGAGAGCGCTGCGCTGACGACCAGCGAAATTTATCGGCTGACGACCAAGCAGATCGCCGCCTTCGAAACAGCCGACTTCGCCGCCTTGGCAACCAGGGGCATGCGGGTCTTGAATTCGGCGCAGATTCGCGCCCTGACGACCCATCAGATTGCCGCCCTGACCACTGCCCAGTTGGTAGAACTCAGCACGCGCAACATCCAGGCGCTCACGACAACGCAGGTGGCCGCTTTGGGCAGCTTACAGGTGCAGTACTTGCAAACGGCGCAGGTCGCCGCTTTGACGGCGACCCAGATGCTTGCGTGGAAGACCAGCCAATTGGCAGCCCTGGAAACCGCGGACCTGGCTGTTATCAGCAGCAGCGGTCTTCAGGCCTTGAGCGCCAAGCACATCGCCGCTTTGATGACCGATCAAGTGGTGGCCTTGACGACCATCCAGGCCGCAGCGCTGACAACTGCGCAGATGGCTGCGCTGACTACGACGCAACTCGCGGCCATGCAAACTGCGGATCTGGCGGCGGTGGGCATCAGCAGCCTGCGTGCCTTGGGCACCACCTCTTTCACGGCACTGAGCACTGCGCAGATTGCAGCCCTCGGGGTCAAACAGATCATGGGCCTGGGCACTGCGCAGATCGCCGCGCTGTCCACTGTCCAAATACTTGCGTTGAGCACGGTCCAGGTTGCGGGGTTGACGACCGCCAACATCAGCGCACTCAGTACCGTGCAACTGGTGTCGATGGAGACCTCCGATCTGGCAGTTCTGGGTGCCAGTGCCCTGCAAACACTGAACCAGTCGCAGCTCGGGGCACTGGCGACGCTTCAAATTGCGAGTCTGGGTGTCAGCCAATTGGTCTCCCTGACCACGGGCCAGATACGGTGGTTGGGCACGCAGCAGCTTGTTGCGCTCACCACGGCGCAGGCGGCGGGCTTGTCGCAGGCCAATATCGGCGCGCTGACAACCAAGCAGCTTGCGGCGATGGAAACCACCGATGTCGCGGCCTTCAGTAACAGCGGTTTGCAAGGACTCAGCTCGACCCAGGTTGCGGCGCTGAGCACCGAACACATCGCGGGGCTGCGTACCGCCCAGGTAGCGGCTTTGAGCACCGCAAGGCTTATTGCGTTGACCACGACCCAGTTGGTTTCGGTGCGGACAGAAGCGATTGCGGCGCTGGCTGTCAGTGGCCTGCAAGCCCTGAGTTCAATCCAGTTCGCCGCACTTACAACGGATCAAATCGTTGCGCTCAGCCAGACCCAGGTTGCAGGGCTGCGTACTACCAACCTTGCCGCCCTGACCACCATCCAGTTGGTGGCGATGGAAACCGCGGACTTGGCGGTGGTTTCTGACGCCGGACTGCAGGCCTTGCGTGGTGCGCAGATAGCCGCGTTAACAACGGACCAAGTCGCCGGATTGGGTGCGAAACAGATCGCGAAATTTGGTACGGCGCAGTGGCTGTCCATCACCACTGCGCAAATCGCAGCGATCACCAGCACCCAGGCGGCGGAATTGACCACGGCCAGCATGGCCGCGCTGAGCACCTTGCAGCTGGGGGCTTTGGACACTGCGGATTTGGCTGCGGTGAGCGCGGGCAGTCTGCAGGGATTGAGTACCACGCAAATCGTGGCGCTGTCCACCGTGCAGTTTGCCAATTTGGGTAGCCGGCAATTGGGTGCTTTGGGGACATCACAGGTCTTGGCACTGACCACCGATCAATTGGCGGCTCTTCGTACGGCACAGGCTGCTGGCTTGGGTACCGTATTCATGGCAGGGCTGAGCACCAGCCAGTTGGCCGTGATGGACACCGAGGATGTGGCTTCTGTGGCGACCAACAGCGTGCAGGCACTCAGCACCACGCAAGTGGCCGCACTCACCACCGCGCAGATCGCAGGGCTAAGTGCCAAGCAGATTGCGGGTATGAGCACGCGGCAAATTATTTCGCTCAGCAC
>RFRO01000229.1 GCA_009924455.1 Betaproteobacteria bacterium
TACGCGGACAGGCTATCCATTTTTATTGCGTACGCTGAATCCGGACTGGGGTAATCCCTCGGTAAAAACCCCCTGAAAACCTGCGGGAAGGGCCCTGTGGGTGCTACATTCGAAATATGTTGGAAAAATATTAAGGCCCTCCGGCTGGCCTGTTGAAGAGGATTTTCACCATGAGCAACCCCCGCTGGAAAGGCATTTTTCCCGCCGTCACCACCAAGTTCCACGCCGACGAGAGCCTGGATTTGGAGGGCACCGCCAAGCATCTGGACTTTCAGATCCGCAACGGCATCCACGGCATGGTGACCTGCGGATCGCTGGGTGAAGCCAGTACGCTCACGCTGGAGGAAAAGCTGCTGGTCGCCAAGACCGCGCTTGAAGTCAGCGCGGGCCGGGTGCCTGTCCTGGCCAATATCTCAGAGACCAGCACCCGCGAGGCGCTGCGCTATGTGGAAGGCGCCAACAAGCTGGGCGTGGACGGCTATATGGTCATGCCCTCGGTGATTTACGTCGCTGACGCGCGTGAGGCCATGCAAAACCTGCGCACCATTGCCGCCGTAGCCCAAAAGCCCATGATGGTCTACAACAACCCCGTGGCTTACCGGGTGGACCTCAAGCCCGAGCACATGCTGGAGCTGGCCGATTGCGAGTGGCTGGCCGCCATCAAAGAGAGCAGCGACAACATCCGCCGCATCACCGATTTGCGTAACACCGTGGGCGACCGCTACCAGCTCTTTTTAGGCGTGGACGATCTGGCCTATGAGGGTTTGGCACTGGGTTGCGACGGCTTGCTGGCCGGTGTGGGCTGCACCTTTCCGCGCGAGACCGTCGCCCTGTACGACCTGATGCAAGCCGGCAAATTTGCCGAGGCGCTCACGCTCTACCAATGGATGACGCCCATGCTGCACCTGGACGTATCCACCAAGCTGGTGCAAAACCTCAAACTGATTGATGTGGTGGCTGGCATGGGCTCCGAGCACATGCGCCGCCCCCGTTTGCCGCTTGTCGGCACCGAGCGCCAATTTGTCGTGGACATCGTACAAAAAGCGCTGGCTACCCGGCCGGTGCAGTACCAGTCTGTTCCCTGAGCACCGCGTGCCCGGCACCTGTGCTGGGCGCGCTTTTGCAAGTTCCCCGTCCCTTCCCGTTCCACAAACTATTGAGGTGTTGATATGAAGATGAAATCTCTGGCTGCGGTTGCTATCGCTACCGCCCTTGTTTGCGCAGGCCAAGTCGCCAGCGCAAAGGACAAACTCGACAGCATCATCGAGTCCGGCAAGCTGCGCTGCGCCGTGGTGCTGGACTTTCCACCCATGGGATCGCGCGATGCCAGCAACAACCCTGTTGGTTTTGACGTGGACTACTGCGGCGATCTGGCCAAAGTGCTGGGCGTGAAGGCCGAAATTGTGGAGACTCCGTTTGCCGACCGCATTCCGGCTCTGGTTTCCAACCGTGTCGACATCGTGGTGGGCTCCACCTCTGACACCCTGGAGCGTGCCAAAACCGTGGGTATGTCCATCCCCTACTTTGCGTTCACAATGGTTGTTCTGACCCGTGACGACAAGAAAATCACCAACTACAGCGACCTCAAAGGCCACCCCGTGGGCAATACGGTCAGTACCTATGAGGCGATCGCGCTGGAAAAAGACGTGAAAGCCTGGAACGATAAAAAAGGCAGCTTCCTGGCCTTCCCCACCCAGGCTGACACCATCCTGGCCGTGAGCCAGGGCAAGATCGACGCGACTGTGGCCACCTCCACCGTGGCATTTGCCTCCATCCAGTCGGGCAAGTACGACAAGCGTCTCAAAGTCGGCGGCAATGCGCCCTACCCGATTGACTACGTGTCTCTGGTGGCACCGCGCGGTGAGTACGGCCTGATCAATTACCTCAACCTGTTTGTGAACCAGCAGGTGCGTACCGGTCGCTATGCCGAGTTGTACAAAAAATGGGTGGGTGACGGCAAGGCACCAGACCTCACCGTTCCCGGCGTGTACTACTGATCCAGCCCCGTAACCCTGACGTACACCACGTCTCCACACGGCCCCTGTGCGGGCGTGCCCGAGGAATTGACAGATGCCACAGCATGTAATCACAGGCAAAGCCCTGACCTCGGGCACGGCGCAGGCGCCGGTCCTATTTGGTGACACGCCCCTGAGTTTTTGGGGCGGTGTCCAACCCACCAGCGGCGAAATCATCGACCGCCACCATCCGCTCAGCGGAAAAATCATCACCGGCCAGGTCCTGGCGCTGC
>RFRO01000230.1 GCA_009924455.1 Betaproteobacteria bacterium
AGCCCACATGCGCCAGCTCCGATGCGTGATGCCCAAGCCAGGTGGTGTAGAGCTGCGCCGCCAGCGCAGCGCAGCCTGCGCGTTCCAGCTCGCTGGCCCGTGTGATGAGTTCCGCAAAGTCCATCACACCCTGGCTGGCGCGCAACTGCGCATCACGGGCTGCCACCTCGGTGGCTGTGTCCGGCAGATCAGCTCCGGGACGCATGCCTTGCGTTGTAGGCCGCAGTCATCAGGCCCACCACATCCGGCATGCGCAGACTGGCCTGCCAGCCCAACTGGCGCAAGGCCTTGGCCGGATTGGCGCGTCCCACCATGATGTCCGTGGGGCGCATTTGGCTGGCATCGCTGGATACATAGTCGGTCCAGTCCAGACCCACAGCCGCAAAAGCGGCTTGCGCAAATGCCTCCAGGCTGTAGGTGTGGCCGGTGGCAATCACGTAGTCTTCGGCGCGCTCCTGCTGCAGCATCAGCCACATGGCCTCTACATATTCGGGCGCCCATCCCCAATCCCGCTGAATCTGCAAGTTCCCGAGCTGCAAACCGTGCTGCCGTCCGCGCGCGATGTCGCAAGCACCGGCCACGATTTTTTGCGTCACAAAACGCTGCGGTCGGTACGGCGACTCGTGGTTGAACAAAATGCCCGAGCAAGCAAACAGGTGGTAGGCCTCACGGTAGTTGGCGGTTTCCCAAAACGCCGCCGCCTTGGCAACTGCATACGGACTGCGCGGCCGAAACGGTGTGTTTTCGTCCGCAGGCTGGTCACCGGTTTCGCCAAAACACTCGCTCGAGCCGGCGTTGTAGAGCCTGATCGGGTAGTCCACAAAGCGCAGCGCTTCCAGCAAATTGAGTGTGGCCACGCTGATGCTCTCCATGGTCTCAACCGGTTGATCAAAAGACAATCCAACCGAGCTTTGGCCCGCCAGGTTGTAGACCTCATCAGGACGCACCTTGACCAGAACTTGTAAAACGCTGCGGAAATCGCGCAAAGACACCGATACGCATTCGACCCGCTCGCGGATACCGAGTTGTACGAGATTGCCAAAGCTGGAAGCCTGCGCATCGCGCGATGCGCCGTATACCGCGTATCCCTTGTCCAGTAATAGCTGGGCCAGGTAGCCACCGTCCTGCCCGGAGATGCCGCATATCAATGCTGCCCAATGGGGCTGGCCAGCATTGCAGGCATGGCGGGGTTCTTCGAAGCCGCATTATCGACCGGCGCTGACGCCGGCGTGGCCGCTGCAAACCGGCGCATCGCCTCCACCATATCGCCCACCGCCACGGTGGTGCTTGCACTGCCTGGTGCGGCTGATCCCGTACCCGCTGGCACCAGCGCCCCGCCCAGCGTCTGGGTCGCCGCATCCGCCACCGGATCAAACACCCCTATGGCCTGCGCCAAGGTGTTCACCCGCTCGCCCATGCTCGCTGCACCCGCTGTGCCTGTTGCACCGCCCGGCTGGATCTGGAACCACACGTCCGCCGCCGCATGCTCGGCACCGTCAGCCGTGCGGTAGCTGGCGTTCAGCCCCAGGATGTTGCCGTTGTCCGTACCCTGCCCTGCGCTGGTGTTCAGGCTCAGCTCCGTAATACCCAGCTCACCCAGCGTGCGCAACTCACCCGAGGCACTCACTCCGTCCGCATTGCCATCCACCCACACCCGCAGATCACCAAACCCAGCGTCTGCGGCAGAGACCACGCCGTCGTGGTTGCTGTCGAGCTCGCCCAGCGCCACATAGCCGTCGCTGGCGCGCTCTCCACTGGCCAGAACCGTGGAGGAGCCAAACAGCTCGGAGCCGTCGTTGATGCTGCCGTCATGGTTGCGGTCCAGCGCCAGCAAGCCGTCTCCACTGCCCACCCAGCCGGTTTGTACCTTGCTGCCATTGGCCAGCAGATCAAACTGCACGCCTGCGGCCATGGCCAGGGTGTGCACACCGTCGCCGTTGAGGTCCAGAACAATTGGCGTGCTGTAGGCGGCCAACTGGGTGGTGGTCAGGGCTGCCGTCTGGGTAGTCGTCAAGGCATGGGTTTGACGGGTCGTCAGCGCACGGATTTGCGTGGTACTGAGGGCGCGTAAGCCCGAGGTAGCCAACGCAGCCACCTGCCAGGTTGTGAATGCAACCAGCTGCGTGGTGCTCAGCGCGTACACCTGCCGACTGGTCAGCGCCGCTACCTGGTTGGTTACCAATGCCACCAACTGAACCGTGCGCAAGCTGCGTACCGCCA
>RFRO01000024.1 GCA_009924455.1 Betaproteobacteria bacterium
ATCAGCGCGGCCAACGCGGTGGTCCGCAAGGCCTTCAACATGAGTTCCAACGGATTTTTGGAGGTCCAGTGGTACCTGTTTGCGGCGACTTTTTTGCTGGCCTCAGGCTACACGCTGATGCGCCAGGAGCACGTCAAAATTGACGTGATTTCAGGGCGTTTTTCCAAGCGCACACAGGTGTGGATCGACATCATCGGCATCTGTGTATTTCTGTTCCCCTTCGTGATTGTGATCATCAAATTGGCGATGCCGCTGGTGATCAACGCCTATGTGACACAGGAAGTGTCGTCCAACGCCGGCGGGCTGATCCGCTGGCCGGTATTTGCCTTGCTGCCCGCAGGCGTGCTGCTGCTGGGTATCCAGGCAGTCTCGGAGCTGATTAAGCGCATCGCCTTTCTGCAAGGGCTGATTCCTGATCCCACCAAAAAACAAGGCAGCAAAACACCCGAAGAAGAGCTTGCGGAGTTTTTGCTGCAAAAAGAGGTGGCGGCCCGTGAAGCGGCCCAGATGGGAGCACGGCCATGAACGAATTTTTGATCGCCAATATGGCGCCCATCATGTTCGCTTCGCTGATCATCTTTTTGATGTTCGGCTACGCGGTCACTTTCTCGCTGGCGGCCTGCGGACTGCTGTTTGGTCTGGTGGCGGTGGAGCTCGGCGTGATCCAACCAGCTTTTTTACAAAGCCTACCGTTGCGCATGTTCGGCATCATGCAAAACGACACGCTGCTGGCGATTCCCTTCTTCACCTTTATGGGACTGATTCTGGAACGCTCCGGCATGGCCGAAGATTTGCTGGACACCATAGGGCAGCTCTTTGGCCCCATCCGTGGCGGTCTGGCCTATGCAGTGATTCTGGTGGGCGCGATGCTGGCGGCAACCACCGGCGTGGTGGCGGCATCCGTGATTTCTATGGGCCTGATCTCCTTGCCCATCATGCTGCGCTACGGCTACGACCGGCGCGTAGCCAGCGGCGTGATTGCCGCATCGGGCACGCTGGCGCAAATTATTCCCCCTTCGTTGGTGCTGATTGTGCTGGCCGACCAACTCGGTAAGAGCGTGGGCGATTTGTACAAAGGTGCCTTCATTCCGGGCTTTGTGCTCACGGGTCTGTATATCGGGTACATCCTGCTGCTCAGCTTCATCCGCCCTGCAGCGGTTCCGGCCTTGCCCTTGGAGGCACGCACCATCCGGGAAGCCGACGGATCATCCGGACTGCGCTCACTGCTGTTGCTGGTGATCGTGGCCACCGGCGCAGCCATTGCCTTTGCGAAATGGCGCCCGGACGGCACGGCTTTGGACGAGTTGATCGTCACCTCCATGTGCGTGGGTGTCGCGATTGCTTTTGTGGCGTCAGTTGTCAACCGGGTTACCGGCATGGGCTTGCTGTCCAACATGGCCGAGCGCGTGACCTTTGTGATGATTCCGCCGCTGGGCCTGATCTTCCTTGTACTTGGAACGATTTTTCTGGGCGTTGCCACCCCAACCGAGGGCGGTGCTATGGGCGCAGTGGGTGCACTGGTGATGGCGATGGCGCGCGGTCGCATCGACTTGAAGTTGATTCGTCAGGCCATGGACTCGACCATGAAGCTGTCCTGCTTCGTATTGTTTATCCTGATGGGCGCCACCGTGTTCAGCCTGGCCTTCCAGGGCGTGGATGGACCGAAATGGGTGGAGCACTTGCTCTCCGGCCTGCCAGGCGGGCAACTGGGCTTTTTGATTGTGGTCAACATCCTGGTCTTCGTGCTGGCCTTCTTCCTGGACTTCTTTGAGCTGGCATTCATCATCATCCCGCTGATCGGGCCGGTGGCCGAGAAGCTGGGCATTGATCTGGTGTGGTTTGGCGTGCTGCTGGCGGTGAATATGCAGACATCCTTCATGCACCCGCCCTTCGGCTTTGCGCTGTTCTACCTGCGCAGCGTCGCGCCCAATGAGGACTATGTGGACAAGGTCACCAAACAGCCGATCAAAAAGGTCACGATCGAAGAGATTTACTGGGGTGCGGTGCCTTTTGTCCTCATCCAGATTGTCATGGTCGGCCTCATCATTGCATTCCCCGGCCTGGTGTCCAGCGGGCTGAGTAAGGATCCAACCGTGGATGCCGATACCGTGATGCAGCAACTGCAGGCTGACTCCAAGCAAAAGATCGATGACAAAGCCAGCGCTCCCGAAGAAAAAGAAGATCCGATGAAACGCATGCTGGAATCCATGCAGGAAGAAAAGGACAAAAAGCCCTGACCTGCGCCATCAAAAAACCCCGCCAAGGCGGGGTTTTTTTGTGCCTGCCAACCGGCTGGCTCAGAACTTTTGCGATTGCATGAAATCGTCCATGGACGCTTCGGCCAGGTTGAACCACAAATTACTTTCTTTGCGGAACGCGGCGTAATCGCTGTAGATTTTTTTCCATGCCGGGTTGGTGTCGTTGAGTTCGGCATAGACCTCCATGGCCGATTTGAACGCTGCATTCATCACGTCTTTGGGGAAGGCGTGCAGTTTGGCGCCCTGGCCCAACAGCGTTTTCAGTGCCGGCATATTGCGCGCGTCGTACTTGGCCTGCATATCGGTATGGGCAAACGCCGCCGCGCACTCGACGATGGCTTTGTACTCGGAAGACAGCCCTTCAAACGCCTTTTGGTTAACGTACAGGGACAGCTGAGGGCCCACTTCCCAGAAACCGGGGTAGTAGTAGTGCTGGGCGACCTTGTTCAAGCCCAACTTCAAGTCGTCATAGGGCCCGACCCACTCGGCCGCATCAATCGTGCCTTTTTCCAGCGCCTGGTAAATCTCACCGCCAGGGATGTTCTGGGGGATCACGCCCAAGCGCTCCAGCACGCGGCCGGCAAACCCACCGCAACGGAACTTCAGGCCTTTAAGATCCGCAACCGAGTTGACCTCTTTGCGGAACCAGCCGCCCATTTGCACGCCGGTATTACCCATGGCGAAGTTCACGATACCGACTTTGGCGAAGTGTTCGCGCAGCAGCTTCATCCCATTGCCCTCGTACACCCAGGCCGTCATCTGGCGGCTGTTCAAGCCGAAGGGAATCGCGCAATCCAGTGCGTAGGTGGGGTCTTTGCCGAAGAAATAGTACGAGGCCGTGTTGGCCATCTCAATGGTGCCGTTGGACACGCCGTCCAGCACACCGAACGCCGGCATCAACTCCCCCGCCGCGTGGGTGGTGATGGTGAATTTTCCACCGGAGAGTTCGCCCACCTTTTTGGCGAATACGTCGCACACGCCAAACAAGGTATCCAGCGCCTTGGGGAAACTGGAGGCACAGCGCCAGCGCAAAGTAGCCTGCGCATGAACGGCGGGGGCAACGCCCGCCGCGAGCACACCGGCCAGGCCAGCGTTTCTGATAACCGAACGACGATCCATAGATTGCTCCTCGAGTGTTGAAAATCGCCCAGTGCCACGCCCCGAGCGGCGGGACGCAAGCAACCGCAGCCTCACCATTGTAGGAAGGGATTTGCGCCGTATGGCGCGGGTTTTCCCCCGAAATCCGCGCTAAACGGGCGCTGGAAACCGGCTTTTGATGGACTGCAGAATGCCCGCTGCATCCAAGCCCTGCGCCGCCAGCAGCTTGGCCGGGTCGCCGTGGTCGATGAAAACATCGGGCAAACCCAGCTGCAAAACCGGCAGGTTCAGACCCGCCGCTTGCAGCGCCTCGGTGACCGCGCTACCGGCGCCACCCATGATGGCGCCCTCCTCCAGCGTCACCACAGCCTGGTGGCTGCGGGCGAGCTGCAACAACAGTTCGGTATCCAGGGGCTTGACCCAGCGCATGTTCACCACGGTCGCGCCCAGCTCCTGCCCCGCCGCGAGCGCAGGTTGCAGCAAAGTGCCGAAGGCCAAAATGGCAATGCGCTGCCCCTGCAGGCGGATCTCGCCCTTGCCAAAGGGCAAGCCTTCCAGGCTTTCGCTAACCGCAACGCCCGCGCCCGCGCCACGGGGGTAGCGTACCGCCACGGGGTGGTTTTGCGCGAAAGCGGTGCTGAGCAAGTGGCGGCACTCGTTTTCGTCGGCCGGACAGGCCAGGCTCATGTTCGGAATGCAGCGGATGAACGGAATGTCATAAGCACCCGCGTGCGTGGCACCATCCGCGCCGACCAGACCGGCGCGGTCCAACGCAAACACCACGGGCAGATTCTGAATCGCCACGTCGTGGATCATCTGGTCATAGGCGCGTTGCAAAAAGGTGGAGTAGATCGCCACGACGGGTTTCAGGCCCTCGCAGGCCAAGCCTGCAGCAAAGGTCACCGCGTGTTGCTCAGCAATACCCACGTCAAAGTAACGCTGCGGAAAGCGCCGCTCGAACTCGACCATGCCGGAGCCTTCGCGCATGGCCGGGGTGATACCCACCAGCCGCGCGTCCTTGGCGGCCATGTCACACAACCAATTACCGAAGACCTGCGTGAACGTGGTTTTGGGCGCAGCCGCCGGTTTTTGCAAACCCACCGCCGGGTCAAATTTACCGGGGCCGTGGTAGGCCACCGGATCGTCCTCGGCGCGCTCATAGCCCTTGCCTTTTTTGGTGACCACATGCAAAAACTGCGGACCGCTGAGGTGCTTGATGTTCTCCAGCGTGGGAATCAAGGAATCGAGGTCGTGTCCGTCGATGGGGCCGATGTAATTGAAGCCGAATTTCTCAAACAGTGTGGCCGGCACCAGCATGCCCTTGGCCTGCTCTTCGATGCGCTTGGCCAGCTCGAACAGTGGGGGCGCGACTTTGAGCAGGCCCTTTCCAACGTTCTTGGCCTGGGCGTAAAACTGTCCGCTCATCAGCTGCGCGAGGTACCGGTTGAGCGCGCCCACCGGCGGGCTGATGCTCATGTCGTTGTCGTTCAAGATGACCAACAGCTTGCCGTCTTGCACGCCGGCATTGTTGAGCGCCTCAAACGCCATGCCGGCGGTGAGCGCGCCGTCGCCGATCACGGCGATGGAGTGGAAGTCTTCACCCTTGATGCGCGCCGCCATGGCCATACCCAGAGCCGCGGAGATCGAAGTGCTGGAATGGGCGGTGCCAAAGGTGTCAAAAACACTTTCGGCGCGCTGCGGAAAACCGCTCAAGCCGCCCAACTGGCGCAGGGTCGCCATGCGATCGCGCCGCCCGGTGATGATTTTGTGCGGGTACGTCTGGTGACCCACGTCCCAGACAATGCGGTCTTGCGGGGTGTTGAAAACGTAATGCAGCGCCAGCGTCAGCTCCACCGTGCCCAGGTTGGAACTCAGATGCCCGCCGGTAGAGGCCACGCTGTGCAAGAGATAGTCGCGCAGCTCGGCGGCCAGCGCCGGCAAGGCATGGCGCGGGTAACTGCGCAGGGTTGCGGGTGAATCAATATCGGCCAGACGCGGCCCTGCGGGATGGGTTTGCATAAATTCCTGCGGTGGGTTCAGTGCGCGCGTTCGACCACCATGTGGGCCAGGGCCTGCAAAGCGCGGGTCTCGCGCAGGCCGCTGTCGCGCAGCGCTTTTTCCGCCTGCGCCAACAGCGTGTGGGCATAGCGTTGGCTGGCCTCCAGACCCATGGTGCTGACGTAGGTGGGCTTGTTGGCATCGGCATCTTTGCCGGCGGTCTTACCCAAGGTCGCCGAGTCGGCGGTCACATCCAGCACATCGTCCACCACTTGAAAGGCCAGACCGATTGCAGCGCCATAGGCGTTCAGGCCGCTCAGGGCTTGCGCATCGGCTGCGCCGCACAGCGCACCCAAGACCACGCTGCATTGCAGAAGCGCGCCGGTTTTGAGTTCATGCATGCGCTGCAGCCCGGTCCGCTGGAGGCTGCGCCCCACATGCGCCAAATCGATCGCCTGGCCACCGGCCATACCGCCGTGGCCTGCCGCGCGCGCCAACTGGGCGCACAGACGGGCTTGGATCAGCGGATCGATATCCGTCTCGGCCGGGGTCAGCAACTCAAAAGCCAGCGCTTGCAGCGCATCGCCTGCCAGCAAGGCCGTGGCCTGGCCGAATTCCACGTGCACCGTCGGTTTGCCACGGCGCAGGACATCGTTGTCCATGCAAGGCATGTCGTCGTGCACCAGGGAATAGGCGTGGATGAGTTCGACCGCGCAGGCCGCCCGCAATGCCGCCTGCGCGCTGTGGGTTGACGCGCCCGTCTCGGCGGAACACGCCTCATGGGCCGCCAAAACCAACAAAGGGCGCAGGCGCTTGCCACCGTCCAGCACGGCGTAGCGCATGGCACGCGGCAAGTCGGGAGCCAGCTCGGACAGCTGCGGGGCGACCACCCAGCGCTCCAAGGCCTGCTCCACCTGGCTGAGCGCATCTGCCATCCAAGGCGCAAAAGAAAACGCAGTGCTACCGGACATCAGGGCGTTTTCCAGGGCTTGAGAACGCCGTCTTCCAGTACTTTGACCTGGTCTTCCACCGCCTGCAATTTGGCACGGCAAAACTGCAGCAACGCCGCGCCGCGCTGGTAGCTCACCAGCAACTCATCGAGCGGCAGCTCGCCGGCATCCATGCGGGCGATCAAGGCTTCAAGCTCGTGCAATGCCACTTCGTAGTTGGCCGGTGCGGCGGCATCCGTTGGGAGCGCTGCGGTACTGGGTTTAGGCATGGACAGATGAAAAATGTGAGGGGCTGCTCGTGAGCCACGACGGTTAGCAGTAGGCCGGGCATTTTACGGTGCGCCCCCAGAAGAAGCCGGGGCGTACAATCGCGCCCTTCGCTCCGACCGGCAGGGTTTGCCGCATCGGCTCCGTCCCACGGTCCGCAAGGGCCATCCCCCTGTGGGGAGTCTTTAGGTCAGGTCCACCATGTCTGATTTAAGTCTTCAGCTGCAGCAGTCGCACAGCCAACTTCCGGTATCCAGCTATTTCGACGCTGCGCTGTATGCGCGCGAAATGGCGCAGATATTCCAAAGCGGGCCGCGCTACGTGGGCCACGCGCTGAGCGTGCCGGAGCGCGGCGACTACTACGCCCTTCCGCAGGAACAGGGGGGGCGGGCCTTGGTGCGCAACGGCGAGGGGATCGAACTCATCTCTAACGTCTGCCGCCACCGGCAGGCTCTCATGCTCAAAGGTCGCGGCTCGCTGCTGGGTCAGGGCGCGGCGTCAGCCGGCGGAAATATCGTATGTCCCTTGCACCGCTGGACCTACAGCGGCGTGAACCCACAGGGTCCAAGCGGTCAATTGATCGGCGCGCCCCACTTTGCGACCGATCCGTGCCTCAACCTCAATAACTACCCGCTGCAGGAGTGGAATGGCCTGCTCTTTGAAGGCATGGGCCGGGACGTCGCCGCCGACATGGCCGGATTGGGTCCGCGCGCCGAACTGGATTTCAGCGGCTACGTGCTGGACCATGTGGAAATGCACCAGTGCAACTACAACTGGAAAACCTTTATCGAGGTGTATCTGGAGGATTACCACGTAGGCCCCTTTCACCCCGGGCTTGGCAACTTTGTGACCTGCGACGATTTACGCTGGGAATTCCGCCCTCAGTATTCGGTGCAGACGGTGGGTGTTGCGAACCGCCTGGGCAAAGCCGGCAGCCCGGTCTATGAGCGCTGGCACCAGCAGCTGCTGAACTACCGCCGTGGCGAGCCACCGAAATACGGCGCGATCTGGCTCACCTACTACCCGCACATCATGATCGAGTGGTACCCGCACGTGTTGACTGTCTCTACGTTGCACCCGATGGGCGTGAACCAAACCATGAACATGGTGGAGTTTTATTACCCCGAGGAAATCGCAGCGTTCGAACGTGACTTTGTCGAAGCGCAACGCGCCGCGTACATGGAAACCTGCATCGAAGACGACGAGATCGCCGAACGCATGGACGCCGGTCGTGCCGCGCTGCTGGCGCGCGGTGACAACGAGGTCGGCCCTTACCAAAGCCCCATGGAAGACGGCATGCAGCACTTCCACGACTGGTACCGCAAGGCCATGGGCAACGCCCTGTAAAGAGGACCGCCCAGCCGCATGCAAGCTTTATGGATGGTGCTGGCGGCATTCTTTTTTGCCGGAATGGCGGTGTGTGTCAAATTTGCATCGAACAGTTTCAGCAGCTTTGAGCTGGTGTTTTTCCGTGGCCTGGTGAGTTTGGCGTTTATGGCGGTGGTCCTGCGGGTGCGGGGCACGCCGTGGCGCACACCGGTGCCGCTGATGCACCTCACCCGCAGCATCATCGGCGCGACATCGCTGGGAGCCTGGTTTTACGCCATCGGGCACCTACCGGTGGCAACCGCCATGACGCTCAATTACATGAGCGGTGTGTGGATTGCCGCTTTTATTATGGGCGGCTCGCTGCTCTACGGCGGACAGGAAAAACAAGGTGCGCTGCTGGCCACGGTACTCATGGGCTTTGCCGGCGTGGTGATGACGCTGCACCCCACTATCGAGAAAGACCAGTTGTTCGCCGGCGTGGTCGGCTTGCTCTCAGGCATCAGCGCCGCACTCGCCTATATGCAGGTGACGGCGCTGGGCAAAGTCGGCGAACCCGAGGTCCGCACCGTGTTTTATTTTTCGCTGGGCACCATCGCGGTAGGAGCAATCAGCCTGCCGCTGGGTGCACACACGGACTGGACGCAGGTTAGCTGGCAAGAGGCAATCTGGATCCTCCCCATCGGTGTCTTGGCGTCTCTGGGTCAACTGGCCATGACGCGGGCTTACCGCAAGGGCTCGACGCTGGTGGTGGCCAGCATGCAGTATTCGGGGATTGTGTTCGCGGCCCTGTTTGGCGCCCTCCTGATGGACGAGGAAATCGAGCCGCTGGGCTGGGCCGGCATGGCGGTGATTGTGGCCAGCGGCCTGATCGCTACGTACCTGCGCACCCGCGCCCTGCCCGACACCCCGGCCGAAGCGCACTAAAGTGCGTACCCACACCACCGCAAGCCCGGAGCCTATCGATGCCTGCCACCATAACGCCCTACACCACCCTGATCAGCGTTGACCAATTGCGCGCACTGCAAAGCAGCGGCGCACCGCTGATGGTTTTTGACTGCAGCTTCGACCTCACACAACCCGCCGCCGGACGCACGCTCTTCAACGACAGCCACATTGCCGGCGCCGTGTTCGCGGACCTCAACGACGACCTGAGCACGCACAGCCCGCAATTCACCGGCCGGGCCGTGAACGGCGGTCGCCACCCGCTGCCCGCGCGCGAGGACTTCGCCCGCTGGCTGGGCCAGATGGGCTTTCATAACGGCATGCAGGCCGTGGTCTATGACCGCCACGGCATGAACTACTGCGGGCGCTTGTGGTGGATGCTGAAATGGCTGGGCCATGATGCGGTTGCGGTACTCAACGGCGGTTGGCAGGCCTGGGTGGCTGCAGGCGGCGCGGTGGAGTCCGGCGCGCCCGGACCACGTGTGGCAGCGCACTGTGACCTCCACCCCGCTCTGCTGGATTTTGTGGAAGCGGCCACGGTACAGAGCCAGCTCGGACGGGCCAGCCAAACCGTGCTCGACGCCCGCGCGCCTGCACGCTTTCGTGGCGAAGTCGAACCCTTTGACCCGGTAGCCGGCCACATCCCCGGCGCACTGAACCGGCCCTTCAACCAGAACATCGGGGAAGACGGTTTATTCAAGCCCGCAGAGGCCCTGCGCGCCGAATTTGCCGCTCTGCTGGGAGAGCGAGACGCTGCAACAGTGGTCCACCATTGCGGCTCCGGGGTCAGCGCCATTCCGAATATTCTGGCGATGCAAGTCGCGGGGCTCGGGGCCAGCGCCCTGTTTGCCGGGAGCTGGAGCGAGTGGTGCAGCGACCCGCAGCGGCCGGTCGCCACAGGCTGAAGCGCTCAGGCCGTCAAGCCGGCCGCGCCCGGCGCAGCCATGCAACAAGCCTGCCGAAAAGCTGTTGCGCATCATCGATGTAGCTGAACACCGCTGGAACGACCAGCAAGCTCAACAAGGTAGAGGTCACCAGACCGCCGATCACCGCCACGGCCATCGGCGAACGGAAGCTCGGGTCTGCGCCCCAGCCCAGTGCCAAGGGCATCATGCCCGCGCCCATGGCGATGGTGGTCATCACGATGGGACGACTCCGCTTATGGCAGGCGTCGACCAGCGCTTCAAAGCGGTCCATGCCGGCGCGCCGCGCAAGGATGGCGTAGTCCACCAGCAAGATGGAGTTTTTGGTGACGATGCCCATGAGCATGATGAGTCCGATCATGGTCGGCATGGACAAGGCCTTACCGGTCAAGAGCAACAAAATAAACGCCCCGCCAATGCTCAGCGGTAGCGCGGCCAGAATCGTCACCGGCTGCATGAAATCGTTGAACAGCAAGACCAGCACGCCATAAATACACAGGATGCCAATCAGCATGGCGATGCCGAAGCTGGCAAACAAAGCCTGCATTTCCTGCGCGTCGCCCAACTCCGCAATCGACACCCCGGGTGGCAGGTTTTTCAGACTGGGCAATTGCCGTGCCTCGGTATTGACCTCGCCCAAGGTACGGCGACCCAGCTCGACGTCCAGCGTCACGTTGCGACTGCGGTTCAAACGTCCGATTTGCGCAGGACCGCTTTCCATGCTGAGGCTTGCGACGCTGCCCAGCAGCACAGGGCCGTTTTTGCCGGGCACAGTCAAACGCTCCAAAGTGGCCAAATCGGCGCGCACCGCGTCCGGCAGCTTGACCAGAATCGGAACCTGCCGTTGCGATAAGTTGAGCTTGGACAAGGCGGTGTCGTAATCGCCCGCAGTCGCCACGCGCACGGTCTCCGCAATGGCCTGGGCGGTTACGCCCAAATCAGCAGCGCGAACCGCATCGGGGCGCACGATGATTTCGGGGCGCACCAGAGAGGCGCTGGAACTCACATTACCCACGCCGGGGATGGTGCGCAGTTCACGCTCGGTCCGCTGCGCGGCAGCGGTGAGGGCCAGCGGGTCTTCGCTTTTGAGCACCAGCTGCATCTTCACGCCCGTGTCGGGCGGACCCACATTGACGCGCACACCGGGCAGCTGCGCCAAGCGCCCACGCAAGGCGATGTCGATATCGGTCATTTTTTCAGGGCGCTGCTGCCGGGGTACGGTGGTGATGGTCAGCACGGCGCGGCGCGCTTCGGCCGCCGCACCGGGGGCAAAGGCGTCGCCGCTGGAGCCGCCACCCACCGAGGCGAAGACCGCCACCGTGTGCGGAACGTCCATGATCAGCCGCCGCGCCGCCTCGGTGGCGCGCGCCGTCTCGGCCAGTGTGCTGCCCGGGGGCAGTTCGATCGTCACCTGGGTCTGGTTGCGGTCGGCTGCCGGCACGAAGCCCGTGGGCAACAAAGGCACCAGAGAAATGGATCCCACAAAAAACAACCCCGCCCCGATGGCCGTGACCAGCCGGTGGCGCAGGCACCAGCGCATCACGCCCAGATACATGCGCATCACCCAGCCATCCGGGTCATCGGTCTGGCCATCCGCGCTGGCCTTGTGTGGCTGGAGAATGTAAGCGGCCATCATGGGCGTGAGCAAACGCGCCACCAGCAGCGAGGCCAAAATCGCCAACACTGCGGTCCAACCGAACTGCTTGAAAAACAGGCCGGGAACACCGCCCATGAATGCCGTGGGCAGGAACACCGCGACCAAAGCAAAGGTCGTGGCAATCACCGCCATGCCGATTTCTTCTGCCGCTTCCATGGCCGCCTGGTACGGCGATTTGCCCATGCGCAAATGGCGCTCGATGTTCTCGATCTCCACAATCGCGTCATCCACCAGCACGCCCACCACCAGGGCCAGTGACAACAGCGTCACCGTGTTGAGCGTGTAGCCGAAATACTGCAAGCCCAGAAAGGTGGGGATTACCGACAGCGGCAAGGCCGCACACGCCACCAAGGTCGCGCGCCAGTTGCGCAGAAAAACCAGTACCACCAAAACCGCCAGCCCGGCACCTTCGTAGAGCAATTCCATGGAGCCTTCAAAGTTCTCCTGGACCGGGCGGGCGTTGTCGATCACCTGCGTGAGCAGCACCTGCGGGTGCGCGGCCTGCAACTCGGCAACGGCAGCACGCGCACCACGGGCCACATCGAGCTCGCCTACGCCTTTGGTGCGGAAAACCTCAAAACCCACTACCGTCTGGCCGTTCATGGTCGCCAGCGAACGCGGCTCGCTCACGGTATCCGTCACACGGGCCACCTCGCCCAGGCGCACGCTGCGGCCGTCGGCCAAGGGTATGTCCAAAAGCGCCAGATCGTCCGCGGTCTGTACGGTTGCGATGGTGCGCACCGATTGCTCCGCGCCGCCCACGTCACCCCGTCCGCCGGGCGCATCCTGCTGCACCGATTTGAGCCGCCGCGACACATCTACCGCGGACACCCGCAGGGCCGCCATCTGGTCGGGGTGCAACTCCACCCGCACCTCGCGGCTCACACCACCCACCCGCTTGACCGCGCCCACGCCGCGCACGGCCCGAAGCCGTTTGGAGACCGTGTTGTCCACGAACCAGCTCACTGCCTGGGCGTCCCAATTGGCACCCTGCGCCGGCTGCGCGGTAAAGGTCAGCACCACCCGCCCCGCGGTGGATGCCTTGGATACCGTGGGGTCGCGCATCTCACCCGGCAGGTCGGCGCGCACGCCGGCCACGGCGTCGCGTACATCGTTCACGGCCTCGGGAATGGGCTTTTCCAGCACGAATTCAACGGTGGTCGTCACGTTGCCGTCCAGCACCGTGGTGTACACATTTTTGACGCCGGCCAGCGTGGCTACCGCGTCTTCAATTTTGCGGGCCACCTCGGTCTCGAGCTGCGCCGGGGCCGCGCCGGCCAGGCTGGCGCTGACCGTGACCATGGGCAATTCAATGTCCGGGAAATCCTGTACCACGTTTCCCCGGAAGGACAGCAAGCCCGCCAGGCTGAGCAAGGCGAACAGCATGATGGCCGGAATCGGGTGCTTGATCGACAGCGAAGAAAAGTTCACGCGAAAACCTTCACGGGGCCACAGCGGCTTGCACCACTTTGACCAGATCACCGTCGTTCAAAAAGCCCGCGCCGCCGGCCACCACCTGCGCGCCGGGCTCCAGACCGCTGAGCACCTCCACCACGCCGCCGTCCTGGGCGCTACTGCGCCGCCCCACGCTGATCTTGCGCTGCGCAACACGGCCGTCCGCACCCACCACAAAACAGTGGCTGAAGCCATCGCGCACCACCACCGCCTGCTGCGGGATGGTGAGGGCGCTGGAGTTACCAAACACAAAATCGCCCTTGGCGAACATGCCGGGTTTGAAAGCCGCGCCCAGCACCAGCTTTTCGCCCTCGCGCATCCCGAGCAGGTCCACATAAACAAGGCCGGCGCGGGTTTGCGCATCCACCGTCGGGCCGACCATGCGTACCCGGCCCCGCGCCACGGCGCCGCCCGGGGCAGTCACCTGCACCTCGGCGCCGGGTTGCACGCGGGCCAGTTCGCTGGAGGTGACTTCGGCGCGCCACTCCAGTCGACCTTGGCGGATCAAGCGAAACAAATCGCCGGGGCCTGCCACGGCGCCCACCGCCACGTTGCGCTGCACGATGGTTCCGCTGTCCGGGGCCAGCACCTGGGTGTGTCGCAGGCGCACCTGTTGGGCATCCAGCGCGGCCTTGGCGGACTCGAGCCGGGCCCGTGCCGATTGCTCGGCAGTCAGCATCTGCTGGATTTGCTGGTTGCTCAAAGCGCCGCTGTTTTGCAGGCTGCGGGCGCGATCGGCATTGGCTTGGGCTTCCGAGGCGTTGGCCTGCGCCTCGGCAACACCGGCCCGCGCCACGGCAATGTCGGCCAGCACGCCGTCCGCTGCGAATGTCGCCAGCACCTGGCCGCGCTGCACCGACTGGCCGACGTCGACCCGCACATCATTGACGCGCAAGCCCTGCACTTCGGCGCCCACACCGGCTTCCTGCCACGCGTACACGCCGCCGTTGGCAGAAAAATTCATCGCCAGGTTCACCGGCTTGACCAGCACCGTGCTCACCGTCAGGGCCGCTTTGGCGGTGCCGCTGCCGGCCGCAACCGGAGCGCCTGCGGCGGGCGGAGCAGCAGCCGGGCGGGCTGCGTCCGGACCCGCGGTCTTGGCACCACTGCCGGGGCGCAACGCATAAAAGCCCGTAGCCGCCAGCGCCACCAGCAACACGGCAGCCAGGGCGTAGAACTTCAGGGACAAACGGCGAAAAAATGGCATCTCAGGGCTTTCATCAAAAGGCGTCATGGCGTGGTTGCGGCTTCGGTCGCGGGGCGCTCCCAGCCACCACCCGCGGCGCGGTACAGCGCGACCCAAGCGCGCTTGCGTTCCAGTTGCAGCGCCAGCGCATCGGACTGCGCCGCGAGAACCGCCCGGCGGGCTTCCTCGACGTCCAGGGTGCTGGCCAGGCCGTTACGCTCGCGGTCCTGCGCTGCAGCCAGGTTTTGGAGTCGGGCGTCGCGCACCGCGCGGGTGTCGGCTTCGCGCTGGCGCGTGCTGTCCAGTGTCACCAAGGCCTCTTCGACTTCGCGTACCGCCTGGCGCACTTTGGCGCGGTAGGTGTTGACGGCAGCCACGTAGTCGGCGGTTGCCGCGTCTACCAGGGCGGCGCGTTGCCCGGCGTCAAAGACCGGCAGCGTCAGGGCCAAGGGGCCGAAAGACCAGGTGGTGATGTCCGTCTCTACCCCCGCAGTCCCGTAGCGCAACGCACCCACGGAGCCACCCAGGCTCAACCCGGGCCAGCGCCGGGCCTTGGCGCGTCCGATCTGGGCGCTGGCCAGCGCGACATCGTGTTCGGCCGCAAACACATCGGGCCGCTGCACCAACGCCTGCGCAGGTATCCGGGTGACCGAAAAACCCGCCAGATCGTCGGGGAGCACCAGGTCGCGCATCACCTTGCGCACCAAAGCCTCGTCTTCGCCGGTCAGCGCCACCAGGGCCTTGGTGTAAAGATCACATTGGCTGGTTTGCTGGATCAGACGCAACTGGCTTTGCGCCACCTCCGCCTGCACCTGGGCAAAGGCTGCGGGTGCGAGCATTCCGGCCTGCAGGCTGCTCGCGCTGATGTCTCGGCTGCGCTGGCGCGAAGCCAGGTCCTGCTGGGCCACATCGCGTGCTTTCCAGCAATGTGCCAGCGCGTAATAGGTGTTGGCGACTTCGGCAGCGACGGACACCCGCGCGTCGTGCCACTGGGCCTGGCTGCCCTGGGTTTGGCCTGCCATGGCCGCTCGGGCAATGCGCGCCGCGCCAAAGACGTCGATTTCCCAAGTGGTCTGCAGGGTCACCGCCGTGCTGGTGGCAGCCGGGGTTGAGGGCAGAGAGACCGAACGCCCGGACGACAAACTGGCGCTGACACCGGGTAGCAATGCGGCTTGCGCGGTGACCTCGTTGGCACGGGCCGTCTCCACCCGGCTCAGGGCCGCAGCAACGGTCGGACTCAAGGCCTGCGCATCGTCAATCAAGGCCACCAAAATAGGGTCGTTTTGGGCCTGCCACCAAGCACGCAAATCGGTAAGGCTGCCCCCGTGCGGCAGCGGAGCGTTCCAATCCACCGGGGCTGGCGCGGTCACGGTCGAAGGGGGCGTTGTCACGCTGCAAGCGGCCAGGGCCACTGCACACGCGGCCAACACGAATTGACGTAACAACACAGCCATGGGAGGGGTTCCGATCAATGCCCGACGCGCGCCAAAGCGCTGACCGCCGTGACCAAGCCAACACCGGCGAGCAGCCAGGCGATCTGTGCCGCCGTCTGCGCTGCGCTCAGGCGTTTTTGCAACTGCGGGATCAAGTCCGCCAGCGCCACATACATAAAGCTGGCCGAAGCCACGACCAGAAAATACGGCAAGGCGTCTTCCAGCTGGGCCACCAGCCAGAAACCCAGCAAACCGCCTAGGGTTGTCACGGCACCGGCCAGCGACACTTTGACCAGGGCCATGCGTTTATTCGAAGCGCCAGCGCGCAAGACCACCAAATCTCCCATGTGGTGCGGTACTTCGTGGGCGAGCACCGCCAAGGCCGCAATGACGCCGAGCCGCAGGTCGGCCACAAAAGCGGACGCGATCAACACGCCGTCGCCAAAGCAGTGCACGCTGTCGCCAGCCAGGACCGCCCAGCTGCCGCTGACCGGACTGTGGGGGTGGTTGCCGTGCGCGTGCCCGTCGTCGTCGGCAGCATGGTCGTGGTGATGACCCGACTCGCCGTGCTCATGCCCGTGGTGCCAAAGTTCGGCCTTGTCCAGTAAAAAGAAAAATACCAAGCCCACCAACAAAACAGGGAATAGATCGTGCGGCTCCGCACCACTGTCGAAGGCCTCGGGCAACAGATGCATGAACGCCGTGGCCAGGAGCGCACCGGCCGCCAGGCTGAGCATGTGCTGGGTGTAGCGCGCCAGGACGCCGAAGCTCAGAGCTGCAGCCAACCAGACACTCCCGATACCCGCACACAGCGTGCCCAACACAATCGCTAACAAAGTCATAACAAGCGCGTTTCAAGCGGCTCCATATTGCCGGAACCATGCGAGCATACGCGCCCAAGCGTCTTGCGCAGCCTCTTTGCGGTAGCTGGGGCGGTAGTCTGCATGGAAGGCGTGCGGAACGTCGGGGTAGACATGGATCACGCTGTCCTGCGCCGCATCAGAACGGGATTGCAAGGCGGCGCGCATCATGTCCACATGCTCCATCGGAATGCCGGTATCGGCACCGCCGTACAAGCCCAATGTGGGCGCGTGCAGGTCGCGCATCAGATCAACCGGCTGCGTAGGCGTGAGCGGCCCGCGCTTGCCATTGACCTGGCCGTACCAGGCCACAGCGGCGCGCAACCGGGTCTGGCGCGCGGCATACATCCACACGATGCGTCCGCCCCAGCAGAAGCCGGTGATGGCCACTCGCTTGACGTCGCCGCCGTTGCGCGTCGCCCAATCGAAGGTGGCGTCCAGGTCTTGCATCACCTGCACGTCCGGCACTTTGGACACCACTTCTGAGATGATTTTTGTCACATCACTGAGCGTGGACGGGTCACCCTGGCGTTGCATCAGGTCGGGCGCAATGGCCAGATAGCCTTGGTGCGCCAGACGGCGGGTGACATCACAGATGTGTTCATGCACGCCAAAGATCTCGGGCACCACCATCACCACCGGCAGGTTGCTGCGCCCCGCCGGCGCGGCCCGGTAGGCGCGCATGGCGAAACCGGCTACATCGACATTGACCCAACCGGCCTGCAAGCCGTCGGCCGGGGTTTGAATAACCGATTGCGCCTGCACCGGCAGCACGGCCGCTGCAAAGCCCAGACCCACGCCGACCGTGGCGGCCAGCTTCATCGCTTCGCGCCGGTTTGCCGTGCCGGCAGATTCGGGCGCGAAAGCCCCATCAAGATGTGTATCCATGATTCCAACGTCTTTCCTTAGATTGGTTATCACGCAGCCCGCTACTTGCCCTTGAAGCCGCCAGGGCCGCCATTAAAGCAAAGGCGCCAGAACCAAGGCTCCTCCAAGGGAATGGGGGCGGGCTTGGGTCATCAATGAGCCTGATCCCAATTGGGGCCCACGCCCATCTCGGCCAGCAGCGGGACTTTGAGCGAGGCCACCCCGGCCATCAGGCGCGGAATTTCGACCTTCAGCCAGTCCACTTCAGCCTGCGGCACCTCAAACACCAGTTCATCGTGCACCTGCATGATCATTTTGGTGGCGCGCTTCTCTGCGTCCAACACCTGCTGCACCGCGACCATGCTGAGCTTGATCAGGTCGGCCGCCGTGCCCTGCATGGGCGCATTGATAGCGGCGCGCTCGGCTCCGGCGCGGCGCTGGCCGTTGGAGGACTGGATTTCCGGCAGGTACAAACGGCGGCCGAACACGGTTTCCACATAACCCTGGGCTTTGGCTTGCGCGCGGGTGTCGTCCATGTAGCGCTTGACGCCGGAGAAACGGGCGAAATAGCGTTCGATGTAATTTTTGGCAGCCGTGTTATCGATGCCCAGGTTGCGCGCCAGACCGTAGGCGCTCATGCCGTAAATCAGTCCGAAGTTGATCACCTTGGCATAGCGGCGCTGCTCGGAACTCACCTGGTCCACCGCCAACCCGAAGACCTCTGCTGCCGTAGCGCGGTGCACATCCAGCCCTTCGTGGAAGGCGCGCAGCAAGGCGTCATCACCACTCAAGTGCGCCATGATGCGCAGCTCGATCTGGCTGTAGTCGGCGCTGGCGATCAGGCTGCCCGTAGGCGCCACAAAAGCCTCGCGCACGCGCCGCCCCTCGGGCGTGCGGATCGGGATGTTCTGCAAATTGGGGTCGTTGCTCGACAAGCGCCCCGTCACCGCCACGGCTTGCGCGTAATGGGTGTGCACACGGCCGGTGCGCGGGTTGGCCAGCTGCGCCAGCTTGTCCGTATAGGTGCCTTTGAGCTTGGCCAGCCCACGGTGTTCCAGAATTTTCGCCGGGAGCGGGAAATCTTCGGCCAGTTTTTCCAGCACCTCTTCGTCGGTGCTGGGCGCGCCGGTGGCGGTTTTTTTGACCACCGGAAGCCCGAGTTTGGTGAAAAAGATCTCGCCAATTTGTTTGGGGCTGCTGAGGTTGAACGGTTGCCCGGCCAAGGCATGGGCCTCGGTTTCCAGCTCCAAAATGCGGGCCCCTAACGCATGGCTTTGAGCCGCCAGGGTGGGCGCGTCAATCAGCACGCCGTTGCGCTCCACGCGGTACAAGGCTTCGCTGCTGGCGATTTCCAGCTCGTACACAAAGCGCAATCGCGAATCAGCTTCCAGCAACGGCCACAGGCGCTGGTGCACGGCCAGGGTCATGTCGGCGTCTTCGCAGGCGTACTGGGCGGCGCGTGGAATGTCCACCTGGTCAAAGCATATTTGCGAAGCGCCTTTGCCGCACAGGTCTTCAAAGCTCAAACCCTTGCGCCCCAGGTGCCGCGCCGCCAGGCTCTCCAGGCTGTGGGGCTGGTGCACTTCCAGCACATAGCTTTGCAGCATGGTGTCATGCACATAGCCTTGCACGTGGATACCGTGGTTGGCAAACACATGGCGGTCGTACTTCACGTGCTGACCCAGCTTGGCACGCGCCGGGTTCTCCAGCCAGGACTTCAGCCGCGCCAGCACGTCGTGCAGAGGCAGCTGTTCAGGCGCTCCGGCAAAACTGTGGGCCAGCGGGATGTAGGCCGCCTCGCCCGCCGTGATGCACAGGCTTATGCCCACCATCTGCGCCTGCATCTCGTTCAGCGAGGTAGTCTCTGTGTCCACCGCAACCAATGCGGCCGCGTCGATCTTGGCCATCCACACGTCGAACGCCGCCCAATCGAGCACCGTCTGGTGCGAATAATCGGGGTCAGATTCCAATTGTTGGATGGCTTGCGCCGGCACATCGCCAAACAAGCTGGACTGCGCGGCCCCCGGCGTGGCAGCGGCGGGCGCGGCCGCCTCTTGCGCTGACTTGGCCAAGCCCTTGAAACCGTAACGGGTGTAGAAGTCCAACAAACCAGCCTGGTCAGGGGCCAGCCTCACCAAATCATCCAGCCCGGGCAGTTGCGGCAGATAAGCCGACAAATCGC
Organism: Betaproteobacteria bacterium; assembly: GCA_009924455.1. Taxonomy (GTDB): domain Bacteria; phylum Pseudomonadota; class Gammaproteobacteria; order Burkholderiales; family Burkholderiaceae_C; genus Allorhodoferax. The sequence goes on from RFRO01000024.1 coordinate 19,406, forward strand.
AATCGGTCTTGATGGTGAGCAGGCTGCGGGCCGTCGGCAACCAGTCCAGCGCCGCACGCAGGTTGTCGCCGACCACGCCTTTGATCTGGGCCGCATTCTCAATCAGCGCCTGCAGGCTGCCGTATTCCAGCAGCCATTTCACCGCCGTTTTGGGGCCGACTTTGGCAACACCCGGCACGTTGTCCACGGTATCGCCAACCAGGTTCTGGTAGTCCAGCATCAGGTGCGGCGGAATGCCGAATTCAGCCTCCACCCCGGCCTGGTCACGGCGTTTGCCGTTCATGGTGTCGATGATGACGATGCGCTCGGTAACCAGCTGCGCCAGATCTTTATCGCCGCTGCTGACCACCACATCCCACCCTTGCGCTGCGGCGCGGTGTGCCAGGGTGCCGATGACGTCGTCAGCCTCCACACCCGGCACGTCCAGCACTTTCATGCCGAGCAAGCGCGCGAGTTCGTGGACGGGCTGGATCTGGGCGCGCAAATCGTCCGGCATGGGCGAGCGGTTGGCTTTGTATTGGGGGTAGATCGCATCCCGAAAGGTCGGGCCTTTGGCATCAAAAACACACGCCACGTAGGCCGCAGGCACTTCTTTTTTCAGCGCCTGCATCATGTTGACAAAACCGCGTATCGCGCCGGTGGGCGGGCTGGATGGATCGGCAGGGTCGGGATTGAGTGCCTTTTGAATCGCATCCTTGGCCTTCAACTGCACATCGGTGGAGTCGAACCTGGCCTTGATGGACGCCCCATCCAGCGCTACGGCATCGGCAGCGATGCCGGCTGCCTTCAGTGCATCTTCAACACGGGAAAGCACAGCCGCGTCTACCTTGACGGTCGCCTTGCCGGAAGACACCTGCACGGCAGGCGCCTCACCAAA
>RFRO01000231.1 GCA_009924455.1 Betaproteobacteria bacterium
AATCAAGAATCAAGAATCAATCAAGAATCAAGAATCAAGAATCAAGAATCAATCAAGAATCAATCAAGAATCAAGAATCAAGAATCAAGAATCAAGAATCAATCAAGAATCAAGAATCAAGAATCAAGAATCAATCAAGAATCAAATGTGGATTCAAATACTAATACGATATGAAGTAAAACATGAATCTCTCGAACATTCCAATTCAATCCAGATAAAACCAACCGGGCGCCGCCGCCGTCGAAATGGACCGTAGGTAAGAATGGACGGGGATGTATTGGTCTATAGAACGAAGTTCCCCCTGGTCTATAGAACGAAGTTCCCCCTGGTCTATAGAACGAAGTTCCGCCGTTGGGGGGCGGTACCCCCCGAGTTCCCGCCGTTGGGGGGCGGTACCCCCCGGGTGTCAAATCATAGGCCATGACTGGTTATGTCACCGATTTACCGCCACCGATGAATACGAGAGCATATAAGGTCATAGAAAATAAGCCCCCATCAAAAAAGAGAACAATCAGTCATAAACCAAACGGATGAAGAGGCTGGGTAGACTTGATACAGGATGACAACAATGCTCGGGCCGTAAGAATGGACCGGCGAATCGGCGTAGCGAATGAGCAGAGAGTAAGAATAGACGGCGGATTCTATAGATTCAAAACACAAACGGCGAGAGATTATATAATATTCAATTACTAATTCTTGAACACAACCCCAATAAAAAAGGGACGGCAATCCGCGCCGTCATCCGCCCCGTTGGGGGGTGGAACCCCCTCCAGTCTATAGAACGAAGTTGCGACGCTTCGCTCGCATCGTTCGGCGAACGCCGAACAGTATCCCGCCGTTGGGGGGCGGTACCCCCTAATCAACACAGTCCTCCAAACACGAAGAACACACACACACATCATCACCCATGACCACACCGATATCACCATCGTTGATACAAGAACAGCGCGGAATGAAATTGAGGTCAATCTTGTCGGAAAGACCGATGCCACAGGTGAAACAGTAGCCGAAGACAGGTTCAGTCGAGATACGCGGAATAGCCGCCAGAAAGTAGGAAGAACAACCGGGATGTGAAGAACCCATCCGGTCGAGTTCACGTCTCATCGCAGTGTAGAACATCACCGACATAACACCATCATCACACAATGAACGATACGACGCGGCAGTAGTACTTACCAAATGCGCAAACACAGAACAATCACGAAGTTTCAAAAGAACCGCACGGATAGACGGAAGACGAACCCAACGAGCACAAACCAGGTCGAAATGCGCATCCGCCCAGTGATGATACGTGTTATCCCACACACACACCTCGGTCTTGACGTACTCACGAATGAGCCCACGAAGATGAGGGGCGATGAGATGAAGCGGAAGACGACGACCCGACCGATGAAACTGGAAGAAACCCCGAATAATAATACGAAGAGTATCAATATTCCATACAAACCTAGACCCGCCACGAAGACCACGACGATACACTCCAAGAAACGAAAGATGACTCATTCTGATGACACTGTGATATGACAGCATGGATGAAAAGCATTTCAATTTTATTCAAGTATGGAATAAAATGGATGACAAGCCTCAATTTTATTCTCTGAATAAAATGGATGACAGTAAGAATATGCGATTCAAATACTAACTCAAAATCTCTCGACATGACGAAATCAATCCAGGTAAAACTAGACCGGGCGCCACCGCCGTCAATATGGAAGCACGCGCCAAGCGGGCGCTCCTACCTCTGTAGGAGGACCGTAGGTAAAAATGGACGGCGGATGATTCAAAGTATATCTTCCCGCCGTTGGGGCGGACCCCCGTAAAAAAAGGGTATTCTACATCCTCATGCCGGCTTACCGCCGTTGGGGGGCGGACACCCCCCCGTAACACGTATAGCACATAAGCACCGTGTCATCTCCATTCGCATTGCTGGTGAGAACGAAGTCGGATTCATCATCAAGGCCGCAGTCGCATTTAAAGCAAAGCCCGAACTTGTGTTCATCCCATTTGGATGAAGTGAGCGCGGTGACTTCATCACATGGAGCGCCGGCGCTGGCATCGTGAATCGCAACAAATCCCGCAGTAGCAGTAGCAGTAGCAGTCCAGTAGTCTTGGGTAGTCAGGTTCATCGTAGTAGTCATTGTCTGTGTGTCTGGTGGGAGCTGTCATCCGCCGAACATCGGAAAAAGCATTTCAATTTTATTCAA
>RFRO01000232.1 GCA_009924455.1 Betaproteobacteria bacterium
CTGGCCAACAGCAGCTGGGGCGCCTGGTTGGCCGAGCTGGGGGTGCCGGGCATCTACCGCAGCCAGGCCTCGCTGGCGCCCGGCGTCAAAGTGCGCATGGGAACGCGGGCTGCGCCGCATGCGGGCATTGGCGTGAAGTGCTACGCCTGGAGCACATCGCCGCTGCGCCGCTATACCGACATGGTCAACCAGTGGCAGATCATCGCCTGTGCACGCCACGGCAGCACGGCGGCGCTGGCAGCGCCCTTCAAGCCCAAAGACGCCCAATTGCTGGCCATCATCTCCGGTTTTGAGGACGCCTACAGCGCCTACAACGCGCACCAGGGCGCGATGGAACGCTACTGGACGCTGCAATATGTGCAGCAAAACGGCATCACCGCGTTGCCGTGTACCGTTTTCAAAGACAACATGGTCCGCGCCGACACGCTGCCGCTGGTCATGCCTGTGCTGGGTGCGCAAGGCCTGCCGCGCGGTGCCCGCGTGCTGGTGCGATTGGGTCTGCCGGACCTGATCACCCTGGACATCAACGGGACGGTGCTGGAGCGGCTGGATGCAGAGCAGCCCGAGGCGGCGGACTCCGATCTGCCGGAAGAGGCCGACGACGAAGTGGGTGGCCCGATTGCGCTGGCGATTGATATCGCGGATGCGGCGGATGATGCGGCGGCGCCTACCCAAGCCACGCCCGCGCACAACCCGGTTTGAAGTGGCGCAATGGTCTTTCGCAGCGCCCAAGCGGTCTCGACCTTTCACAAGGCGCTTGCCGTCTCGGTGGTGCTGCACGCCGCGCTTCTGACCGTGCACTTTGTCGCGCCACGCGCCTTGGACAGAATCTTTGAACCGCCTGCGCTCGAACTGGTATTGCTCAATGCGCCAGGGCAGTCCAAGCCGGTCAAGAGCACGCTTCTCGCCCAGGTCTCCATGGAAGGCGGGGGCAACGCCCGCGATGGATACGCCAGAAACGCGCTGTTGATTGAGGCCGCCACGCCGGGCCTGGAGTTCCAGAACCAGCCTGCGGCCGGTTCGGTGGAGGCCATGCGCCAGCAGCAAAACCTCTTGCTGTCTCAGGTGCGTGAGCAATTGGCCGCCATCCAAACCAACGCCCAGAATGCCGTCGACCCCACCCTCGCAGAGCAGCAGGAGGAGCGGCAGCGCCGCTTGGTCCAGCAAATCGCGGCGCTGGAACATGACGTCGCCGTGGAGAACGCCCGCCCCCGCAAGCGGTTTTTCAGCCCCAGTACCCGCGAAGCGGTTTTTGCCGCTTATTTCAGCGAGCTGCGCCATGCCGTAGAAAAAAGGGGAACCCGGGACTTCCCTGAGCGCGATGGAGAGAAGCTATTCGGTGAGCTGACCATGGTGATCACGGTCGATGCGATGGGCGGGGTGGTGTCGACTTCGGTTGCGCGGTCCTCGGGGGATGCGGTTTTGGACAACCATGCGGACACCATCGTGCACCGCGCAGCACCTTTCCGTGCCTTCAGTCCTGCCATACGGGCCAGCGCGGATCAGCTGGTATTTGTGGCCCGCTTTCGTTTTGTCCACACGGAATCGGGTACCGAGGCGCTGGTGGAATGATGAGGCAATCTATCGTGCGCGGACTGCTGCTGCTGGCCTTGGCGGTACTGGGCCTGCAGCTCTACTTCGCCCTGCGGATTGCGGCCATGGCCCTTATCGACCCGCAGTCCACCGCCTTTGAGCGTTCCGAGTTGTGGCGCATCAGCACGGCACCGGAGCGCAGCCACTGGCAGCAGGATTGGGTGGATTACCCACAGATCAGCCGCACGCTGAAAAGCGCCGTGCTGGCATCGGAGGACGATGGCTTTGCCACCCACGGCGGTGTGGACTGGGACGCGATCAATGCCGCATGGCACAAAAATGCCAAGGCCGAGGCACGCGCCGAGGCGCGCAGCGCAGCCGCCAAGGGCCGCCCCGTCAAGCCGCCCAAAATTGTGGGGGGCTCCACCATCACCCAGCAGCTTGCAAAAAACCTGTTTCTCAGCGGCGAGCGCACGATTGTTCGCAAAGCGCAGGAGCTGGTCATCACCATGCTGCTGGAAGCCTGTCTGAGCAAAGAACGGATTTTGGAGATCTACCTCAACCATGTGGAGTGGGGCGACGGTGTTTTTGGCGCGCAAGCAGCGGCGCGGCGCTATTTCCGTAAAGACGCGTCGCAACTCACGCCG
>RFRO01000233.1 GCA_009924455.1 Betaproteobacteria bacterium
CGGTCCAGGTAGCTCAGCGCCTCGCTGGTGGCTTCGCCCAGTTCGGTGTCGGTGGCGATCAGGGCGGCCAGTGCCGCGCTCAGCGTGTCCCCCGCACCGGCAAATTGGGCCTCCAAGCGTTCGAATTTTTCGGTGCGGATGACCGAGGTAGGTGAACACAGGGCGTTGTCAATGAATTGGTCAGGAAGGGCAATGCCGGTGACCAAGGTGTAGGCCACGCCGTGTTCGTGCGCAGCGATGGCGATATCGCGCGCCGTCGGGTTGCGCTGCGCGCTCCATTCCGGCAGCAACCAGCGCGTCAGGGTCTGGTAATTGCCCACCAGCAAAGTGGTCTGGGGCAGCAGCAGCTCGGCGCAAGCGTCCAAATACTGATCGATAGCGTCTTCGCGCCACCACGAGAGGTCGGGCATGTGGGTGAGCACGGGCACTTCGGCGTAGTCGCTAACCAGTTCCGAGATGGCGCTGATGACCACCGGCAGCACGTGCACGCCCACGGACGACATGGCGGTGATATCGGCACCAATGCCGCCCGCGCCGCTGGCGTCGTTGGCGTTGAAGACCATGACGCAGGCCGAAGGTCCATCGTCATCGCCTTGCAGCTCGGCGTCGTCCTCGACATAGATGGGTGGTGGGGAGAGGGCCATGGAGGTACCGCAAAGCTACAATCGCGCCCATTCTATTCTTTGGATTTTGGGCTCCCGAATGACTACCACCACCTGGATGTGCTTGATTTGCGGCTGGATTTATGACGAGACGCTGGGCGCACCCGATGATGGAATTGCCGCAGGAACCTTGTGGGCCGATGTGCCCATGAATTGGGTCTGCCCCGAGTGCGGCGCCCGCAAAGAAGACTTCGAAATGGTCCAGATCTGAGGCCCACGCCTCAGTCCGGCACCGCCTCGCTCCCCATCCCCGGTTTTTTGACGACGCTGTAACGCAGCAGCGTTTTGGCGCGCGCTTGCGCGTGGTCGACGATTGGCAGCGGGTAGTTGGCGTCCGGCCCGTCGCCGAGCACCACCCCGGCGGCGGCCAGCGTCAGCGGCCGGGCCAACCACGGCGCATGGATGCTTTTGGCGTCCAGTTGCGCCAAGGCGGGCAGGTAGCGGCGGATGAAAGCACCCTGGGCGTCAAATTTCTCGCTTTGCGAAATGGGATTGAAGATGCGGAAATAGGGCTGCGCGTCGCAGCCACTGGAGGCCACCCATTGCCAGCCGCCATTGTTGGAGGCCAGATCAAAGTCGTTGAGCTGTTGCGCGAAATAGCGTTCGCCCCAGCGCCAGTCCAGCCCGAGGTGCTTGACCAGAAAGCTGCCTGCCACCATGCGCAGGCGGTTGTGCATATAGCCGCTTTGGTTCAACTGCAGCATGGCCGCGTCTACCAGCGGATAGCCGGTGCTTCCGGCGCACCATGCGGCAAAGCGCTGTTGAGCCACGTCATCAGAATCCCACTGAATCGCGTCGTAGTCCGGCTTGAATGCCCGTGTGGCCACGTGCGGGAAGTTCGCCAGAATTTGCACATAAAACTCGCGCCACACCAGCTCGGCCAGCCACACCCGCGCGCCCGGGTCGCCGCTGCGGTGCGCAGGCAAGGCCGCGCGGACCAATTCGCGGATCGACACCGTGCCAAAGCGCAGGTGCACGCCCATGTAGCTCGGGCCTTTGACGGAAGGGAAATTGCGCCGTTCTTCGTAAGCGCCCATGCGCGGTAAAAAATCTTCCATCAGGGCTTGCGCGCCGGTGCTGCCGGGCGTGATGCCGAGCTGGCGCAGGTTGCTGGTTTCGAAACCCATACGTTCCAGCGACGGCACACCACAGGCCAGCGTGGCGTCCAGGGCAGCCAGCTTGTGGGACAGTCCCGCCGTGCTGCGTTCCGCCACATCAGCGCCACCAGCGGCCTCCAGACGGGCCAGCCAGGCGCGCAAGTAGGGCGTGAAGACGCCATAGGGTTTGCCCGTTTGGGTCAGGATTTCGCGCCGCTCAAAGACCACCTGGTCTTTGGCGCTGTGCCACTGGATGCCGGTGGTGGCAAGCGCCTGGGCAACTGCGGCATCGCGGGCCAGGGCTTGCGGTTCGTCATCATGGGCGGAAAAGACCACGCCCGCGCCCACTGCGCGGGCCACTGCGGGAATCTCCACCAGTGGGTCCCCATGGCGG
>RFRO01000234.1 GCA_009924455.1 Betaproteobacteria bacterium
TTTGGTCACCGCCAAAATGCCTTCGCCGTGAAAACGTTCGCCGTCGCCCAAACGCAGTGACTTGATTTCTTCTACAAATGAAACTTCCACACCATGACTCCTGTGAACCGCAGGCTGCATCAACGCCCTACAGCAGCGACCGATCATAGAAGACCTGCACGCGTGTTAGATTTGTCGCATGAATGCATCTTCTGACAACACACAACCCCGATTGACTTCTTTGGCCCACGGCGGTGGCTGCGGCTGCAAGATTGCACCCGGCGTGTTGCGCGACATCCTCTCGAATATGAAAGGCTTTGCGCTGCCGCCGCAATTGCGGGACCTGAGCGCTCAGCAAATGGCGCGCCGCCTGGGGGCAAAGGCCAAGCCCACCGGCGCTGGTGCGCTGGCCTCAGAGCCACAGGCCGATGCGCGGATCCCGGCGACAGCTGAACAAAGTGCGGCGCTGGCGCGGATCCAATCGGCGGGCGGTCCGTTTTTGCTGTTTGGCGCGACCGGCAGCGGCAAAACCGAGGTGTATTTACAGGCCGCCATGCGGGTGCTGGCGGAGCAGCCCGACGCTCAGGTGCTGGTGATGGTGCCGGAGATCAATTTAACGCCGCAATTGGAAGCCCGTTTCCGCGCGAGGTTTGAGCCACAGTACGGCGCCTCCAGCGTCGTCAGCATGCACAGTGGCATGAGCAACCCGCAGCGCCTGCGCAGTTGGTTGGCCGCGCACCAGGGGCCGGCGCGCATTGTTTTGGGAACCCGGATGGCCGTGTTCGCGTCCATGCCGCGCCTGCGGCTGATTGTGGTGGATGAAGAACACGACCCCAGCTACAAAAGCAGCGAGGGCGCCCGCTATTCCGCGCGGGATCTGGCGCTCTACCGTGGGCGCTTGGAAGGCGCCAAGGTGATACTGGGTTCTGCCACGCCATCGCTGGAGACCTGGTACCACAGCCGCGAAGCCGCGCAGGGCGGGCGCTACGAGCGGCTGCTCATGCCCAGCCGCGTCGGGCAGTGCGCGATGGCCTTGCCGCTGCTGCGCCGGGTCGATATGACGCACCAGCCCAAAGGCGCGGTCTTCTCGCCGCCCCTGCTGGACGCGATGCGCCAAACGATAGCGCGCGGCGAGCAGTGCCTGGTGTTTATCAACCGGCGCGGCTACGCGCCGGTGTTGCGTTGCGATGCCTGCGGCTGGAAAAGCGCCTGCAGCCATTGCAGTGCCTTTCGCGTGTTCCACAAAATCGACCGTACTTTGCGTTGCCACCATTGCGGCTTTACGGACAAGGTGCCCAAAGCCTGCCCGGAGTGCGGCAACCTCGATATCGGCACCCAGGGCCGTGGCACGGAGCAGGTGGAAGAACATATTGCAGAGCTGCTCGCCGGCATACGCCGCCCGGGTTCCCACAGCGCGCAGTTCCCTGACGGCGAACCGGTGCGTGTGGCGCGGATTGATGCCGACAGCACCCGCCTGAAGGGCGCGCTGCAAGCCCAAATGGCCGCCGTGCACGGGGGCGAGGTCGACGTCATGGTGGGCACCCAGATGATTGCCAAAGGCCACGACTTCCGCCGGGTGACGCTGGTGGCCGCCATCAACCCTGATGGGGCGTTGTACTCAGTCGATTACCGTGCGCCGGAGCGACTGTTCAGCCTCTTGATGCAAGCCGCCGGGCGTGCCGGGCGCGACGCCAGCCTGGGTTCGCACAGCGAGGTGTGGATTCAGACCCACCAGCCCGCGCATCCGCTGTATGCGGCATTGAAGCAATATGACTACCCCGCCTTCGCGGAAAGCCAGCTGCGCGAGCGCGAGCAGGCGGGCATGCCTCCCTTTAGTTTTCAGGCGCTGGTGCGTGCCGAGGCGCGCACGCAAGAGGCGGCGCAGGCTTTTTTGGTCGCCGCCAGCGCGGCTGCGCGCAGCGAGATGGCGGCGTGGGACGGCTGGAGCGAGATCCTGCAAGCGGTGTTTCTCTATTCCGCGGTCCCGATGGGAATGCAGCGCGTGGCCAATGTGGAGCGTGCGCAAATGCTGGTGGAAAGTTCCAACCGGGGGGCGCTGCAAAAGTTCCTCGCAGCCTGGCAACCCATCTTGCACGCCAGCCGCAAATTACCGGAATGCAAGGGCCTGATACGCTGGGCGA
>RFRO01000235.1 GCA_009924455.1 Betaproteobacteria bacterium
AGGACCGGGCTCGCGAACGCCCTTCAAGCCCGCCACAAATTCGGCTTCGCTGGGAAGCTCATCGGCTTCGATACGCGCCAACTTATCGGCTTCAAACCAGAGCGTGACCCGGCGTGACTCCATGGCACCGCCTTTGCGCTTAAAACTGAAAACATAGTCCCAGCGGTCCGCATGGAAAACGCTCACCAGCAAAGAAGTGCCCACCACACCGGAAACCTGGGGACGCGACATGCCGACCTGCAAGGTCGCGAGCTGCTCCCGCGTGACCACATTGCCCTGCACCACGTCGATCTTGTAGGGCGTAACCAAGGGCTGAATGTAGGGCTTGACGGCCGACGCGGTTTGATCGGCCAGGCTGATCGCCGTCTGGCAAGCGGACAGCAACAATGCGCTTGCCAGCAAGGCCGCCAGGCACAACGCACAACGCTTGGGGGGGAACATAGACATCGCAGACAATAGTGTCGGGCCATTGTAGCGGCAGGCCTTTTGCAAAGGCGTTGAGGAAGCACACCATGAACAGCACCGATGGATTAAAAAATTCCGGCCTCAAGGCGACGGTTCCCCGCCTGAAGATTTTGGATATTTTCCAGCGCGCCAAACAAACCCATATGTCAGCAGAAGATGTTTTCCGCTTGCTGATTCTGGAAAATTTTGACATCGGCCTGGCCACCGTCTACCGGGTGCTGACCCAGTTTGAGCAGGCCGGCCTGCTCACCCGCAGCCAGTTTGAAGGTGGCAAAGCCCTATACGAACTCAATGACGGTCAGCACCATGACCACCTGGTCTGTCTGGACTGCGGCCACGTCGAAGAATTTTTTGATACCGAGATCGAAAACCGGCAACACGCCGTCGCCCGCCGGCTGGGTTTTGAAATTGCAGACCATGCCCTCAGCCTATACGCCACCTGCAGCAAAAACCCCTGCCCGAACCGCCAGCCGACTTAGTGGCCGCGCTCCATGGCCTGGCGGTGTCGGTCTAAAAAATCCTGGTAGGTGTCGATGCCGCGCAACTGCAAAATCGTATTGCGCACCGCAGCCTCCACCAACACCGCGATGTTGCGACCTGCAACCACCTGGATCACCACTTTGCGCACCGGAATGCCGATGATGTCCTGGGTGAGCGGCTCATGGGGCATACGCTCGTAATCGCGCTCCAGCGTCTCTTTGCGCACCAGGTGCACGATCAGTTTGAGCCGCATCTTGCGGCGTACGGCGGTCTCGCCAAAAATGGCGCGGATATCCAGTAAGCCGATACCCCGCACTTCCAAGAGGTTTTGCAACAACTCAGGACAGCGGCCCTCAATCGTGGCCTGGTTGATACGGTACAGGTCCACCGCGTCATCAGCCACCAGGCCATTGCCACGCGATATCAACTCCAGGCCCAGCTCACTTTTCCCCAAACCGGACTCCCCCGTGATCAATACGCCCAGGCCCAGAATGTCCATAAAGACGCCGTGCATCGACACCCGGTCCGCGAAGTGTTTGGACAGGTAGGCACGCAAGACGTCGATCACGAACGCCGAGGAATCGCAGGTGGCGAACATCGGGATTTGCGCTTCTTCGCACATGGATATCAGGGCAGCCGGGGCGCTTTGCCCATCCGCCAGCACGATCACCGGCGGCTGCAGGGTGACGATGCGCGCAATGCGCGACAAGCTGCGTTGCGGGTCGGCGTCAGCGCCTCCGGTGATGTAGGCGATTTCGCGCTCACCCAGAATTTGGACGCGATAGGGGTGTATGTAATTGAGGTAGCCCACCAAATCGGCGCCGGAGCGCGCGGCGCGTACGGCCACTTCATCAAACCGCCGCTCAGACGCACCCAGCCCGGCCACCCACTGCCAGTGCAAGCGGTTGCGGAAAGCCTCGAAAAGAACATCGGCACTGACAACGGTGGGTTTCATGCGCGTTGTCTGCCTAGGGGTGTTGTGTGTACCGAGAAACGCTCAGGCACTGATCGCTTCGGTCTGACCCGGCCAATCCCGGATCAGGCGGTGCAAGGCTTCGGCGGTTCCACTGCGCCGGATGGCGTCCCGGCGCGCCTCGTCGCTCAGCAGCGCCGCAATTTCAGACA
>RFRO01000236.1 GCA_009924455.1 Betaproteobacteria bacterium
CGATGCGTGAGTGTTGATGACAACGCGCTCATCCTGACCCTGGTGGCCAAAATCTTGCAGCAGGACTTTGCCGTCACCACCTGTCTGGACGCCCGTGATGCATTGCGGCAGGTTGACGCGGGTCAGAAGTTTGATCTGGTAGTCAGCGACATCATGATGCCCAATATGAGCGGCAAGGTGTTCTTCTCAGAAATGTGCCGGCGCGGCGCATACGAAGACCGCTTTTTGTTCATCACCGCAGGCTCGGTCACCGAAGACGATCTGGATTTTGAACAGCGCGTGTCCGACCGGGGGCGCGTGATCCACAAGCCCTTCCAGGCGGCTAAGTTCCGCGACGCGGCCAAGGAGCTCCTGCTCCACTAGCTGGCTCTTCAGAGCCACTTTTGCATCAGCACCGCCTGTCCCGCAGCCGGGTCCAACTGGTAGGCAGCGAAACCGAAACGGGCGTAGCTGCGGGCCGCCACCGCATTGCCGCTGAGCACTTCCAGCGTGAGCTTGCAGCAGCCACGCGCCCGCGCCACATCCTGCGCCGCGCCTAGCAAAGCTTGCCCGACCCCGGCACTTCGGTAATCCGGGTGGACCACGATGTCGTGGATATTGAGCAAGGGCCTCGCCTTGAAGGTGGAGTAGCCCTCAAAACAGTTGATCAAACCAACCGCCTTCGGATGCCCAACATCCACGTAGGCGAGGAAGCTGAACGCGTCGGCCCTGGCCGCCAAATCGCCACACAGGCGGCCCAGCACCTCCGCCGCCAAAGGTTCGCCCCCGCCCATCGGGTCGCGGGCGTACACGTCGAGCAGGGTGCAGACATCGGCCGCGTCTTGCGCAGCGCGGTAGTCCACCGCGTGGATGCGCACCGGTCCGGGCTGCCTCATGCCAGTGCGGGCAAGGCGGATTCCATGGCCTGCAGCTCTTGCAGGGGCGGAATGGTGGCCAGCATGTGCGGGTCCAGCAAATCCCAGACGATGCCGCAGCGCGGCTTATGTGGGTTGGACACTTCGATGGTGCGGGTGGGTGTGAAGATGGCGTCGGCCACGGTGTCAAAAATTTCCGGGTGCAGTGTCTCGGTCAGCACCTGGCAATCATGCACCAGCGCGGCGGTAGGGGTGGCCGACGAGATAGTGCCAATGCGGTAAAGCATGCCCCATTCGGCGTCAAAAAAACCATGGCCTTTGCCAAAACGCACGCCGTCTTCGTTAATGGCACCGGTGCCGGTGATCATGTAGTCCAGCGCAGGCAAATGGGCGCGGATATCAGCCAGGCTCACAGGCCGGCCGTGGCGCTCCATGCCGTCCAGCGTAGCGGCGTGCCAGTAGCGGCTCTTGGCAATCGTGGCCGGGTCCAGCAGCCAGAAGCCCCGCTTGATGGAATAGGTGGTCATCAAAATCAATTTGCCATCGCACAGGGTGCGGTAGCGCAGCTCTTCGAGGCAGTTATCGGGGGTGATGAAGATGCAGCGCGCCTCCCGGTAAAAGCGGTGCGCCATCAGCCGGTCGGTGGCCGCGCTGCTGCCCTGAAAGTCGGCGATGAATTCGCCAAAGTCGTAATGGAAGCGACTGTCTGGCAGCGCCACCTCGCGCAGTTGTGCAAACACACGGTCGCGCACGCTGACCTTGTGTCCGGCGTGGCCCCCTTCACTGTGATCGCTGTCGGCGGCATGGCTGGGGCTGATGGGCATAGCGGTCTTTCTAAAAAATGGTGGTTTGTTTCAAACGCCGGCCAGCGCGTAGCGGTGCAGCACATAACGCTCCAGCGCCACGACCAGGCCGTTGAGGAGAACGGCAATGGCAATGGCCACCACCGCTACGGTCCAGATCATTCCGAAGTCCAGCACGCCGCGCGAGACGTTGAGCAGGTTGCCGATGCCGGTTCCTGTGGCCAGCCATTCGGCAATCATCACGCCCAGAAAAGCCCGGGGCGCGGCCAGCCGGGCGGCATGATCGAGGAGGCCGCCAAGTCGGTGGCGCAGGTGCTGTCGATGATCAACGACGGCATCGTGGTGAGCCTTTCCGGCAAGCGCGTGCCGGTGGCCCCGGACA
>RFRO01000237.1 GCA_009924455.1 Betaproteobacteria bacterium
GGGCCTTCAGGGCTGCCTGCGCCTGGGCCGCATGAAAGACGAGGGTACGGCGAGTGTGGAGGTGACCTCCATCTTGAAGCGCAACTCCTGCGGCAAAGCGCTGGATATCGCCCGCATGGCGCGCGACATGATGGGTGGCAACGGCATCAGCGACGAATTTGGCGTGGCCCGCCATCTGGTGAACCTGGAAGTGGTCAACACCTACGAAGGCACGCACGATATCCACGCCCTGATCTTGGGCCGGGCCATGACCGGCATCGCGGCTTTCGCAGGATAACTAGTTGCGGGCGCGGCGCCTAGCCGTTGATCCGCAACTCGCGGATACGTTCCTCAAAATAGCTGCCCACGGTGTAGCGCTCCGAGAGCACCACCTCTTTGCGCGGGTGCAAAAACAGCGGCAGCGAGACGCGGGACTTGCGTGCTGCCTCGCCCACCGGGTTGAGCACGCGGTGTACCGTGGACGGAAAGTAGCGGCCCGACGCCTCCTCCAGCATGTCGCCGATATTCACGATTAACAAGCCGAAGTCGCAAGGCACGTCATGCCATCGGCCATCGGTACCCAGCACCTGCAAGCCCGGCTCGGTGGCGGCGGGCAGGATGGTCAGCAAATTGATATCGCCATGCGGCGCGGCGCGCATGGCGCCCGGCTCCTCGTGGCCGGTGAGCGGCGGGTAATGCAGCACGCGCAGCAGGGTGTGCTCGCTGCCTTCCAGCATGGCGGGCAAAGGCTGCGAATACCGTGCACGAACCTCCGGCGGCGAGCCGTCTTGCACCCACTGCAACAGGGTGCTGGCAAGCTGCTTGCCGCGCGTGTAGTAGCGCAAGGCGGCGTCACTGACCTGCGCCGGGTACTGGCCCCAGGGGTAGATGTGGAAAAACTCTTTGACGTCTTTTTTGCTGTGGTTCTTCGCCGTCTCCGACACGGCGGTAGAGAAATAGCCGTCGTGCGTTTCAGGCTTGAAGGAATAGTCGAATTTCGCTGGGCTGTGAAAAAAATCCAGCCATTCGGCGTAAATACCGTCCACCAGCGACTGGTCCAGCGGGTGGTTTTTCAGCACCGCAAAGCCGGTGTGGTGCAGGCTGGCGACAAATGCGCGCTGCGCATCGGCGTCCAGAAAGTCAACAATGGGGAGGTGCGGCGCGGGCATGGCGGTGTAATTTGCTAAGGCCGCAACCAATCACCGAGCATGGTGCGGGTGAACACATCGGCCGCGCCAGCGTGGTCGACCTGCATACACACGGCAGTGACCGGCGTCTGCGGATCCCAGCCGGCTTGGGGGTAAGGAATCGTCTTGCGCCGCAGCACGGTCTGGCCCTGCGCCAAGTCGTCCGTTACCACGCGTACACGGCCGTGCTCCAAACTGAACAGTTCCGGGTTGGTCAGGTAAATAAAGGCCAGGACGTCGTGGCCAAAGCAACCGTGTATCGCCGACACATGGGGGTACAAACCGCTGTAAAACCCGGCGTAAAAATTGACGGCATGCAGCAAGGTATCGGTCGCGGGATGCTGGTGGTGCGCGGCGATGCGCGCAAACAAACTGACCGGCAAAATGAGCCGGTGCGTCACGTCCAGCCCGACCATGGTGATGGTCCAGCCGGCGTTGAACACAATGTCGGCAGCGTGCGGATCGTTCCAGACATTGGCCTCGGCCACCGGCGACACATTGCCCGGCTCCAGCACCGTTCCACCCATCACGATGACCTCTTGCACCAGCTGCGGCAACTGCGGCTCCAGCAGCAGCGCCGCCGCCAGATTGCCCAAAGGCCCCACCGCCACCAGCGTGATCTCGCCGGGGTGGGCGCGCGCCATGTCCACGATGAACTGCGCCGAGGGGCGCGGGTCCAGCACCAACCCATGCGGCGCGCGCGTTGGCAAATTCCCCAGGCCGTCAGCGCCATGGATGTGTGCCGGTGGCGCTTCACCGGGTTTAACCCAGGGCCGCGCCACACCCCGCGTAACCGGTAAAGCCTGCTGCGCCAGCGAACACAGGTAGAGGGCGTTGGTGGCGGCCTGCTCCACCGTCACATTG
>RFRO01000238.1 GCA_009924455.1 Betaproteobacteria bacterium
CCCAGGCCATGCTGCGCTGGATGGCACCGTTCCTGAGCTTCACCGCCGAAGAGGCCTGGGGCGTGATTGGAAAATCGGAGTCGATTTTTCTGGAGACCTATGTGGCCATGGATGCGCCGGACGAAGCCCTGCTGGCCAAGTGGAACCGCATCCGCGAAATCCGGGATGTGGTGAACAAAGACATTGAAGTGCTGCGCGCTGCGGGCCAAATCGGCGCGTCGCTGCAGGCCGACGTCACGCTCACCGTGGAGTCCGCTGACCACGCCTTGCTCAGCAGCCTGGGCGCGGACCTGAAGTTTGCCTTCATCACCTCCGCCATCCGGCTGCAAACAGGCACGGCACTGGCAGTCCATACGGAGGCCTCCAAGGCGGTGAAATGCGCCCGCTGCTGGCACTACTGCGACGATGTCGGCGCGTCACCCGAGCACCCTGCGCTGTGCGGACGCTGCGTCTCCAACCTGTTTGGCGCGGGTGAAGCCCGCCACTTCGCCTGATGGCGCGACGCGGTGGCGCGGGCGGCTTCAAGCTGCTGCATTGGCTGGCACTGGCGCTGGTCTTGGTGCTGGCAGACCAGATCACCAAGGTATGGATTGCGGGCACCTATGCGCTGGGCGAAGGCACACCGGTCACCGGCTTTTTCAACATCGTGCGCGTGCACAACAGCGGCGCTGCGTTTTCTTTTTTGGCCGATGCGGGTGGTTGGCAGCGCTGGATGTTTGCAGGCCTTTCGGCGGGCGCTTCCCTGCTGATTGCGTATCTGCTGCATAGCCACGCAGGGCAACGCCTGTTTTGTTTTGCGCTGGCCTGCGTGCTGGGTGGCGCGGTCGGCAATTTGATCGACCGGGTGGTGTATGGCTATGTGATCGACTTTCTCGACTTCTATGCCGCCGACTGGCATTTCCCGGCCTTCAACCTGGCTGACAGCGCCATCACCCTGGGCGCTGCCTGCCTGATTCTGGACGAGTTGCTGCGGGTACGGCGGGCGGGCTAAAAAAGAAAGCCGGTCGACAAGATCTGTTCGCTCATCCAAATCACCTGGTCCGCCGTGCCCTTGTAGACCGGTACACCGCGCAGCACGCCGTACGCGCCTTTGGCGGTCAGCTCCAGATACATGGTTTTGTAAATCCGGTAGCGCAGGCCTACCTCCACACCGGCGGTCCAGCCATTGAGCTGCCACCAGTCGCTGCTGGAAAAACAACAGACATTGGTGTTTTTGGGTCCCACCACATTGGTGTTACCAAAAATGGTGTTGTCCGCATGCGGCAACAAAATGCCCGCGCCCACGCGGCTGATCAGCTGCAAATCACCGGGTTGGTTCTCCGGCCCCCGGAGATGACGCAACCAAACCGCGTTGACCATGATGTGGTTCAGGCCGTTGTGCAAGTTGTAATCAAAGTTTTGCGCGTTCAGCACCACGTCCTGGTCGTAGGCGACACCCTCGACGGCGCCGGTCACGCGTGCCGTCTGGCCTTTGTCGACGTTGTATTTGCTATGGTCAATGGAGAGCTCGACGGCAAAGGTTTTTTCCAGATTCAAAAATTTGCCGATCCGGATGTTCTCTTGCGGGTTGGTCAGATCCAAATTGAACAAGGAGCTCACCGTGTCCTCGGGGCTGGACGGAAAGTCGCTGGCCCGGGCTTTATGGACCACGAAATCGCTGTTGATATCCGGTTGCGACACATGGATATCCGACGGCGCGTACTGCTGACGGCTGTAGCCCCAGGAGGCGTACCAGGAGCCTTCCTGCTGTATCGCCTTGTCAAAATTTACCTTCACAGGGGCTGGCCCAGACACCGGCTCTGTGCTCTGCGCCCATGCAGCCAGCGTCGAGCCGGCTGCCAGCACAGCGCCTGCGGTCCAGCGCGCCCATCCTATCCATCGTGCGTGCATCTGCGGCTTCCCTCGGCTTCAGTCCGGTTTGCAGAACATCGGGTTAGAGCGTGAACACCGTGCACCCGGTGGTCTTGCGTGCCTCCAGATCCCGGTGCGCCTGCGCGGCGTCTTCCA
>RFRO01000239.1 GCA_009924455.1 Betaproteobacteria bacterium
ACCTTGTATACCTTGTATACCTTGTATACCTTGTATACCTTGTATACCTTGTATACCTTGTTCTCCAGTAGGACCTGCAACACCTTGTGTACCTTGTATACCTTGTTCACCTGTGGGACCAATATCACCTTGTATGCCTTCTGCGCCTGTAGGACCCGCAATACCTTGTATGCCTTCTGCGCCTCTAGGACCTGCAACACCTTGTAAACCGGTAGGACCTTGTATACCTTGTAAACCCGTGGGACCGATATCACCTAGCAAACCTTGTATGCCCCGCAAACCTTGTAAACCGGTAGGACCTGCGATACCTTGTGTTCCTTGTCCGCCAGTTGCACCCGTAGGACCAATTAACAAACCATCATCACCATGAATACCCTGAATTCCTTGTTCACCGGTAGGACCTTGTTCACCAGTAAGACCTTGTTCGCCTGTAGGACCTTGTTCACCTTGTGCACCCTCTACACCCTGTGCTCCCTGTGCACCTGTAGGACCTTGCACACCTTGCGGACCCTGCGGACCTATAGGACCAATATAACCCTGTACACCTTGACTACCTTGAATACCTTGCACCCCTTGTGAACCAGTAGGACCCACAACGCCTTGCGGACCTATAAGACCGACGTCACCTTGTAAACCTTGTTCACCGGTAGGACCTTGTTCGCCTTGAATGCCTTGTTCACCGGTAGCACCTTGTTCGCCTTGAATGCCTTGTTCACCGGTAGGACCTTGTATGCCTTGTGCGCCTGTAGGACCCGCAACACCTTGTATGCCTTGTGCGCCTTGTTCACCAGTAGGACCTGCAATACCCTGATTGACTACCCTGAATACCTTGCACCCCTTGTGAACCAGTAGGACCCACAACGCCTTGCGGACCTATAGAGCCGATGTCACCTTGTTCACCTTGAATACCTTGCACCCCTTGTGAACCAGTAGGACCTGCAACACCTTGTAAACCTTGTTCACCGGTATGACCTCGTTCGCCCTGAATACCTTGCACCCCTTGTTCACCGGTAGGACCTTGTTCACCCGTTGGACCTGCAATACCTTGTATGCCTGTAGGACCTTGTTCGCCCTGAATACCCTGAATGCCTTGTTCACCAGTAGGACCTTGTTCACCCTGAATACCTGTTGGACCCGTATGACCAATTAATAAAGCATCATCTGTTATATCGCCTATATAATCATACCCATCATTTGGACCTGTGCTTCCTAATTGTTGTCCTACAAATAAAAATAAATCTCCTCCTCTAACTATTACAAATTCACCAATATTGCTTTCATTGGGATTTGGAGGTAAATCACTATAACTATTTACTGATGTAAATACACTAAAAGCTCTCCCAGCAGCGCCAGTATGACCTGTCTCACCTTGAATACCCTGAATACCTTGTAAACCTTGCATTCCTGTAGGACCGGTCACACCCTGAATACCCTGAATACCCTGAATACCCTGAGTACCTTGAATACCTGTTGCACCTTGAATACCTTGTGCACCTTGAATACCTTGTGCACCCGTATAACCGGTCACACCCTGAATACCTTGTGCACCTATGGGACCTATCATTCCATCATCACCTTTAGCACCAGTAGGTCCTTTTTCGCCAGTAGGTCCTTTATCACCGGTAGCTCCTTTATCGCCATCAGGACCCTTACTTCCTAAAGGTCCTGAGTCTCCTCTTGGTCCTTTGTCTCCAATGGGTCCGACAGCGACTCTAAGAATCTGTGGTCCGATATCACGATTAGATACAATCGTAGGCTCAAATATTGTTTCACTAGGCTCTGAATTAAATACATCAATTATTTCCTGGTTAATAGGAATTGTATTCGAACCTATTTTACACTCACTCAAAGGAA
Source organism: Betaproteobacteria bacterium (assembly GCA_009924455.1). Classification (GTDB taxonomy): domain Bacteria; phylum Pseudomonadota; class Gammaproteobacteria; order Burkholderiales; family Burkholderiaceae_C; genus Allorhodoferax. The sequence continues at coordinate 1,855 of RFRO01000239.1, forward strand.
TGTTCATGGTCTTAGTATTAGAACCATATGAAACATTGAATGATAATGAGTCAATATTTTGTACACCCCGTACACCTATACTTTTATTGGATTTCCCAGACATAAAATATTTTATATATATATAAAATATTTTATATATATATAAAA
>RFRO01000240.1 GCA_009924455.1 Betaproteobacteria bacterium
AACATAAAACGCGGTTCCTTTGTTTTTTTTCAATGGCAGAGAGCGAGGCGGCCTTGGACAGAAAATGTCCCGATTCCGCAGTTCCTAACGAAATTCAATCTCGCAAGGCCCACACTATATATGGGGTCCGTGTGGCATGCAAGCCACTACCGGTAGTGTTTTTACGTAGAAGCACCTGCAAAACAGCCGCTGCCTATGGAGACAGGCGCTTGGCCCGCCGCAATCTTTTTTTTCGTCAGCGCAAAATTGTTTGGTGCGGAAATTGCATGCCGTCAAATGCCGAAGATTTTTGCAACACAAACCAGTCAAAACCCGGGCCCGGATCCGCTTTGCGCGCTGGTGCAATGTGTTCATGGCCTGCCACATAACGCAAAGCGTAACGGGCCCGGATGGCCTGCGTCAGTGACAGCAGGCACTGGTACTGCGCAGCCTCAAAGTGACCACCCTCAAGCCCCTCGAGTTCCACGCCTATCGAATCGTCGTTGCAATTGTCTCGGCCCCGGTATGCGGACACACCCGCGTGCCAGGCGCGACAATCGCAATCCACGAACTGCAACAAGCAGCCGCTGCGTTCGATAAAGAAATGGGCAGAAACCTGCACTCCTTGCAGTTGGGCGAAATAAGGATGGGCCGCGGTGTCCAATTGATTCAAAAACAAATCGCGGACCCGGCCGGTCCCAAAAACACCCGGCGGCAAGCTGATGGAATGCAAGACCAGCAAATCCACCGCAGCACCAGGCGGTCGGGTACCGAAGTTAGGCGACGGCTCGCGCCGCGCCGCAGCGTACCAACCCCCGTCCCAAACCTCAGCGGGCTGGCTCACCGCACAACATGCTGGTTAAGCGCCATGGGCCTTCTGGTGCGCAGGGCTGCAAAAGTACACGCCGCGCGCGGTCAGGGCTTGCAATACCGGCAGGTGAACACCGCAATAGACGCAGGCCACCATCTCAATCGTCTGCGGCGGCGGCTCAGGATTTGGTGGAGGAGCCGATGCACTGCGACCCGCTTGCCCCTCGCGCCAGCGCCACACCACATACCCAACCAGCGACAACAGCAGCAGGTATTTCACGTGCTGCGCTCCAAAATCACCTCCAGCACAAAACGCGAACCGGCGTAGGCGAGCAACAGAAAGCCAGACCCCAGGTACAGCATTTGTATGGCCCTGGCACCACGCCATCCCAGCACCCTACGGCCGATTACCAGCACAGCGAATACCGCCCACGCCAAAACCGACAGCAATATCTTGTGGTCCCAGCGCAGCGGCACATCGCTCCACAGATGGCCGAAAAAATATCCGCCCAAGAGGGTCGCGCTCAAGAGCACAAAGCCGGCGGTCACCAGGCGGTACGTCAAACGCTCCAGCGTCAGCAGCGGCAAACCCTCAGGCGCCTGCGCGGCCATGCGGATTTGCGCCTCGGCGCGCCGCGTCGCCCAGGCATGTATTAAGGCCACGCCGAACAAACCATAACTGGCCACGCCCATGGCCAGGTGCATGGCCAACAAAACCGAACCCCGCTCCGGCAGCGCGTGCCCCGGGAACATCGCGGCCACCAGCAGAAACACCGCGCCCGCAGCGCCCAGGCTCCAGCGCGTTGGCAGTTGCGGATACACCCAAGTTTCCACGCCATAAATACCCAAGACCAGCCACGCGGTCATCGACATTGCCGGCCCAAAACCAGCCAGGCGGTCATGGACATCGCCGGACCGAAACCAAAATGCGCGGGATCTCCGCCCAAGCCAAAGCCCAGAGCCAGCACGGCGGCGTGGCACAGCCAGGCCGCAAACATACCGAGCCGGGCCGCGCGCTGCGACACCAGGTTGCGCCGCAGCGCCGCCCACATGTACATGGCCGCCGTCAGCAAGGCCAAGAGCGTGGCGGCAGACAAATCGCTGGCTAAAATCATCTGCGCAGTTTAGCCGCCGACCCCCGCGTTGTCAGCAGCGGCACCGGTTTTTCATTGGGAACCCTATGGCCTCCGCCCTCACCGACAAACTCTCCCG
>RFRO01000025.1 GCA_009924455.1 Betaproteobacteria bacterium
CCCGCCGCTGCGCTGGCCCAGGCCGCAACCTGCCTGCGCAGCGTCCAGGCTGGCGGGTTTGCGGGCGTCCAACAACATGGGAGGTGGCGCGCGCGTGGCGCTAAAAAGCGGCAATGCCCAGCAGCTGCGCGGCCTGCAAGGCCACTGCGCGCGCCTGCTCGGCGCTGGCGGCGGTCACGGTGAGGTGACCCATCTTGCGGCCGGCGCGGGCCTGGGCTTTGCCGTACAGATGCAAATGGGTCCCGGGCAGCGCCAGCACGCCTGCCCAATCGGGCGTGCCATCGGCCCAGATGTCACCCAGCAAATTCAGCATCACGGCCGCGCTGTGCTGGCGCGGCGGCGTCAGTGGCAGAGCAGCCAGGGTGCGCACCTGCAGCGTGAACTGCGACTGGTCGCAGGCGTCCAGCGTGTAGTGGCCGCTGTTGTGGGGACGCGGGGCGATTTCGTTGACCACCAGGCTGCCGTCTTCCAAGACAAAAAATTCGACACACAGCAAGCCCACGTAATCCAGTCCGCGTGCAATCGATTCAGCTGCCGCAACCGCCTGCGCCGCTAGCGGCGCGGGCACATTGCCCGCATACACCTCGGTCACGGTCAGGATGCCATCGCGGTGCAGGTTGCGCTGCACCGGGAAATGCACCATGGCGCCGTCCGCACCACGCGCCACCAGCACCGAACATTCGGCCGCCAGCGGCAGCATTTTTTCGAGGACGCACGGGACCTGGTGCAGCGCGTCCCACGCGCGGGCCAATGCAGCACGGTCGGTCACGCGGATCTGGCCTTTGCCGTCGTAGCCCATGCGGGCGGTCTTCAGGATACCGGGCAGCAGCGCATCTGACACCGCCTCCATGTGGGCTGCCGTCTCGATCACGGCGTAGGGCGCACAGGGAACGCCGCAGCGCACGAAATGGGCCTTTTCCTGCGCCCGGTCCTGGGCGACCGACACGGCGGGAGCGGGCGGCGACACCACGCAATGCGCCGCCAGCATGCGCAAGGCATCGGCTGGCACGTTTTCAAATTCGGTGGTAACTGCCGCGCACAGCGAAGCCAGTTGGGCCAGCCCCGCCGGGTCGTCGTAGGCGGTGACGATGTGGTGGTGGCTGACCAGGCCGGCAGGGCTTTGCGGATCCGGGTCGAGTACGGCGGTGCTGTAGCCCATGGCCTGCGCCGCGTGCACAAACATGCGCCCGAGCTGGCCGCCACCCATGACGCCCAGGGTCACACCGGCTTGTGGCAACACGGCTGGGTGCGCGGTCACCGGCTCAAACACCCTGGCCTGAAGCGGGCGCTTCGGGTGGCAGCACCATGGCCTGGGCGGCGGCCGTTTGCTCGGCGCGGTAAGCCTGTAAGCGTGCCAGCAAGGCCGCGTCACGCAGGGCCAGCAAGGCCACCGCAAACAGCGCGGCATTGGCAGCGCCCGCCTTGCCGATGGCAAAAGTGGCGACCGGAATACCTTTGGGCATTTGCACGATGCTGTGCAGGGCGTCCACCCCGCGCAAATGTTCGCCAGCCACCGGCACACCGAGCACCGGCACCGTGGTTTTGGCAGCCAGCATGCCCGGCAGGTGCGCCGCGCCGCCAGCCCCGGCGATGATGGCGCTCAGACCCCGCGCGGCGGCGGCATCCGCGTAGGCGAACATCTGATCGGGCATGCGGTGGGCTGAAAGAACCTGCGCCTCGTGGTCGACGCCGAAGTGTTGGAGAATCGCGACTGCGTGCTGCATAGTGTCCCAGTCCGAACTGGAGCCCATGACGACACCGATTTTTGCGCCCGTCTGCAGGTTTTGCACGCTCGAAGAATCCGGGTGATTGGGTGGCATAGGGTAAAACCTGTGGGTTGGCGCAAAGACGAAGCGCTCGATTTTACGTTTAGCCCCTCACACATCCGCATCCAACCCGCCTGCCCTCCCCCATGATCAACGTTACCGTCGCCAATTTCGAAGCTGAAGTCATTGCGGATTCACACCGCATTCCCGTGTTGGTGGATTTCTGGGCGCCCTGGTGCGGCCCTTGCAAGGTGATTGGTCCGATGTTGGAAAAGCTCGAGACGGATTACGCCGGGCGCTTCAAGTTGGTCAAGATCGACTCCGATCAGGAGCAGCAAATTTCGTCCGCCTTCGGGATCCGCAGCATCCCGACCTGCGTGCTGCTGATGGGCGGCAAACCGGTTGATGGTTTCATGGGGGCGCTGCCCGAGGGGCAGATCAAAGCTTTCCTAGATAAGCACTTACCTTCTGAAGATGCCCTGCAGGCGGCCGACGAAGCCGGTGACGCCAAGGCCTTGCTGGCTGCGGGTGACACGCAAGCCGCGCTGAACAAGCTGGCCGAGGCCCTGCACATGGACCCGGCAAATGACGATGTGCGCTTTGACCTGGTGCGCCTGCTGATCGAATGCAACCTGATTGCCGAGGCCAAAGAAACCCTGGCTCCGGCGCTGGCAGCAATCCCCCGCCAGATCCGCTTTGAAGCCCTGCAGCAGTACCTGGCGGCGGTGGAGTTCGTCATCGCCGACCCGCGCGGCGCGTGGGATCCGGCGCAGTTTGACGCGCTCATTGCGGCCAACAAACGCGATTTCGATACCCGCTTGGCCAAAGCGCGGGTGCTGATGGTCGATAGCGAGTGGACCGCCGCGATGGACGAGCTGCTCGAAATCATCATGCGCGACAAAGCCTGGGGCGAGGGCGCACCGCGCAAAACCATGGTCGCGATTCTGGAGTTACTCACCCCGCCCAAACCCAAAAACACCGGTGCCGATGCGGGCAAAGCCGCCGGCGGTATCGAGCTGTTGGGTAAAACGGTGGTGGAGCAAGACCCGCAAGCGCAGATGGTGGCCAGCTACCGGCGCAAGCTCAGCATGGCGCTGAACTAGCGGGCCGCGCGTCAGCCCGTCAGCCGCTCCCAGGCCTCCTGGTATTTGGCGGCGGTTTTCTGAATGACGGCATCCGGCACCGGGGGCGCCGGTGGGGTTTTGTCCCAAGGCTTGCCGTCAAGCTGGGCCGTCTCTAACCAATCCCGCACAAACTGCTTGTCGTAGCTCGGAGGATTGCCGCCTTCCTGGTAATGCTCCAGCGGCCAAAAACGCGAGGAATCCGGGGTGAGCACCTCGTCCATCAGCGTCAGCGTGCCGTCGGCGTCCAGACCGAATTCAAATTTGGTGTCGGCAATGATGATGCCCTTGGTGAGCGCGAAAGCCGCCGCTGCTTCGTACAGCGCAATACTGATGCTACGGATGCGCGCCGCCAGATCCGGCCCGACCATCTGTTCGGTGCGGGCGAAGGTGATGTTCTCGTCGTGCTCGCCCACCGCCGCCTTGGCTGCGGGCGTGTAAATCGGGCATGGCAGTTTGGACGCGTTGTGCAGTCCGGCCGGCAATGGCACACCGCACACCGTGCCACCGGCTTGGTACTCTTTCCAACCGCTGCCCGCCAGATAACCACGAACCACGGCCTCGACCGGCAAGGGTTTGAGCCTTTTAACCAGCATGGAGCGCCCGGTCACCTGGGGCACTTCGGAGGGCGCGACCACGCTCTCAGGCGCATCGCCGGTGAGGTGGATGGGGCACAGGTTCAATCCCTTGGGGCCCAGTTTGTCGAACCAGAACAGCGCCATCTGCGTGAGCAATGCGCCTTTGCCCGGGATTGGCTCGCCCATGATGACGTCAAAGGCACTCAGGCGGTCGCTGGCGACCATGAGGATGCGGTCGGTGCCGACGGCGTAGTTGTCGCGGACTTTGCCGCGGGCCAGCAGGGGCAGGGATTGCAGTGCGGACGTGTGCAGGGCGAGATTCATCGAACAGATTGTGCCAACTCGCCACGGCTGTACTGGGCGGCAATCACGCTCAGGCTGTGGCCCTTGATTGTGGACGCCCGGCCTTCGCAACCGAACTCGATGTAGCGCTGCTTGCACAGGGCCTTGGCGGCTTCGCGCGCAGGTTTGAGCCATTCGCGGGCGTCAAATTTGTCGGGGTTTTCGTGGAGGAACTTGCGCGCAGCACCCGTCATGGCCATGCGGATGTCGGTGTCGATGTTGATTTTGCGCACGCCGAATTGGATGGCTTTCTGAATTTCCGCCACCGGCACGCCGTACGTCTGCTTCATCTTGCCACCGTACTGGTTGATGGTGGCCAACAAATCCTGCGGGACGCTGCTGGAGCCGTGCATCACCAAATGGGTGTTGGGCAGGCGGCGGTGAATTTCTTGGATACGGCCAATGGCCAGAATGTCACCGGTGGGCTCGCGGGTGAATTTGTACGCGCCATGGCTGGTTCCGATGGCAATGGCCAGGGCGTCCAACTGGGTCTGGCGGACAAAATCGGCCGCCTGCTCGGGGTCGGTCAAGAGCTGGTCCATGGTCATGGTGGCGTCGGTGCCGTGGCCGTCTTCCTTGTCGCCTTGCATGGTTTCGAGCGAACCCAGACAGCCGAGCTCACCCTCCACGGTCACACCGACCTTGTGCGCCAGCGCCACCACCTCGCGGGTGACCTGGACGTTGTATTCGTAGCTGGCAATGGTTTTGCCGTCGGCCTCCAGGCTGCCGTCCATCATCACCGAGCTGAAACCCAGGTCGATCGCGCCCTGGCAGACCGCCGGGCTTTGGCCGTGGTCCTGGTGCATGACCAGTGGAATGTGGGGATAGGTCTCGATAGCCGCCTGGATCATGTGCTTGATGAACGCCTCACCCGCATATTTGCGCGCACCGGCACTGGCTTGCAAGATAACGGGGGCACCGGCTTCATCTGCCGCCGACATGACCGCCTGCACCTGTTCGAGGTTGTTCACGTTGAAGGCGGGAATGCCGTAGCCGTGGGTGGCGGCGTGGTCGAGCAATTCGCGCATGGAAACGAGTGCCATATGTGCGTCCTTCCAAGGGGCTGCGGCGGGGGAAAAGCGGAAGTAACCGGCTGGTAACCGGCGCGGGAGAGATTCTATCGGCTGCCGAATAGGGCGGACCCGACCCGCACCATCGTGCTGCCGGCGGCCAGCGCAGCCTCCAGATCCGCGCTCATGCCCATGGACAGCGTATCGATGTCCAGACCCGCAGCACGCATCCGATCCCACAGGTCCTTCGCGGCTTGGTGCACCGCCAGGGCGCCCGCGTAGTCCGGTGCCGGCTCGGGAATGGTCATGAGACCACGCAAGCGCAGTCGGGGCAAGGCGGCCACCTGGCGCGCCGAAGCCTCAATCCAGCGCAGATCACTGGCCTGGCCCGCGCCGACGCCCTTGGTCTTGGTGGGGGTGTTCACGGAGAGAAACACCATGTCGGCGCTGGCGATGGCGCCCGCCACATCGGTGCTGAAAAAGAGATTGCGGCCCCGGGCCCGGCCTACCACCGCATCAAGCCCGGGTTCATAAACAGGCAAAACGGAAAGATCGGGATCTGCGCAATACGCCGGCGCACAAAATCCAAGTTTTCTTGCAAACTGGTCATAATGAAGCGCCCGTCGCGCCGGCATCGGCAAAAAGGCGGCGCGACAGCCAGCGGGGACCAATCAGGGAGCACACAACAATGGACATCACACAATTTCTCGCATTCGGCGTCAAAAACAAGGCCTCGGACCTGCACCTCTCAGCCGGCCTGCCGCCCATCCTACGCGTGCACGGCGACACCCGCCGCATCAACGTCGACGCGCTGGACCACAGTGCCGTGATGGCTTTGGTGACCGACATCATGACCGATGCACAACGCAAGCATTTTGAAGAATTCTTGGAGATTGATTTCGCATTTGAAATCGCGGGCCTAGCACGCTTTCGGGTCAATGCTTTCAATCAGCACCGCGGGGTCGGCGCCGTTTTGCGAACCATTCCCAGCAAAATTTTGACCTTGGAAGAATTGAATGCGCCCCCGATTTTTGCCGAACTGGCCCTGAAAAACAACGGATTGGTTCTGGTGACGGGGCCTACCGGCTCCGGCAAATCCACCACCCTGGCAGCCATGGTGGATTACCTCAACGACAACCTGCAGGGTCACATCCTGACGGTGGAAGACCCGATCGAATTCGTCCACCACTCCAAAAGCTGTCTGATCAACCAGCGCGAGGTGGGCATCCATACCCGCAGCTTTGCTGACGCACTGCGCTCCGCTTTGCGCGAAGATCCGGACGCCATTCTGGTGGGCGAAATGCGGGATCTGGAGACCATCCGCCTGGCGATCACCGCCGCCGAGACCGGGCATCTGGTCTTCGGCACCCTGCACACATCCAGCGCAGCCAAGACCATAGACCGGATCATCGATGTGTTCCCCGCCGAGGAGAAAGACATGATCCGCGCCATGCTCTCCGAATCACTGCAAGCGGTGATCTCGCAAACCTTGTGCAAAAACGCGGAAGGCAACGGCCGGGTCGCGGCGCATGAAATCATGCTAGGTACCGCAGCCATACGCAATCTGATCCGCGAAGGCAAGGTAGCCCAGATGTATTCGTCCATACAAACCGGCGTGGGCGCCGGTATGCAAACCCTGGATCAAAGCCTGCGGTCTTTGGTCAATTACGGAAAGATCAGCCTCGAAGAGGCGCGCGCCAAAGCCAAGGTTCCAGAAAGCTTCATCGTATGAGCACGTCCACTAAAAGCCAACAAGCGCAAGCGTGGCTGTATGCCCGCCTGGATGATTTGGTCGCGAAACAAGGCAGCGACTTGTTCCTGATCGCCGACGCGCCGCCGGCCGTCAAGGTCAATGGCCAGTTGGTGCGCTTGTCCAATACAGCATTGAGCGGTGACAACATGCTGGCTCTCGCACTGGCAATCATGACCCCGCTCCAAATCAGCCACTTCCAACAGTCCAAAGAAAGCAATTTCGCCATGGCGCCACCAGGCCGGCGGCGCTTTCGGGTCAACGCATTCATGCAGCTGGGACAGGTGGGCATGGTGTTTCGGGCCATTGCTGCCAGCCCGCCAAGCTTGGACGGCATGGGCTTGCCGCAGGCTTTGAAAACCATCGCGCTGCACAAGCGCGGCTTGGTCGTTCTGGTAGGCGCCACCGGCGCGGGCAAGACCACCACAATGGCGGCCATGGTGGACTGGATCAACCAGAAAACGCGAGGCCACATTGTGACGGTGGAGGATCCGATTGAGTTTTTGCACCCCCACAAGCAGTGCCTGGTCACGCAGCGGGAAATCGGGCTGGATACCGCAGACTGGTCCATCGCCTTGAAAAATGCCTTGCGCCAGGCACCCGACGTGATCGTGGTGGGCGAATTGCGCGACCGCGAAGCAACCGATCAGGCATTGACCTTTTCCGAAACCGGTCACCTGGTCTTGGCGACCATGCACGCCAACAACACCAACCAGGCGCTGGAGCGGATTGTGAGTTTTTTCCCGGAAAACAGCCGTGCGCGGCTTTACATGAATCTGTCACTCAACGTACACGCATTCATTTCACAGCGCCTGGTACGCAAGGCCGATGGCAGCGGACGCGTGGCGGCTGTCGAGATCATGGTCAACACACCGTTGATCCGCGGACTGATCCGCAAGGGCGAGATTGCAGCGATCCGCACAGCCATGGGCAGCCACCACACCGATGGCATGCAAACCTTCCAGGACGCACTTTTTGCCCTCTATGAATCCAAAGTGATCACACTAGAGGAAGCTTTGCGCAACGCGGACTCCATGAACGATTTGCGGCTGCAGATTAAGCTGCACAGCAAGCGTACAGGTATAAACGACCTGTCCGCAGGTACCGAACACCTGGGCATTGTGTAACCCTTTCATTTCAATATCTATGCCTTCATCCCCTTCTGTGAATAGTAAAACCTATGCGCCCTGCGCCCCCGCCCGCGTCGCATTTTTAGGATTGGGTGTGATGGGCGGCCCCATGGCCGGGCACCTCGCGCGGGCTGGACACCAGGTCACGGTGTACAACCGCACGCAGTCCAAGTCGCAAGCCTGGCTGGACGAATTCGCAACTGCGCCGAGCCCACTTGGAGCGCACGCCCATGCCGCCAAACCCCGGGAGGCTGCGGCCCACGCTGACATCGTGTTTTGCTGCGTGGGCAACGACGCCGATTTGCGCAGCGTGGTCACCGGCCCTGACGGCGCGTTCGCAGGTATGCGCCCAGGCACGGTCCTGGTCGACCACACCACCGCCTCGGCCGACATTGCCCGTGAACTCAGCGCCTCTGCCCTGAAGGCAGGCCTGCAGTTCATCGACGCGCCCGTATCGGGCGGCCAAGCAGGCGCCCAAAACGGTGCGCTGACGGTGATGTGCGGCGGTGATGCGCAGGCATTTGCCCGGATCCAAGCCGTGGCCATGGCCTTTTCCAAGGCCGTGACGCTGTTGGGTGCGAGCGGCAGCGGGCAGTTGGCGAAGATGGTCAACCAGATCGCGATTGCCGGCTTGGTTCAAGGCCTGAGCGAAGCGGTTGCCTTCGGCCAACGCGCCGGACTGGACATGAACCAGGTGCTGGAAGTCATCGGCAAGGGGGCAGCCCAAAGCTGGCAAATGGACAACCGCGGCACGACCATGGTCGCCGACAAGTTTGATTTCGGCTTTGCGGTGAACTGGATGCGCAAAGACCTGGGATTGGTGCTGGATGAGGCCAAGCGCAATGGTGCGCGCCTACCGGTCACCGCGCTGGTCGACCAGTTCTATGCAGATGTGCAACAGGCCGGCGGCGGACGCTGGGACACATCCAGCCTGATCAAGCGCCTCCGCTAACGGCCGCTGCCCCGTTTACTTGGGTAACGCAGGCGGCGCGGGCAGCATGCCGGAGAGGTCCTCTTCGGTGAGGACATCCACCATCCGTACAACCCGGGTGACACCGCTCAGGCCGCTGACGACTTCGGTCATCCGGGCGATTTCGCGGGCTGTGGCGCGGCCCTGCACGTAGACCACGCCACGCTCGGTGGTGACCTTGAACGCGTTGGCGATCAGATCCTTGGTATCCACCAGCGCCACACGGATGCGCGAAGACAAGACGCCATCGGACACGCGGGCTGTGGCAGACGTGTTTTCCATGACGGCGAGTTCATTGAAAATCTTCTGCACGTTTTCCACATCCTGCACAATTTTCTCAACCTGTGCCTTGCGCTGGTCGTCTGGCACCTCGCCGGTGATCAGCGCTGAACGGTTGTAGCTCGACACATTCACGTGCACCGCGCTCCCCAAGGCCTCGCGGATGCGCAACGCAGCCTTGGTTTCGATACCCCGGTCCTCAATCACCGAACCCGGTGTCCTGCGGTCCGTGGCAACCATGGTTCCCATGGCCGTTCCACCCACCATCAAGGCGGGCACCGCAACACAGCCACCGAGTTGCAGCAACACGGCGCCCCCGACAAGCGCCAAACTGAACGTCACATACACATTTTTCATCACGTACTTTCCTGGTCATCGCCCATCAACACCGCATCGACGCCGTCGCAAATGCAATGCAAGGCCAAGATATGCACCTCCTGAATCCGCGCGGTGCGCGGGTGGGGGACGCAGATATGGACATCGGTTTCCCGCAAGATGTGGCCCATCTTGCCGCCGTCCCGCCCGGTCATGCCGATGACCACCATATCGCGGGCATGGGCTGCCTCAACGGCCGCCAAAATATTGGAAGAATTACCGCTGGTGGTGATGGCCAGCAGCACATCACCCGGTTGACCCAAGGCACGAACTTGGCGCGAAAAAACCGCGTCGAACGCGTAGTCATTGCCAACGGCCGTGAGGATCGACGTGTCGGTGGTCAAAGCAATCGCCGCCAACTCCGGGCGCTCGCGCTCAAAGCGCCCTACAAACTCCGCGCTGAAATGCTGCGCGTCAGCCGCAGAACCCCCGTTACCGCATGCCAGGACTTTGCCGCCGCTGGTCAGGCTGGCCACGATGGCGCTGATGGCCTGGGCAATGGGTTTACTGAGAACCGGCGCAGCCTGGTATTTGAGGTCGGCGCTGTCAATGAAGTGTTGTTCGATACGGGATTCAAGCATGTCTTGATGATACCGCCGCCCTTTGACGTCAGCGTCCGGCGTCAAACGCCGCCTGCAGCCAGTTCACACCCTCGGGGGTCACTTCCAGCACATCAAAGCGGCAGGGCGGCAGCACGCGCAAGCGGGCCAGGTAATGCTGCGCGGCAAACACAATGCGGCGCTGCTTGGTCCATCCCACGCTGGCCGCCGCACCGCCGTAGCTGGTGGAGCGCCTGCGCCGCACCTCCACAAAAACCAGGGTGGTGTCCGGCGCGCGCATGATCAGGTCAATCTCGCCGCCTCCACGGCCGGGGGTTCGATAATTGCGCACCAGCAAGCGCAGACCCCGGTCTTGCAAAAAGGCCAAAGCCGCATCCTCACCCGCATCCCCGGCCTGTTTGGTCGTCGGTGCGGACCCCGATAGTTCGAAGGAATTCATGAATGGGCGCTTTATCAAACAAAGACTACGGCCCGGCCCTGCACGCCGCACAGTCAGCCGCCGGTGCCCAGCATTATCCGCAAGGCTGCTTGTATGTGGTCGCCACGCCCATTGGCAATTTGGCCGATATCACGCTGCGAGCTCTGCACCTGTTGGAGCTGGCCGATACAGTGGCCTGTGAGGACACGCGCCACACCCAAACCCTGCTGCGCACCTATGGCATCGACAAGCCCGCCGCGCAGTTGCTGGCGGTGCACCAGCACAACGAAATGCAAGCCGCGCAGGAAGTGGCAGCCCGCCTGCACCAAGGGCAGCGCGTGGCCTATGTCAGCGACGCGGGCACGCCCGGCATCAGCGACCCCGGCGCACGCTTGGTGGCCCAGCTGCGCGAGCATGGATTACGCGTGATCCCGCTGCCGGGCGCCAGCAGCGTGTCAGCGTTGCTGAGCGCCGCCGGTATCGACGACACCGCTGCGCCCGGTTTTGTGTTCGGCGGCTTTCTGCCCACCAAGGCGGCGGAACGGGCGGCAGCGCTGTCGGGCTTGCAAAGCCAAGCCCGCGCCGTGGTGCTGCTGGAGGCACCCCACCGCATGGTGGCCTTGGCGCAAGCCTTGACCGCTTGGGGTGCGCGCCTGGTCACCGTAGGCCGTGAATTAACCAAACAGTTTGAAGACATCCACACCCTGCCCGCTACCGAATTGACCGCTTGGCTGGCGGCTGACAGCAACCGCCTGCGCGGCGAGTTCACCCTGGTGCTACACCCCGCTGCCCACGCAGCCGCCGCGGTGCAAGACGACCGGGTATTGGCGCTGCTCATGGAACACCTGCCTTTGAAAACAGCCGTGCAGCTCGCAGCCCACATCAGCGGGGAGTCGAAAAACGCGCTGTATGTGCGCGCCCTTGCGCTGAAAGAACAGCCCGCGTCCTGAGCGGCAGGGCTTAAGACGGGGTCCCGACCGCCGCAGCGCGCAGTTTGTCTTTTTTGCTCGGCCGTTTGCCCTTGATGCCGCCGGTACCCTCAGGGTCATGCGAGCTGGCTGCGGCGCCGTGCACGGGCTCAAACCCGTCCATCACCTCGAGCGTGGGATCCAAACCCTGGCGCTTGCAAATCAGCCGCCAGTGCGCCTCGGTATCGGCGCTGACAAAACTCACGGACAAACCGGAATCTCCGGCGCGTGCGGTTCGGCCGCTGCGGTGGGTGTAATCGTCGGCCGAACGCGGTAAGTCGTAATGGACGACAACAGGCATCTGCGCGATATCAATACCCCGCGCAGCCAGGTCGGTGGCCACCACCACGGCCACACGCCCGGCTTGGAAATCTGCCAGCACCTGGCTGCGCTTGCCCTGGCTCAGTTGGCCATGCAGCGGTTCGGCGGCCAGGCCACCTTTGCGCAACTTGTCGGCCACGATCTCGGCGGCAAATTTGGTCGCCACGAAAACCAGCACGCGGTCCCACCCGTACTGCGCCAGCAGATGCCGCAGCAAGCGGGTGCGCAGCCCGGCGTCCACGGCGATCGCGCTGTGCGCGATGGCTGGTGCCGCCGCCGCGTCCCGCGCAAGCGTGATGCGCAGCGGCTCGTGCAACAGGGCGTCGGCCAGGCTTTGCACCGGGGGCGCAAACGTGGCCGAGAAAAACAAACTCTGCCGTCGCGGGGGCAGTTGGGCGGCAATTTGCTCCCACTCCGCCGCGAAGCCGGCATCCAGCATGCGGTCAGCCTCGTCCAGCACCAGAATTTCCACCGCGTCGATAGCCAGCGCGTGGCGCTCCAACAGATCCAACAAACGTCCCGGCGTGGCCACCACCAGATCCGCACCGCCGCGCAAAGCCAGCATTTGGGGGTTCACCGACACGCCGCCAAAAAGTGCGCGCACCCGCAAGTCCACAGGCTGGCCCCAGGTCTGCGCCAGGCGGGACACCTGCAGCACCAACTCACGCGTGGGCACCAACACCAAAGCCCTAACGGATCGTTTGCGCGCGGGTGCTGCGCTGCGGGCTGCGAGCCGGTCCAGAAGCGGGAGCAAATACGCCGCCGTTTTGCCGGAGCCGGTGTGGGCAACCGCCAGAACGTCACGCCCATCCAACACCGCGCCCACCGCCGCCTGCTGAATGGGCGTGACGCTGACAAAGCCAGCAGCGTGCGCCGCTGCGCTAAGCGCCGGGGACAGACCGAGTGCAGAAAAGGGCATGGAAGACAAACATGGAAGCAAAAAAAATGGCCTCCAGCGGAGGCCATCGTAGGAGGGCGGCGGTATTACGCTTTCTTAGCGTAAGCGCTGCACCATGCCTTGGGCGACACCTGTTTGCCAGCAAACAGCGGGCAACCACCCGCGGCATCACCCGCTTTACCTTGGTACAAAGCGCAGCTGCCGCAGTTTTGACCGGCGGCGTATTTCGGGAATTTGGCTTTGTCCACGGTGGTGGCGTCGGCCTTGAAACCCAAGCCGGCGGCGGCAGGGTCTTTTTCGTCAACCATAGGGGCTGCTGCAAAAGCCGAGGCGCTCAACAAAGCACCGGCACCGAAACACAACTGCACTGCGAATTCACGACGATTTGACATGTTTGACTTTCCATGAAGTAGTAGCTGGCAACACCATAGCTGCCCGGGGGTGATTGTCCTACATCGCCGGGCGAAGCCGGAAATGCTTTACAAAGACTTTGCGCGGCGGCTCAAAATCTCGAAAGCCGGGAGCGTCTTGCCCTCCAATACCTCCAGGAAAGCGCCACCGCCGGTGGAGATGTAACCCACCTGCTTTTCGATACCGTACTTGGCAATGGCGGCCAGGGTATCGCCGCCTCCCGCAATGCTGAACGCCGGCGAGGTGGCAACCGCCTGGGCGATCGCCCGGGTGCCGCCCTCAAACGCGGCAAATTCAAAAACACCGACCGGGCCGTTCCAGACTATCGTGCCGGCTTGCTGTAACTGTGCCGCCAGCGTGGCGGCGGTGTGGGGGCCGATATCGAGAATCAGGTCATCGTCTGCCACATCCGAAGCGGCCTTGGTCATGGCCGGTGCGTCGGCGGCAAATGTCTTGGCCGTGACCACGTCGGTAGGAATCGGCACCGCAGCGCCGCGTGCGCGCATCATGTCCATGATGGCGCGGGCCTCATCCACCAGCTCCCGCTCGGCCAGACTTTTGCCGATGGGCAATCCGGCGGCCAGCATGAAGGTGTTGGCAATCCCGCCGCCGACAATGAGTTGGTCGACTTTCTCGGCCAGGCTTTTGAGGATGGTGAGCTTGGTCGACACCTTGGAGCCCGCAACAATGGCCACCAGCGGGCGCTTAGGCGCCAGCAGCGCCTGGCTGATGGCGTCCATTTCCGCCGCCAGCAAGGGGCCGGCACAGGCCATCGGCGCATATTCGGCGATGCCGTAGGTGCTGGCTTCGGCGCGGTGCGCCGTACCAAAGGCGTCGTGCACAAAGATGTCGCACAAAGCGGCCATCTTGCGCGCCAGGGCTTCGCTGTTTTTCTTTTCACCCACGTTGACCCGGCAGTTCTCCAACAAGACCAATTCGCCAGGCTGAACCGCGACGCCTTCCGTCCAGTTAGCCACCACGGGCACCGTGCGACCCATCAGTTCCCCCAGCCGCGCAGCCACGGGCGCCAGCGAGTCTTCCGGCTGGAAGCTGCCTTCGGTTGGACGACCCAAATGGCTGGTGACCATGACGGCCGCGCCGGCGTCCAGGGCCATGCGGATGCAGGGCACCGATGCCCGGATGCGCGTGTCTTCGGTGATAGCGCCGCTGGCGTCCTGGGGCACATTCAAATCCGCACGGATGAAGACTCTTTTACCGCGCACCTGGCCGCTGGCACACAAGTCGGAGAAACGAAGGGTTTGCATGGCTGAAAGAAAGTGAATTGAAAACGGCACCGTGGCCGGGGGTTACCAGCCCAGACCCAGGTGCAGCGGAAGGTACACCGACATACCGACCACGATGGTACCCAAGACCGCCTGCCCCTGGCCCTTGCGCCAGAAGAAATACGCGGCCCCGGCCGCCATGGCGACCAGCCGTGCATCTTCCCAGGTCTGGATGAAGTGGCCCCGGGTCAAGACCACTTCGGGTACGACGACCGCGGTGAGCGCGGCGATGGGGGCGTAATACAAGCCGCGTTGGGCCCAGCGCGGCAAGGTCCATTCGCCGTCAGGAATGAAGAAAAACGAGCGCGAAACCATGGTCAAAAAGCCCATCAGCACAAATGTGAGCAGGGTGTGGAAGTCCAGGCCCTGGTCAGAAAACCATTGCCCGACATCGGCGAACCAGCCCACCCACATCGCCGCCATCACGCGTCCGCCTCTGATACGCGGTCCACGTGCTTCTCTAGCAACAGGCACAGCGCGACCGCTGTCACAATGCCCACCAGAATGTTGAGCTTGAGCGGCAAATCGGCGGCCAGCACGGCGGCGATACCGGCCGTGGCAGCCGAAATCAGCCGCAGCCGCGTATCGGCCAAAGACCACAGCAGGCCCGAAAGAGCCAAGACCCCGGCAAAGCCAAAACCCCAGCTGGTCGGAATCCATTGGGCCAACAACACGCCGCTGAGGTTGAACACCAACCAGGTCGCCCAATTGGTGCTGCCAAGCGCGCACAAGTACGCCATTTGTTCCACCCGGCCTTCCGGGTCCTGGGCAGGTTCAGGGAAACGCTGGATGAACAAAACATAAGGCAGGTCACCGCTGAGGTATCCCATGGTCATCCGGTGCCAGCGCGGCACATGCATCATGTAACGCCGCAGGTGGGCGCTGAACACCAGGAAGCGCAGGTTCACGCAAAAAGCGGTGACCAACACCACCCACATCGGCGCACCGCCCAGCAAAGGCGGGATCGTGGCAAGCTGTGCGCTTCCGGCAAACACCACCAGCGTCATCACCAGGGACGCGCTCACACCCAGCCCGAGCTTGACCATGGCCACGCCGGTCATCAAGCCCCAGGCCGCAATACCCGGCGCGATCGCGAACTGGGCGATCACACCTTCACGAAAACAGGGATGCCGGTAATACGGCGCGTGCCAGAACATCGGCGCGCTAGGGGTGCGAGGGCCGGGCGGCGGGCCCGCCAGGTGGATCAAAGCAACGGCCGGCAACCACCGCAAAGCCACGCAAAAAATCAGCCACGCCCAGGCGCTTACCGCCGGCTCGCTGCAGCTCCGTCAAAACCAGCGTGCCACTCCCGGTCGAGACTGCAATGCCGTGCGCGCCCACATCCAACACCGTGCCGGGGGGCGGATGCGGTGCTGTCGCATCCGGGGCGATGGCATGGGCGGCCCAAACTTTGATCGCCTCGCCTTGCCACGCGGTATGCGCTACCGGAGCCGGATTGAACGCACGCACCCGCCGCGCCAGCAATGCCGCGTCCAGACGCCAGTCCAAAGCGGCTTGGGCTTTGTCGACTTTGGCCGCATACACCACACCGTGTGCACTCTGCACCTGCGGCTGCCACGCATGCGCGCAGGCCAGCCCTTCGACTATGAGCTGCCCGCCCAAGACCGCCAGACGGTCATGCAAGCTGGCAGTGGTGTCCTGCGGTGTGATCGGCAGAGCCCGGCTGAGCAAGATGTCACCGGTGTCCAGCCCGGCCGCCATCTGCATCAGGCTGATACCGGTTTGCGCGTCCCCGGCCTCAATCGCGCGATGAATCGGCGCCGCGCCGCGCCAGCGCGGCAAAAGGGAGGCGTGGATGTTGATACAACCCAGCCCCGATCCGGCCGCAAACATATCGAGCACCCACTGCGGCAACAGCAGCCCGTAAGCAGCGACCACCATGGCTTCTGATTCAGCCTGCTCCAGCGCATCCTGCGCCTGCCGCGCATCGTCTGCGAAGCTGCCATCCAGCCGCAGGCTGCGCGGCTGCTGCACCGGAATTCCATGCGCCAAGGCCCACTCCTTCACGGCTGAAGCCTGCAACTTCATACCGCGCCCGGCCGGGCGGTCGGGCTGGGTCAGCACCAGGGCGATATCGTGACCGGCCGCATGCAGGGCAGCCAAGGCGACGCGGGCAAATTCGGGGGTTCCGGCAAAAACCAGTCTCAATGCGCATCCTCGCGCTGGGCTTTGCGCATTTTTTTCTTGATGCGGTCGCGCTTGAGCAGCGAGAGGTATTCCACAAACACCTTGCCCAGCAAATGGTCCATCTCATGCTGGATGCAAATCGCCATCACATCGTGGGCTTCGAGGGTGCGCGAATTGCCGTCCAGATCCCAGACCCGCACGTGCACCGATTCAAAGCGCTCGACACGGTCGTACACGCCCGGCACCGACAGACAACCTTCTTCGTTGATTTTGCGGGCTTCGCTGGTCCAGATGATCTCGGGGTTCACCACCACCAGCGGCTGGTTGCGCTCCTCGGAGATGTCCATCACGATCAGACGCTCGTGCACATCCACTTGGGTCGCGGCCAGACCAATGCCGCCGGAGTCGTACATGGTTTCCAGCATGTCGGCGGCCAACCGGCGCAAGCGGTCATCAAAGGCGCTGACAGGCCGCGCCAGCGTGTGCAGGCGGGGGTCGGGGTATTGGAGGATGGTGAGTAAGGGCATGGCGGGTGCGATCTCGGGGGCCGTATTTTCACCGGTTTGCTCCTTGGTCGACCCCAATCCGTACAATAGTTGCAAAAACAAACCACGTCGCGCACGGCCGCGGCTTTTGCAAGGGAGTCCTGTCACATGGCGCGTGTTCTTTTCCTGCATTCCACGCTTTGCGCCGCCGCGCTAGGGCTGTACCTGCCCCTTGCGGCCACGGCCCAAGTGACCGCGAGAGATGCGCTGGAAATCCCGACGGTCAAGATCAGTCCGGTGGCCCGCATCACGCTCTTGGACGAGGTCCAGCTGAGCGACAAGACGCTGAAACTTCTGCAGGCTTTGCTGCGCCAACCGCTGACCTTGAGCGATGCCCAAGTCGCTGAGTCGGCGCGGATCATCGGCGGGCCCGACACCCGCGTCATGTTCGGTACCGGGGACCGGATCTACGCCGTCGGCGCTGGCAATCCGGTGCAGGCGCTTCCCGTGCGGGGTCAGCGCATGCGCATCTTCCGGGAGCTGCTGCCGCTGAAAGACCCGCAAACCGGCGAGGTTCTGGGCCAGGAGGCGCATATCCTGGGCAGTGCGGTATGGGTTCAAGGCGCAGGTCAGGCACCCGACCCGGACAGCCCAGAAGCCGCCACGAGGCGGGTACCCGCGACGCTGGAGATCGTGTCCAGCGAACAAGAAATCATGGTTGGCGACCATGTACTGATGACCCAAATCGCCCCGCCCGAGCCCATCCGCCCGCATTGGCCCACCCTGGCTATCCAGGCACGGGTGCTGGGTTTGTATGGAACCGCGCAGCGGCAAGCCAGCCAAAACCAGATCATCTCCATCAACCGTGGACGCAGCCATGGTGTGGAGGTCGGACACCTGTTGAACATCCTGTCGCGCCCTGCAACGGCCCGGGAAGCGGGCGATCCCCTGCAAGAGTCCTGGCAACTGCCGCAGCAACGCACGGGCACAGCCTTGGTTTTTCTGAGCCATGACCGCATGGCGTACGCGCTCCTAACCGAGGTGACCGAAGGCGTGCAGGTCGGCGACGCATTGGCCGGCCCATGATGCAGGACGCTGATCCGCACCAACTGCAGTCCGATGTGGCGGACCTTGCCGCGTGGTTGCGGCTTTCGCTGACGCCGGGAATTGGCAACCAGCGCGCGCGGCAGTTGCTGCGTGCCTTCGGCCTACCCCAGCAAATTTTCGACAGCAGCGAGGCCGCCCTGTGTGCCGTGGTGGGTGCCACGCAAGCCCAGTCGCTGAGCGTCACCCCGCCCGCGCTTGAAGGCTTGCTGCGCAGCACCTGCGATTGGCTCGCTGCAGACCCCGAGCGGCGCCGCGTGCTGACTTTGGGCGACCCGGCCTACCCGCGTTGCCTGCTGGAGCTGGACGACCCGCCCTTGATTCTGTACGGCATGGGGCTGGCGTCCAGTTGGGACGTTTTGCACGATGGAAGCACCGGCCTGGACCGGGCCCAGGCCGCAGGCATCGCCATCGTCGGGAGCCGTAACCCCACCCCACAAGGTGCGCGCAACGCGCATGATTTCGCCGATGCCCTGGCGCAAGCAGGCCTGACCGTGGTCTCGGGCATGGCGCTCGGCGTGGATGCAGCTGCCCACGCCGGCGCGCTGCAGTCCGCCCGCGCGGACGGGCACACCATCGCCACCATCGCTGTCGTGGGCACGGGATTGGACCGGGTCTATCCCAAACAGAATGTGGCTTTGGCCCACCAGATTGCAAACAGCGGTGTGATCCTGAGCGAATACCACGTGGGCACGCCGCCCCTGGCCGCCAACTTTCCGCAGCGCAACCGCTTGATTGCGGGCCTGTCACGCGGGACGCTGGTGGTCGAAGCCGCGCTGCAGTCGGGCTCGTTAATCACCGCGCGGCTGGCGCTGGAACAGGGGCGCGACGTATTCGCCATCCCCGGCTCGATTCACAGCACCCAATCCAAAGGCTGCCATGCGCTGATCAAGCAAGGGGCCAAATTGGTGGAGAGCGCCCAAGACGTGATGGAAGAGTTGCAGTTTGCTGCCCGCGCGCCATCGGCCTCAGCCCGCACCGCGCAGGACGCCGTCAGCCCGGATCTGGTCGCTTTGCTGCAGGCGCTGGGCTTTGACCCCATCGGGCTGGATAGTCTGCAAGCGCGCTGTGGCCTGCCCACGCCGCAGTTGCAGGCGCAGCTAATGGAATTGGAATTGGGCGGCTGGGTGGCGCGTCTGCCCGGCGGCGCATTCCAGCGCATCGCCCGCGCCTGAGCGTGCGCCGCGCCAGGCCTTAAACCGTGGCGCCCGCGTTCGGGTCGTTCGGGTCTGAGGACGTTTCGCCGTCTTTTTTCACGATGCCTTTCACCAGGTCTTCGCGTTGGATACCCAGCCACATCGCAATCGCTGCCGCCACAAAGACCGATGAATAAATTCCAAACAAAATCCCGATGGTGAGTGCCAGCGCGAAGTAATGCAGGGTCGCGCCGCCAAAGAAGAGCATGCTCAAAACCATCAACTGGGTGCAGCCGTGGGTGATGATGGTGCGGCTGATCGTGGAAGTGATGGCGTTGTCAATGATCTCCACCGGTGTCATCTTGCGAAAACGGCGGAAGTTCTCGCGGATGCGGTCAAAAATCACCACCGACTCGTTGACTGAGTAGCCCAGCACCGCCAGCACAGCAGCCAAGACCGGCAGCGAAAATTCCCACTGAAAAAATGCGAAAAACCCGAGGATGATGACCACGTCATGCAAGTTGGCGATGATGGCCGCCACGGCGAATTTCCATTCAAACCGGATGGCCAAGTACAGCATGATGCCCACCACCACAAAGGCCAAAGCCTTAAGGCCGTCGGTAGCCAACTCATCACCTACTTGCGGTCCAACAAACTCGGTGCGACGCAAATTAGCCGTGGGGTCCGCCGCTTTGAGCGCAGCTAATACTTTTTCACTTTGCTGGCCTGGTGTACCGGCCTTTTGTGCTGGCATTCGGATCAGCACATCTTGCGCGGTACCAAAGTTTTGCACCTGAACATCTTTAATACCCAGCCCATCAACGGTGCTACGGATAGCGGCCAGATCGGCAGTCTGCGAGTAGCCCACTTCCATCAACGTTCCACCCGTAAACTCGACGGACAAGTGCAGTCCGCGAGAAAACAGAAAAAACACGGCGGCCAGGAAGGTGATAAATGAAATGGCGTTGAGCACCAAAGCATGGCGCATAAACGGAATGTCGCGGCGGATTTTGAAAAATTCCAT
>RFRO01000241.1 GCA_009924455.1 Betaproteobacteria bacterium
CATGACCGACCTCACGCAGCTGGGCTTCACCGGTGTGTTGTTTCCGGATATCGCGGCGGCCGAGGATGACTAGCCGCGCAGGCCTCAGTTCAGCCGCTGGTTCTGCTGCCGCAGGTCTTCCATCAGCGCATCCGGCGCGCCGCCATCGGCTAAGTGGCGCTTGTACCAAACCGTCAGCACCGCAGTCACCACCGGCCCGGGGTTTAGCAAGACCCGCTCAAAGTCCATGCCGTTGAGTGTGCACACCAACTTGAACAAGTCCATGTCCAAGTCGATCGCGTCCGCCGCATAGCGCCGCAATTTCAAATCAGCAAAGCTGTAGCCCTCGGGCAGTTTGAGTGTGAGCAGGGTGTCGGTGGTCATGGAGCGCGATTGTGGGGTGGTCGGCGCAATTAGCGAAGTTGGCCGATGGCGATGGGCACCGGGGCAAACTTTAGGGTTAGCACCTCATCAAAAATGGACTATTTATGGCAATAATGAAAGCCAATAAAAGCTGTCACACCGAGGCCTCTGGCTTCGCGCGCCATGGAACATCCATTTTTCGCCAAGCCCATCCTCAATTCACCCTATGCCTACCCCATGGCGCACTGGGTGCTGGATGAAAACGGCCAACCCACCCAAGACGTCGCCCCGACGCGTCGCACTGCCAAATTCATCACGCCCATCCCCAGGGCCAAAAAGCACAGCGGCGCTGAGCGTCAAGCACACCTTGATTTGGCGCATGAAGTTTCTGATGCAGAACAGCGCTACCACTCCGCCATCATCAACGGCGTGCGCGCCGAAGTAGACATTTGGCGCAGTCTGCCCAACCCAAGCGACTGGGGCGTCACCCCCGAAACCGCGCGGCTGCTGCAACACTGGCGGCACCACAGCTTTAGCGGCGTACGCCCTTTCTTTTGTCAGGTCGAAGCGGTGGAAACCGCCATCTGGCTCACAGAAGTCGCGCCCAACCGCGGCAAGGTCGGCCAGAAGTTTTTAGACCACCTGCAAAACGCTAACGACGAGGCCAACCCTGGCCTGCTGCGCCTGGCGCTCAAGTTGGCCACGGGTGCGGGTAAAACCACGGTGATGGCCATGCTGATTGCCTGGCAAACGGTCAATGCGGTGCGCCGCCCGAACAGCAAAAAATACACACGCGGCTTTTTATTGGTCGCCCCCGGCCTGACCATCAAAGACCGGCTGCGCGTGCTGCTGCCCAACGACGCCGAGAGCTACTACAAAACCCGCGAGCTGATCCCGGGTGACATGGTGGGCGACCTGCGCCGCTGCGAGATCGTCATCACCAATTACCACGCCTTCAAGCTGCGTGAGCGCATGGCCGTCACCAAAGGCACGCGCTCACTCTTGCAGGGCCGCAACGGCAACGCCATCGACACCCTGGAGACCGA
Source organism: Betaproteobacteria bacterium (assembly GCA_009924455.1). GTDB lineage: Bacteria > Pseudomonadota > Gammaproteobacteria > Burkholderiales > Burkholderiaceae_C > Allorhodoferax. The sequence goes on from RFRO01000241.1 coordinate 1,389, forward strand.
GGGCCAGATGATTCAGCGCGTCATGCCCACGTTGATGGGTCTGAAAAACATCCTGGTCATCAACGACGAGGCGCACCACTGCTACGAACAAAGGCCCGAGCCGGTGGTCAGTTTGGAAGACCTGAAGGGCGACGACAAAAAAGAAGCCGAGGAAAACAACGAAGCTGCCCGCCTGTGGATCAACGGCATCCGGATGGTGCAGCGCCAGTTGGGTCTGAGCCGGGTGATTGACCTGTCGGCCACACCCTTTTTCTTACGCGGCTCGGGTTATGCGGAAGGCACGCTCTTTCCGTGGGCTATGAGTGACTTCTCGCTGATGGACGCCATCGAGTGCGGCGTCGTCAAACTGCCGCGCGTGCCAGTGGCGGACAACATTCCCGGCACGCAAGTGCCGGTGTTTCGCGACCTGTGGAAACACATCGGCAACGACATGCCCAAAAAACGGCGCGACACCGCCCAAAGTCTGGACGCCCTGGCCATTCCCCTGAAACTGCAAACCGCGCTCACCGCTTTGTACGGCCATTACGAGACCACGTTTGCCACCTGGGCCGACGCCAAACTGCCCATGCCGCCCTGCTTCATTGTGGT
>RFRO01000242.1 GCA_009924455.1 Betaproteobacteria bacterium
ACCTTGTCTTCAATCGCGCGGATTTGCGCGTCCGTCACCGGTGCGTTGTGGGCGAAGTCAAAGCGCGTGCGCTCGGCGTTGACCAGGCTGCCTTTTTGCTGCACATGCTCGCCCAGTACTTCGCGCAGGGCTTCATGCATCAGGTGCGTGGCGCTGTGGTTGCGCATAGCAGCAGCACGCACCGCCACGTTGACCTGCGCCTGCACCGCGTCGCCAACTTTCAAGCTGCCGTGCGAGACGCTGCCGTGGTGGCCGAACACATCGGATTTGATTTTTTGCGTATCGGCCACGGCGAAGACGGACGAGCCGCTGCTCAACGTCCCCTCGTCGCCCACCTGCCCGCCGCTCTCGGCGTAAAAGGGGGTCACGTCCAAGACCACCACGCCGCTTTGACCGGCGTTCAGTTCTTGCACCGGCGCGCCGTCCAGGTACAACGCTTCAACAACCGCAGTCTGCGCCAGGTGCTCGTAGCCGACAAAAACGTTGCCTGCGCCGCTGTAGTCCAGCGCGCGGTCTTGCTTGAATTTGCCGGCGGCGCGGGCCTGGGATTTTTGGCGCCCCATGGCGGCGTCAAAACCGGCGGCGTCAACCTCCACATTACGCTCGCGGCACACGTCCTGAGTCAGGTCTAACGGGAAACCGAAGGTGTCGTGAAGCTTGAAAGCCACTTCTCCCGACAAAACTCTTTCTTTAAGGACTTTCAAATTGTCCGGACCAGTTTGATCGTCGCCAATGGCTGCTTCCAAAATATGCATCCCTATACCCAGCGTCTCATAAAACCGCTCTTCCTCCACGCGCAGCGCCTCGGTGATCCGCTTCTCATCAGCCTTGATTTTGGGATACGCATCGCCCATCAGCCGCACCAAGTCTGCCACCAGCTTGTGGAAAAACGGCGTCTTTTGGCCCAGCTTGTAGCCGTGGCGTATGGCGCGGCGCACGATGCGGCGTTGCACATAGCCGCGTCCCTCGTTGCTGGGTAGCACGCCGTCACTCACCAAAAACGCGGTAGCGCGGATGTGGTCGGCGATGACCTTGAGCGAATTGTTTTTCAGGTCTGTGCAACCAGTTTCGCGGGCAGCGGCGGCGATCAACTGGTCGAAGATGTCGATCTCGTAATTGCTGTGTACGTGTTGCAGGATGGCGGCGAGACGCTCCAGACCCATGCCGGTGTCCACGCAGGGCGCGGGCAGTTTGACCAGGCTACCGTCGGTTTGCATATCGAACTGCATGAACACGTGGTTCCAGATTTCAATAAAGCGGTCGCCGTCTTCACCGGGAGTTCCGGGCTTATCGCCGGGAATATGCGGGCCGTGGTCGTAAAAAATCTCGGAGCACGGGCCGCAGGGGCCGGTATCGGCCATCATCCAAAAGTTGTCAGACGCGTATTTTTTGCCCTTGTTGTCGCCAATGCGCACGATGCGGTCGGCGGGCAGGCCGATCTCTTTGTGCCAGATGTCATAGGCCTCGTCGTCGTCGATGTAGACCGTGACCAGCAGGCGCTCGGGCGGCAGTTTGTAGACCTGGGTCAGCAGCTCCCAACCCCAGTGCAGGGACTCGCGCTTGAAATAGTCGCCAAAGCTCCAGTTGCCCAGCATCTCGAAAAAGGTGTGGTGGCGCGCGGTGTAGCCCACGTTTTCCAGGTCGTTGTGTTTGCCCCCGGCGCGCAAGCAGGCCTGAACGGATGCAGCGCGCACATAGGAGCGTTTGTCCACGCCGAGAAAAACGTCTTTGAACTGCACCATGCCGGAGTTGGTGAACATCAAGGTCGGGTCATTGCCGGGAACAAGCGGGCTGCTGGCGACCACGGTGTGGCCTTTGGTCGCGAAGAAGTCGAGGAAGGTCTTGCGGATATCGGCAACGCTGACGGTGCTGGACGGGGACTGGGTCATGGCGGTGGCTCGTGGAAACAGGTTTTCGGGGGCTTGCGGGGCGGTGCCCGGCAAAATTTGCAATT
>RFRO01000243.1 GCA_009924455.1 Betaproteobacteria bacterium
CTACAACCCCTTGAACCGCCGTTACGCATTGACCCGCGACACCTCGGTGAACTATTTGCTAGCCACGCAAAAAGCCCTATGAAAGCACTTTTCCACGGTGTAAAAGCAGTACTGTTTGACCTGGACGGGACGCTGGTAGACAGCGCGCCCGACTTGGGCTACGCGGCTGACCAGATGCGGGTGGCGCGGAACATGCCGTCCCTGCCGTTTGCGCAATACCGCCCCATGGCTGGTGCGGGTGCGCGCGGCATGCTCGGTATTGCCTTCGGCGTGGGGCCTGACCATCCTGATTTTGAGGCCTTGCGGGAGGAGTTTTTTGTACGCTATTCCGCCTGCCTGACCGAGCGAACCTATGCCTTTGACGGCGTGGAAGCGCTGATCGAAGGCTTGCGGTCGGCCGGACTGGCATGGGGCGTGGTGACCAACAAGTCGCAGCGCTTTACCCAGCCCCTGACCGCTGCCATGCCGCTGTTTGCCAGTGCGCAAACCATTGTGAGCGGCGACACGACGCCGCATTCCAAACCGCATCCGGCGCCCTTGTTCGAGGCGGCGCGGCAGCTGGGTCTGGCCGCCGCGGACTGCATTTACGTGGGCGATGACGAGCGTGACATCGTGGCCGGCCATGCTGCGGGCATGCGCACCGTGGCCGCGACTTACGGCTACTTGGGTGCCCAAAGCGATGTGGACGCCTGGAATGCCCACGCGCAAATTAATTCTCCGCTGGCGCTCTTGCAACTGCTTTCAGGTGCCTAAAATGGGCAGCTTGGGGCTGCACTGGTTTCGACGTGGGTTCGGAGTCGCTGTGGTGCATGTCGAGCTGAATGCGCTCGTAAAACAGATTCAAACAAACTAACTGCAAACGACGAACGTTTCGCACTCGCTGCTTAATAACCAGTGAGCCTTACAACAGCAGGCCGATGGGCTGGGCAAGGGTGATGGGGTGAAAGCCGCATCGTCCAGGCTGTAAGGTCATTCACATCGGCTGGCGCTTGACCGGGTACCTTGGTCAGGGGCGAGACAATAGGGTGCTGGCGACGGTGTAAGCGTGTGGCTGCGCGTGCACCAGGGCGAGACCCAAATCAGACCACTAAACATGTAGATCTGCTCGATAAAGGCTGACGGACGGGGGTTCAAATCCCCCCAGCTCCACCAATACCTTAAAAGCCAACCCTTCGGGGTTGGCTTTTTTACCGCTGGCCCACACGGACCGACCGATGTGTGGTTTGCCCGTTCAGTCAGGTTGTGGCAGGGCGGATAATCCCCCCTTTATCTCCCACACCTCCACCACACGCAATGGCTCAATACGTTTTCTCCATGAACCGGGTCGGCAAGATCGTGCCGCCTAAGCGCCACATTCTTAAAGACATCTCGCTGAGCTTTTTCCCGGGCGCCAAGATTGGCGTGCTGGGTACCAATGGCTCCGGCAAGTCCACGCTGCTGAAAATCATGGCCGGAGTGGACAAGGAGATTGAAGGCGAAGCCATACCGATGGCGGGGCTGCAAATCGGCTACCTGCCGCAAGAGCCCAAGCTCGACGACAGCCACACCGTGCGCGAGAGCGTGGAAGCGGGTATGGGCAAGGTGTTTGCAGCCAAGGCGCGTCTGGAAGAGGTTTACGCAGCCTATGCCGAGGAGGACGCCGACTTTGACGCCCTGGCCGCTGAGCAGGCGGATCTGGAAGCCATCATCGCCACCGCGGGCACCGACTCCGAACACCAGCTGGAGATCGCCGCCGACGCACTGCGCCTGCCGCCCTGGGACGCGAAGATCGGCGTGCTGTCGGGCGGCGAGAAGCGCCGTGTCGCGCTGTGCCAGTTGCTGCTCTCCAAACCCGACATGCTGCTGCTCGACGAGCCGACCAACCACCTGGATGCCGAGTCGGTGGACTGGCTGGAGCAGTTTTTGCAACGCTACCCCGGCACCGTGGTGGCCATCACCCATGA
>RFRO01000244.1 GCA_009924455.1 Betaproteobacteria bacterium
CGCCATCCAAACAGCTCGGAGCTGCGGGCAGGTACTCGGTCGGGACGGAGGCGAGCGCCTGCTGCACGTGTCGGAGCTGCGCGATCTCGTCGACCAGCGAGAAGTCACCGCCGAGGTAACGTACCAGCAAGCGGGCGGCCTGCATGCGCAACTGGGCGGCCCGGCGGCCAGGGAGTAGAAAGGCGATTTCGATCGCAATTGAAATCGGTGCCACATGGGTGGGTTTCTGACCGGGCCCTTCGAACTTGTGTTTGCCGAGGTTTCGTATTTTTTGGGAAACCTCTGGCACCGTGACGATGAGGTTACTGAGAGCCTTGGAAGCATGCTTATTGTCAATGCCAGTAAAGAGCAGTGCCACGTCAATTAACGCGATCTTCTGGTCAGTCGTCACGCGTAGACGCAGATCAGGCTTTCCAGCCAGCTGCCTCAGCTGGGCCAGCACCTCGGAGGTGTCCGTCGAAGCGGCTGCTGCGCCGCCTGCTTGCGAGGCTGCAGTTCCAACAGAGGCCCCGGCGTGACTCGCAGCAGATGCTCGTTCTGGCTGCTGGTCGCCAGCCGGGGCTGGTTGGACAATCGCAGGGGGCAGGCCGCCATCCAAACAGCTCGGAGCTGCGGGCAGGTACTCGGTCGGGACGGAGGCGAGCGCCTGCTGCACGTGTCGGAGCTGTGCGATCTCGTCCACCAGCGAAAGGTCACCGCCGAGGTAACGTACCAGCAAGCGGACGGCCTGCATGCGCAGCTGGGCGGCCCGGCGGCCAGGGAGCAGGAAAGCAAACTCGATGGCAACTGCAATCGGTGCCCCTTCCACAGTCTGCCTTCCGGTCCCTTGGAATGGGACTTTACGACATTTTGACTTAAAGTCCCATTCCAAGAGATTTTAGTCATTTTGACTTAATCGATGGGAATGCATCGAGAACTCGCCTGGCAGCCTTGGCGACATCATTATTCAAGAGCATTGCCATGTCGATTAACGCGATCTTCTGGTCAGTCTTCACGCGCAGACGCAGATCAGGAACTCCCGCTGGCTGCCTCAGCTGGGCCAGCATCTCGGAAGTCTCCGTCAAAGCGGCTGCTGCGCCGCCTGCTTGCGATGCTGCAGCTCCGACAGAGGCCCCGGCGTGACTCGCAGCAGAGCTGGTTCTGGCTGCAGGTCGCCAGCCGGGGCCGGTTGGGCAATTGGCTGGGGTGGCGCGACAACGATCGACATCGAAGCAAGCACAATTATGCGAACATTTTGACGAAGGCGGCCATGACGACCTCGTTGCCGCTCTTGGCAAGTTCAATAAAGGCACTCAACGCTGCCTCCTTCTGCTTGCGTCCGAGTTGCGCATCAGCCTCCTTCAGCTTGCGTTCGAGTTCGGCGTTGGCATCCTCTCGCTTCCGCTTGGCCTCCGCGTCGGCCTCCCTCAGCTTCCGCTCGAGCTCCGCATCTGCATCGTCGCGGCGACGCTTGGCCTCCTGCTCGAGCTCCTCCCGAGCCTCCTCGCGGCTCCGTTTGTGCGAGACCTCGGACTCGAGCCTCGCGGCCGCTTCTTGGCGGGCCGCGGCGTCCAGGCGCTGGATGGCCTCCTTGAGCGCGTCCACGGAGATGCTGCCCGCGGCCACGAGCTCGTTGCGCGGGTTGGTTGGCTCGACGCTGAGTGGCTTGAGGTAACGATGGAGGGCCGTCTCCACGTGGCCGTACTTGGGCGCGTAGAGCAAGAAGAAGGCATCGACGCCGTATTCCCGGCGGTGGCAGAGGAGTCGCGTGTCTTTTTGAGCCATGCTGGTCCGCCCCGGCCTGAGGCCGCGCTCGCACGACAGCACGTACAGGTCGGTCGACTGGCCGCCGTCCAAACAGCTCGGAGCTGCGGGCAGGTACTCGGTATGCGGCGGTGGCCCCGCCAAGCGCGGCTGCGGCGTGGCAGCCTCCACGGCGGCCCCGCAGGCGCGCACGG
>RFRO01000245.1 GCA_009924455.1 Betaproteobacteria bacterium
AAGCAGCTTCTGCCTGCACCCTGAACCCCCGCCGTGTGCGGGGGTTTTTTTTGCGCTAAGCTGACCGCGTCACCACAGGAGACCCACCATGGCGCACGCCTTCCGCCTCTTCGCACCACTAGTCTGCATCGCCTTGTTCGGGGCCGGCCTGCTCCCGCCTGCGGCAGCACAGGCCACAGAACCCATGACCCAGCAGCAGGCGCTGCTTGCACTGAACCACAGCGATCCACAGCAGCGCTATGAAGCCATGAGCCGTCTGGCCCAGATCGGTACGGCGGACGCCGCCGATGCGGTGCTGCCGCGACTGCATGACGAAGAACCTGGCCTGCGCACCGTGGCATTGGGCACGGTATGGCGCATGTGGGGCCGCAGCGGCGACCGGGAAATTGACACGCTATACGGCGACGGTACGGCCGAAATGAAAGACGGCAATGTGTTAGAGGCCATCCGCATATTCAGCGACATCATCAGCAAACGCCCCGACTTTGCTGAAGCCTGGAACAAGCGGGCCACGCTGTACTTCATGGTCGGGGAGTTTGACCTGTCGATGCAGGACTGCGAAGAGGTCCTTCAACGCATCCCCAAACACTTCGGCGCACTTGCAGGCTACGCCCAAATGCTGGCCGAGCGCGACCAGCCCGAGCGCGCGCTGGAGCTGATGGAACGTGCCGTAGACGTCAACCCCAATATGGTCAACGCCGATGCGCTCATGAACGATCTGCGCCGGCGCATCGAAACCAAGCGCAAGCAAATGGTCTGATTGTTGGAACGCAGCGAGTTGCTTGGCGCGCTGGCTTGCGTCTCAGGCAGCGATACCCGCTTGGCGAAACAATGGCGCAAGTGCCGGATTGCTTTTGAGCTTAATCCCCGCCTCCCACAGGTCAACTGCCTGTTGCATGCTGAGCCAACTCTCAGGGGTTCCACCTACAGCGCTGGAAATGCGGATCGCCATTTCAGCGGTAACAGCTTTCTCCTCATGCAGCAATTGAGAAACGGTTTGTCGGCTGACCATAAGCCGATTCGCTAGCTCAATCTGGGTCCAGCCAAGTTCGGGCAAAACATCTTCGCGCAGCACAGCGCCAGGGTGTGTGGGCTTGCGGTCGGGGTTTCGTAAAGACTTCATCAGTGGTAGTCCTCCAAATCAACATTGATTGCGTCGCGGCCATCGAATTCAAAGACGATTCGCCAGTTACCGGACACAGAGACCGCGAACGTGCCTTTTCTGTCACCTTTAAGCGCATGGAATTTGAAGCCGGGCACATCCATGTCCTTGGCTTCGCGGGCTGAATCCAATCTGTCGAGCATCCGCTCCATGCGCGCACCGTGCTGAGCGGGCACGCCCCTGTAGCTGCCTTTGGTAAAAAAGAGCTCCAAGCCCTTGTGCTTGAACGTGGCGATCATTGAGGCTGAGTGTAAACAGATGGTTTACTTTGTCAATCACTGCTTGCACCTGCGTTCAATGGGCACATCAAGCGAATGTCGTGGCTTCAGCCTAAGCCAGACCACGCCTGCGCCGGTTGCGCTGCGCCGCTGGCGTGCCCAAGTCCGGATGAATCTGCCCGGCCACCCACCAGGCAATCAAGAGCGCTGCCCCGCCCAGCGCAAACACCCCGGCGATGGGGAAAATCTGCAGCACAAGCCATGCGATGCCCGGCGAAACAATGCCGGATACATCACGAAAGCTTGAATACACCGCCGACATCTCGGTGCGCTCGGAGGGTTTGACGGCCATCAAAAACGGCAGTCCGGCCGAGGTGTCCAGCAGCACCAAAAACACCGTGCCCGCAACCAAAAACCCCACCGTGAACCACGGCCAGGGCGCAGCCAGCGTAGCCAGAAAAAAGCAGATGCTGCCACCCAGACAACCGGTGCGGATGGCGATGCGCACCGAGCGGCTGCGCATCCAGCGCAGCATCA
>RFRO01000246.1 GCA_009924455.1 Betaproteobacteria bacterium
CGGGTTCTTGATTTTCGCCCCCGTCGCCTCCAGCCCGACGGCCTTCTCGGCGCAATTCAACTACCGCGCGGCCGACGACCTGAAGAACGTGATGGGGTTCTCCTCGGTGCGCTGCGTCGTGGCGCCCGCGGAACAGGTGGACGCCGCGCTGGCCAAGCAAGCCTTCGCCCATCTCCTGCCCATTCATCCGCCGCCCGCCACGCTCGATCGCGCTTTTGATGGCACCGTCTTTGTGATGAGTGAACGCGGCATCGATTATCGCGCTTCGTTGCAGGCTGGTCGGCCCATCGGCTCGGCGGACACCAACTGGGGAATGGAGACCTTGATGATGTCACCAGAGGCCAGCCGGTACTCCAGCTGCACCGGCACCAGCGCGGTCGCAGCCCGGCTTTGCCGACCTGCCTGCCCCTGCGCCAGCAAATGCAGCTCCAAGCCGTCTTTGGGTTGCAGGTGGATCACCAGCTTGTTGGCGCTGCTGGCCGGGGCGTTGAAGATGGCGTGCGGTGTGGGGCGGAAGTTGACCACGATGCGGGCGTCGCGCCCGGCCAGTCGCTTGCCGGTGCGGATGTAGAAGGGCACGCCCGCCCAGCGCCAGTTGGCAATCTCGGTGCGCAGTGCGACAAAGGTTTCCGTCTGGCTGTTGGGGTTCACGCCGGTCTCTTCGCGGTAAGCCGGCACAGCGATGCCGCCCGCCGTGCCTTTGCTGTACTGGCCTCGCACCACGTCACTGGCCAGGCTTTGTGCAGTCCAGGGCTTGAGTGAGCGCAGCACTTTGAGCTTTTCATCGCGGATCGCATCGGCGTGGGCGTTGATAGGGGGCTCCATGCCGATGGCGCACAGCAGTTGCAGCGCATGGTTTTGCACCATGTCGCGCAAGGCACCCGTAGTCTCGTAAAAGCCGCCACGGCTTTCTACGCCCAGGTCTTCCGCAATCGTGATCTGGATGTTGGCGATGTGCTCGCGCCGCCACAGCGGCTCAAACAGCGCATTGCCAAAGCGCAGCGCAAACAGGTTTTGCACCGCCGGTTTGCCCAGGTAATGGTCGATGCGGAAAACCTGGTTTTCCGCAAAGTAGCGGCGCACGGTCTGGTTGATGGCGCGGTTGCTGGCCAGGTCATGGCCCAGCGGCTTTTCCAGCACCACGCGGATATGCGGGGCATTCAAACCCACGGCGGCGAGCTGCTCACACACGGTGGTGAAGAGCGAGGGCGCGGTGGCCACGTACATCACCACGGTTTCGGCAGCGCGGGCCGTGAGCGTGTCGGCCAGCGCCGCATAGTCAGCAGGCTTGGACAAATCCATCGGGACAAATTCGAGCAGCGCGGCAAAGCGGGCGAACTCCTCCGCGCTGGGGCGCTTGGCCAACTCCACTTTGTCAAAGCGCTCTTTGATCAGCGCGCGGTACTGTTCATGGCTGTGTTTGTCGCGCCCGATGCCGATGATGCGGCCGCCCTCCGGGAGGGTTCCATGGCGAAAGGCCTGGAACAAAGCCGGCATCAGTTTGCGCCATACCAGGTCGCCGGTACCACCGAAAAGAACAAGATCGAAGCTCATAATGGGACGCGAATAGAATTGCAGTTACAAAATTTTAATAATTTATTGTAACTTTGTTTCACGCGGGTGCATATTTTCAGGCCTGCGACATGTTGGAAACTTCCCCTTTTTAGAACTGAGGACCGCTATGAACCAGCTCGACGCACTCAAGCAATACACCACGGTGGTGGCCGACACCGGCGACTTCAAACAGCTCAGCGCCTTCCAACCCCAAGACGCCACCACCAACCCTTCGCTGATACTGAAAGCGGTGCAAAAACCCGACTACGCTCCCCTGCTCAGCGCGGCAGTAGCGGCCCACCGGGGCCGCCCGCTCGACGAAGTCATGGACCACCTGCTGGTGCG
>RFRO01000247.1 GCA_009924455.1 Betaproteobacteria bacterium
TGCTGGAGCTGCCGCCGTACCGCGTGCCCAATCTGCGCCACCTGGCGTTGGGCCTGTGGGAGCGGGCGCGGATTTTTCTGGAGCGGGTGGGCGGAACCATCTTCACGCTGATGGTGTTGCTGTGGTTTTTTTCGACCTACCCGCATCCGCCTGCCGGGTGGGACCCGTCGCAAGGCCCGGCCATTCAATACAGCGTGGCGGGCATGTTGGGCCGGGCGCTGGAGGTGGTGTTCGCGCCGATTGGCTTTAACTGGCAGATCTCGATTGCGCTGGTGCCCGGTATGGCTGCGCGTGAAGTGGCGGTGGGGGCTTTGGGCACGGTGTATTCGCTGTCGGCGGCCAGCGATGGCGTGGCTGAGGCGCTGGCGCCGGTGCTGGCGCAGGGCTGGTCTGTGGCCACGGCCTACGCCTTGCTGGCCTGGTTTGTCTTTGCCCCGCAGTGTTTGTCCACGCTGGCCGTGGTGCGGCGCGAGACCAATTCCTGGCGCTACCCGCTGGTGATGGCGGGCTACTTGTTTGGCTTGGCCTACGCGGCGTCATTTGTGACGTACCGCGTGACCCTGTGGTTGATGGGCTGAGGGGAATATTTGCATGGACTGGCAAAGCGCATTCACCGGCATCCTGGTGGTGTGCTGCGCAGCATTCGCGCTGCGCCGTTTCATGGGTTCGCATGCCCGCACGTGGCTGGCCGATTCCGTTCGGACCGCGCCGGGTGGTGCGGTTGCAGCCGTGTGGTTGATGCCGCAGCGTGCGGCGGGTGGTTGCGGTGGGTGTGATGGTTGCGCGTCTACCGCACGCCAAACGCAGTCGGTGCAGCCGCTGCAGCTGGAGCCACCTATTGCTTCGCCCGCGTTACGGGGAATCCCGGTGCGGGTTGATGCGCCAGCGCAGGCGGCGGGTCAACGCGCCTGCGGTGCTGCCAGCCACTGGCGCGCCAGCTCGACCCAGTAGGTTCCGCCCAGCGGAATCAAGTCGTCGTTGAAATCGTAGCTGGGGTTGTGCAGCGTGCATGGCCCGCCGCCGTGGCCGATGCTGCGGTGGTCGCCGTCGCCATTCGAGATAAAACAATACGCGCCCGGTTTGGCTTGCAGCATGTAGGCGAAGTCCTCGGCGCCCATGGTGGGTTCCTGCGCCGTGACGTTCTCGGCGCCGACGATGCCTTCCATGACGGTGCGGGCGAAAGCGGCCTCGCGCGCGCTGTTGATGGTGGGCGGGTAATTGCGTTTGAATGCGAATTCACAGCGTGCGCCAAAGGCTTCGCACAGTTTTTCGGAGACCTCGCGCATGCGCTGCTCGATCATGTCCAGCACTTCCACGCTGAAGGTGCGCACCGTACCTTGCATCAAGCAAAAATCCGGCACCACGTTGGTGGCTTCGCCGGCTTGCAGCATGGTCACTGAAATCACGCCCGCATCCACCGGCTTTTTGTTGCGGGTGATGATGGTCTGAAAGCCCTGCACCAGCTGGCAGGCGATGGGCACCGGGTCGATGCCGTTGTGTGGCAGGGCGGCGTGGCTGCCTTTGCCGTGGATGGTGATTTTGAATTCGTTGCTCGACGCCATCACCGGCCCCGCGCTGACCGCAAACGTGCCCACTTTGCCGCCGGGCCAGTTGTGCATGCCGAATACGGCCTCCATGGGGAATTGGGTGAACAAACCTTCCTTGACCATTTCGCGCGCCCCGCCACCGCCTTCTTCAGCGGGTTGGAAGATGGCGTAGACCGTGCCGTCAAAGTCGCGCCGCGCAGCGAGTTGTTTGGCCGCAGCCAGCAGCATGGCGGTGTGGCCGTCGTGGCCGCAGGCGTGCATTTTTCCGGGGTGCGTGCTGGCGTGGGCAAAGGTGTTGAACTCCTGCATGGGCAGCGCGTCCATATCGGCCCGCAAGCCCACG
>RFRO01000248.1 GCA_009924455.1 Betaproteobacteria bacterium
CTACGCAGAGAACCTTTCTGCTATTGCACGGCTTAAACCGACCGGGCCACGCCCGCCCGCTGAACAATCCGAATGGGACGCAGTAGCCGCCATGGCCGCACTGAGCCGCCGATGGGTGGAGAACCTGCGTATTGCAAACCAGGTGCAGGGGGTTGTCGCGCAAATGCCCGATGCGTTGGCGGCCTTTGGCCAGCGCGAACAGGCTTTGGCACAAGCCACCTCCGGCCAGGGTGCTCGCGCAACAACAGAACCTCCTTCAGCGCCACTGCTTGCGACCCTGATGCAGAACGGACGCGCACTGTCCGACATGGCACAAAAGCTCCAGGCAGCGTCTGGCGCCATAGCGCAGACCCGCGAGGCGGCGCAGAGGCTGGATGCGGCCTCCGATCAAATGGACCAAGAAGTAAAGGCCTTGCAAGCGACCTTGCTCACAAGCAGTGCCGATAGCGGTACCTTGTTCATCGTTGCGCTGCTGTCGTCCGGGCTGAGCCTGATGTCACTGGTGGGCTTGCTGTATGTCAAGTTTTCCCAAAAGGACTACCAAAACTTTCTGGCTACCAACGCCAGGCAGGAAGCGGCGCTGCGTTTGCAGTGGGCCGAATCTGCCGCCGAAGATGCGCGGCAGGCAAACCAGACCAACCAGCTCGCCATATTCCGCCTGATGCAGGAACTCCAGGATATTGCCGATGGGGACCTGACCAAGCGGGTCACTGTCAGCGAGGACCTGACCGGGGGCATAGCCGACGCCATCAACTACACGGTGGAGGAACTGCACGAACTGGTGCTGGGCGTGCAGCGCACAGCCGCACAAGTCGAATCAACCACCTCGCGGGTTGACTCCAACTCCATGGTGCTGCTGGAATCGTCCCACAACCAACTCACCGTGATCCACAAGGCTGGGGAATCGGTTCTGCGCCTGGCCGCCCAGGTGGGGGCGATTTCGGCACAGGCGCAATCCAGCGCCACCGTGGCACGCCAGTCGCGGACCGCCGCAGACTCCGGATTGGCGGCAGTGCAGGACGCCATTAGCAGCACCCAGCACCTGCGTGAACAAATCCATGAAACCTCCAAGCGCATCAAGCGCCTGGGCGAATCCTCCCAGGAAATCGGTGAAATCACCGGCTTGATTTCTGAAATCACCACCCAGACCAATGTGTTGGCAGCCAACGCGGCCATTCAGGCCGCCTCCGCCGGCGAGAGTGGCAGGGGCTTTTCAGTGGTGTCCGAGGAAGTGGTGCAGCTGGCGGAACGCTCGGCCAACGCAGCGCGCCAGATCACCGCGCTGGTGTCGGGCATACAGACCGATGCCCACAACGCGATGAATGCCATGGAGCGCGTCGCCCAGGACGTGGTGGAAGGCACCCGCTTGTCGGACCGCGCCGGCCTCGCGTTGACGGACATTGACCGCCTCTCACAAGATGTCGCGCTGCAAATTGAGAATATTTCGGCTGTTGCAACACGCGAGTCCGAAACTGCCGGTGAGATCGCCCAGGACATCCGTGAGGTTTTTGCCGTGGTTGAAAAAACCGCGCAGGGAACCCGGTCCAATGCTGAAACCGTGCGCAGCCTCAAAACTGCCGCGAACGAGTTGAAGAACTCCGTCGCGCGATTCCGGGTTGTCGCCTAGACCGTCCAGCCCCGCTGATCCCGACAAGCACACCAGACTGACGCATGAGCCGCACCGACAGGAACCCCCAGGCTGCACCGCGGACACTGGGCGCCTTATCCTGGGTTCTGGGCGATCTTTCCCAATCGCTTCCCTTGGCCACCATGAGCCTGCAGCGGGCCGCGCGGGACGCCGACCCGGCAGACCCTTTTGGTGCTGGTGCAGCGGATGACAGCAATCTGCGCAGCGCAAGCCAGCAACTGCGGCAAGCGGCGGGCGCACT
>RFRO01000249.1 GCA_009924455.1 Betaproteobacteria bacterium
CGCATCGGCTTCAGCCCGGCGCAAACCGCGCGCGTGTTCAGCGCAGCGCAGGCGCTGGGGCTGCCGGTGAAGTTGCACGCCGAGCAACTCAGCGACAGCGGTGGCGCGCAACTGGCCGCTGGATTTGGCGCGCTGAGTTGCGACCATCTCGAATGGCTGAGCGCAGACGGTGCAGCGGCCATGGCGGCAGCCGGTAGCGTGGCGGTGCTGCTGCCCGGCGCGTTTTATTTTTTGCGTGAGACCCGCGTGCCGCCTATCGACTTGCTGCGCCAGCACGGCGTGGTGATGGCGGTGTCCACCGACTGCAATCCGGGCAGTTCGCCCTGCACCTCGCTGCTGCTGATGCTGAATATGGCCTGCACCTTGTTCCGCCTCACGCCTGAGGAGGCGCTGGCTGGTGTCACGCGCCATGCGGCGCAGGCCCTGGGTCTGCGCGACCGGGGCGTGCTGGCGGCAGGCATGCGCGCCGACCTGGCGGTATGGAACGCGGAACACCCGGCCGAACTGGCCTATGCATTTGGCGCACGCCCGCTGCGCCAGGTGGTTTTTGCAGGAGTCCCGCAATGAGTTTCACGCTGCACACCGGCAGCCTGCCGCTGCTGATCAGCATGCCGCACATTGGCACCGATATTCCGGCGAATATGCAGGCGCACTTCGTGCCCCGCGCACTGGACACCGAGGACACCGATTGGCACTTGGCGCGCCTGTATGACTTTGCCGCGGCGATGGGTGCCAGCGTGCTGCAAGCGCAGTTCAGCCGCTACGTGATCGACCTGAACCGCCCGCCCGACGACGCGCCCATGTACCCCGGTGCCTCCAACACCGAACTCTGCCCCACCCGCTTCTTCACGGGCGAAGCCCTGTACCGCGCAGGCTGCGCCCCCGACGCGCAAGAGCGGACCCGCCGCCGCAGCGCCTACTGGGAGCCGTACCACCAGGCGCTGCAAGCGGAGCTGCAGCGTTTGCAGCGCGCGCACGGCTATGCACTCCTGTGGGACGCACACAGCATCCGCTCCGAAATTCCCTGGCTGTTTGAGGGTGTGCTGCCCGCCCTCAACATTGGTACCGCCAGCGGCGCCAGCGCCGACGCATCCATTGCCCAGGCGGTGGCGGATGTCTGCGCCAAGCACCCGCAGACCAGCCATGTGGTGAACGGCCGCTTCAAAGGGGGTTACATCACCCGCCATTACGGCGCACCGGCGGCGCGGGTGCACGCGGTGCAGCTTGAGATGTGCCAAAACCTCTACATGCACGAAACGCCGCCCTACGCCTACAACCCGGCATGGGCGCAGCGCATACAACCCGAGCTGCGCGCCATGCTGCAGGCCGCGCTGCACGCCTGCGAGGTTTTGTATGCCGCATGAACCGCGCCGTTTTTTTGCTGCGCAAGCCTGGGTCGGCAGCACCTGGGCGCGCGATGTGCTGCTGGAGGTCGACACCAGCGGCCACTGGGCAGCTGTTCAAACCGGTGTACCGGCAGCCGCACGGCAGGGCGCGCATGTGCTGGGCGGGCCGGTGCTGCCCGGCTTGGTCAACGCCCACAGCCACGCTTTTCAGCGCGCCATCGCCGGTCTGACCGAGCAGCGTGGCGCGCAAGGCGATGATTTTTGGAGCTGGCGCGAGCGCATGTACGCGGTGGCGCTGCGCATATCGGCTGCACAGCTGGAGGCCGTAGCCACCCGGCTCTACAACGAGATGCTGGCGGGTGGTTACACCCAGGTCTGCGAATTCCATTACCTGCACAACGCCCCGGCTGACGCCCCGGCCGCCGACCCGCTGGACATGTCCATGGCGCTGGTGCGGGCTGCG
>RFRO01000250.1 GCA_009924455.1 Betaproteobacteria bacterium
GCGCCGGGGCCCCGCACCGGCGCCGTGGCCTCAGACACAACGTGCGTGAAGATGCGCGAGAAGTTGTAGCTCACGATGCTCACGCTCATGCGGCGCACGATTTGGCCCACCAAATCAATGCCCATGTTGCGGTAGAGCATTTGCTCCTCCTGGTCCTTGGACAGGGCCAGGGTCTCGTTGTAGCTGATGTCGTTGGTGGCCAACAGCAAGGTGTCAGGAATCAACTCTTTGCCTTCGCGGGTGCGCAAGCGAAATCGCAAACTGGTGCGCAGCAAGAACTCACGCACCGAGCCCGAAGAGGTGCGCCCAGCCACCACTTTTTCGCGCTGCTCTTGCAACAACTCAAAAATCACCTCGGCGCGTTCGATTTGGCGCTGATCGGTGATGATCTCCACCCCGCCAGTGCCAGCGACCTGGCGCGACAAATCGATCAGCAGGGGAGAGCCGAAGATCGGGCCGGTGTACATGGTTTTGAAGGGAAACTTTTGCGTCGAGCGCAGTTGGAAGCCGCAAGCAACCAACGACAGGGCGGCAAAAGGGACGCAGACCCCGCGCAAAAACATTCGGCGCATAAAGACATCCATCACAGCACCAAATTGACCAAACGACCCGGCACCACGATGACCTTTTTCGGTGCAGCGCCTTGCGCTTGTTTTTGGAAGGCCTCGCTGGCCAATGCCGCTTGCTCGATGTCTGCTTGGCTGGCGCTGGCGGGCACCGAGACAGCGCCGCGCAACTTCCCGTTGACTTGCAGCATGAGTTCAATTTCGTCGCGCACCAAGGCGGATTCGTCCACCTCGGCCCAGGCCACGTCCAACAAACCACCGCAGCACTGGGCATAGCCCAACTCGCCCCACAGGAAATAGGCGATGTGCGGACACACGGGGTAGAGCACCCGCAGCAAGATGGAGAAGCATTCGGCCAGCGCCGCACTGTCGCGGGCGCTGTCGCTCAGCTTGACATGTTCCAAGGTGTTGAGCATTTTCATCAGCGCCGATACCACGGTGTTGTATTGCATGCGCTCGTAGTCGTAATTGGCTTGCTTCAAGATCGTGTGGATGTCGCGCCGCAGGTCTTTCGCAGCCTTGTCAAAACTGACTTCTTGGCTGCGGTCAACCAACAAACCAGCGCGCAAGGCGGCTGCGTGCTGGTGAGCGAATTGCCAGACACGGCGCAAGAAACGGAAACTGCCTTCCACCGCCGAGTCGTTCCACTCCAAGGTGGCCTCGGGCGGTGCGGTGAACATGGTGTAGAGGCGGGCGGTGTCGGCACCGTAGCGCTCAATCAGGTCTTGAGGGTCCACGCCATTGTTCTTGGACTTGGACATGGTGCCCACGCCCTCGTAGTCGATGGGCGTGCCCACGGGCAATTTGCCGTCACCGCTGTCGGCGGGGTTTTTCAGCTGGGCACCCACCACTTTGCCGCTGTCGTCCAGCACATGCTCCACGTGGTGCGGCCAAAAATAATCTTTGCCGCCCTTGGCCGTGCGGCGGGAATAGATGTGGTTGAGCACCATGCCCTGCGTCAAGAGTTTGGTGAAGGGCTCGTCCACGTTCACCAAGCCCAAATCGCGCATCACCTTGGTCCAAAACCGCGCATACAGCAGGTGCAAGATGGCGTGCTCGATGCCGCCGATGTACTGGTCCATGCCGCTGCCGCCGGTGGCGTGCTGGGCGTCGCGCATCCAATACTGCGTGCCTTCGGCCACCATCGCGTCGGTGTTGGTCGGGTCGCAATAACGCATGAAGTACCAGGACGAATCGACAAAGGTGTCCATGGTGTCGGTTTCGCG
>RFRO01000026.1 GCA_009924455.1 Betaproteobacteria bacterium
TGGGTGAAGGATTCCTGGTTGTAAGCGCGGCCCCACACCAGGATGGGCAGAGACGGCAACCAGCGTGCGAGCACGGACATCAGCCAACCATCTCGGGCTCTGCCAGCCACTCACGTCCCTTGAGCATGGCCTCCCAGTAAAGAGGCGGCAGGATGCGTTCCTTCAAATACCAGGCCAGGGCCGATGGTTGGGTGCCGTCAATCAACCATTTCGGGAAACTGGGTGCCAGTTTCCCGCCGTAGGTGAACTCCGCCAGCACAATCTTGCCGCGCTCCACCGTCAAGGGACAGGAGCCGTAGCCGTCATAAGCGGCCTGGCCTTTGTGGCTGCCGAGTGCTGTCAACAGGTTGTGCGCCACCACCGGCGCTTGCTTGCGCGCAGCCGCGGCGGTCTTTGCATTCGGGGTGTTGGTGACATCGCCCAGGCCATAGACGTTGGCGTAGGTTTTGTGGCGCAGGGTGGCCGAGTCCACATCGACCCAACCAGCGGCATCGGCCAGGGGACTGACACGAACAAAGTCCGGCGCTTTCTGGGGTGGAACCACGTGAATCATGTCGAAGTCACGGACCACTTTTTCCTTAGCGCCATCGGCCAAAGTTTTCATAAAGGTGGCTTTATGCGCCGGGCCGTCGATGGAGACCAGCGTCTCGCCGAAGTTCAGGTCAATCCGGTATTTTTTGACGTACTCCATCAGTGCCGGCACATAGTCGGCCACACCAAACAGCACCGCGCCAGCATTGCAAAAATCGATGTCGATGTGGCTAATGACACCTTGGCGCGTCCAATGGTCGGCTGACAAATACATGGCTTTTTGCGGCGCACCGGCACATTTGATGGGCATCGGCGGCTGGGTGAATAAGGCCTTGCCTTTTTTCAGTTGTTGCACCAGCTGCCAGGTGTAGGGCGCGAGGTCAAAGCGGTAGTTGGAGGTCACGCCGTTGCGGCCCAGAGTCTCGGTCAGACCCTCAATGCCTTTCCAATCGAGCTTGAGCCCGGGACAGACCACCAATTGCTGGTACTTCACCACACGACAGCCTTCCAAAATGATATGGTTTTTGTCGGGCTCAAAAGCAGCCACCGCTGCCTTGATCCAGCGCACATCAGTGGGGATGACGGACGCCATGGTTCGTGCCGTGGAAGATGCTTTGAAGATGCCGCCGCCCACCATGGTCCAACCCGGCTGGTAGAAGTGTGCGTCGGCCGGGTCGATGATGGCGATATCCAACTGCGGGCTGCGCGCCAGCAAACTGGACGCCACTGCAATGCCCGCTGCCCCACCGCCCACGATCACCACCTGGTGGGTGGCGTCGGCCTGGTCGCCGGGCGTCACGCCGCCATTGGCAATGCGCTGCACCAGCGATTGCATATCGAAGCCGGCTTTGCGCCCGGCTTCCAGAATCTGTGGCAAAGGCTTCACACCGGCTTGCGACAGCGCCCACATGGTGGTCGAGCGCATGCCCGTGCGGCAATACGCCAGCACCGGTCCGGGCAGCGTAGACAGCAAAGTACCGAAAGCCTTGCCGTCTTCGTCGCGTACCTTGCCGGTTTCGGCAGGGAGGTAGCTGACTTGCAGGCCGAGGGCGGCGGCGGCTTGCGCGATTTCATCGAAGCTGGGCTGGTCAGCGCCTTCGCCATCCGGCCGGTTGCAGATCACCGCCTTGAAGCCAGCATCGGCAACGGCTTGCAGCTCGGACGCCAGGATTTGCGGGCTGACGCTCAGATTGGGGGTAAGGGCTTTGATGTCCATGGAGTCTCCAGAATGTGAATCGCTCAAGCGGCTGTTAGTTTTTGCTTGCGCGGGGCGTGGACGAAGCGGTCCATCAACTCAAAGCCCACCATGCCGATGACCATCGCCACCACAAACACCAGCGCTTTCGGCTGGCCGTCGGCCATGGACACCATGGCGGGCCCCGGGCAAAAGCCGGCCCAGCCCCAGCCAGCGCCGAAGAGCAGACTGCCGATGACAAGCGGCCGGTCGATTTGCGCGTTGGTGGGCAAGCGCAGCATGCCGCCCAAAAAATTGCTGGTGCGTTTCTTGGCAAGGGCAAAAGCAAAGAACCCCACGGCAATGGCGCCGCCCATGACCAGGGCGAGGGACGGATCCCAGGAACCGGCCAAGTCCAGAAAGCCAATGACCTTGCCGGGGTCGGTCATACCCGAGAGCATGAGGCCCAGGCCGAACAAGAGGCCGACTGCAAATTCGCTGATGCGGTGGAAAAGGTTGTGGTGCAACATGGTGCTTTCCTTAGATGAGGTGGCGCAAAACGTAAACACTGGCAAAGCCCGCGCCCATGAACGACAGCGTGGCGACCATAGAGCGCGGCGACATGCGCGAGAGCCCGCACACACCGTGGCCACTGGTGCAGCCGGAGGCATAGCGGGTGCCGATACCGACCAACAAACCGGCGCCGACCACGGGGAAAAAGCCTGCTTCGATGCGTGGCGCGGATGCAAATCCCTCGGGCACCAGCGCGTGAAAAACCTGGGGCGCGGTAAACAGGCCGAGCAGAAATGCGACGCGCCACAAGGTGTCACCCACCTTGGGCGGCATCAGCCCGCCCAGAATGCCGCTAATGCCCAGAATGCGCCCATTGAGCAAAATAAACAGGGCCGAGGCCACGCCCAGCATCAGCCCCCCGCTCAATGAGGCCCAGGGTGTGAAGTGCTCCCAATCGATGTTCATACAGGCTCTCCTTCTTGGGGTGCGCAAAATTGCGCATACAAAATATTCATGACCGCCAGGGCTTGCGGGCTGGCGATTTGGTAGTAAATGTTTTTGCCTTCGCGGCGCGTGGATACGAGTTCCTCGTCGCGCAGCACGGTGAGTTGTTGTGACAAGGTGGGCTGCAGGATGCCCAGGATTTCCTCCAACTCGCCGACCCGTTTTTCGCCCTGCGACAGCTGGCACAGCAGCATCAGACGGTCCGGGTTGGAGAGCACCTTCATCAGGCGGCAGGCCTTTTCGGCTGCGATGTGCATTTTTTCGAGGTCCAATGTGGCGTTTTCCATAGGCGCGGTTCCTGTTTTTTGCAAAAGATACGAAATTCTATTGACTAATAATCTATTTGTCAATATATTATCTTGCATCTAATTGAAAAGGAGCTTTCCATGTCGACCCCCACCCTCCGTCCCCTGGTTCACGGCATCTTTGACCCCGCCACTTGGACCGTGACGTATGTTGTTTACGAGCGGGCGGGCTCTGACTGCGCCATCATCGACCCGGTGCTGGACTACGACCCCAAGTCCGGCCGTACCAGCCACACCAGCGCCGACAAAGTGATTGCGTTCGTCAAAAGCCAGCAGCTCAGCGTGTCCTGGATTTTGGAAACCCACGCCCACGCCGACCACCTGTCGGCTGCGCCCTACCTGAAGGCGCAACTCGGCGGCAAAACCGGCATCGGCGACCACATCACTACGGTGCAAAGCGTGTTCAAAGGCATCTTCAACATGGAGCCCAGCTTCCACGCCGACGGTTCCCAGTTCGATCATTTGTTTGCCGAGGGCGAGGCCATTCCGCTTGGTGGTCTGAGCACCCGCACCTGGTACCTGCCCGGCCACACACCGGCCTGCGTGGCCTACCAGTTTGGAGATGCGGTGTTTGTAGGCGACACCTTGTTCATGCCCGATGTCGGCACGGCGCGCTGCGACTTCCCCGGCGGTGACGCCAAGACGCTGTTCGCCTCGGTGCGCAAGGTCTTAAGCCTGCCGCCAGAAACCCGTCTCTTCATGTGCCACGACTACCCGCCTGCCGGACGTCCGGTGGCTTATGAGACCACAGTCGCCGCCCAGCGCGCGGGCAATATCCACGTACATGACGGCATCGATGAAGCCCAATTTGTTGCCATGCGCACCACGCGCGACGCAACGCTGGAGATGCCGGTATTGATCCTGCCGGCGGTGCAAATCAACATCCGCGCAGGCGAACTGCCACCCAAGGAAAGCAACGGCATCGCCTACGCCAAGATTCCGCTCAACACATTGTGAGGCGGAGGCCGCACCGCGGCCCAAGTGGTTACTTCGCCAGCGCTTCGATGGCGATATCGATACGCACCTCGTCCCCCACATACGGCGCGTACTTGCCGGCGTTGAACTCGGTGCGCTTGATGGTGACAAAGGCATTGGCACCCAGAGCCGGCACTTTCATCATGGGGTGGGGAACAGCTTGAAACGAGGTGACGGTCAGCGTCACCGGCTTGCTCACACCTTTGATGGTCAGCTGACCTTCAATGGAGGCGGGCTTGTCGCCGGCAAAAATCACTTTGGAGGATTTGAAGGTCGCGGTAGGGAACTTGGCCGTATCCAGGAAGTCTTCGCCCTGGATGTGGCCGTTGAACTCCGTGGAACCGGTGTTGACCGTGGTGGTATCGATCACGATGTCGACTGCACCGGTCTTGGCCTGGGCATCAAACACCACAGTTCCCGTGGTTTTGCCAAAGCTGCTGAGCTGGGTAGAAAAGCCCAGATGGGAATACGAAAAGCGCGGGAAGGTGTGCGAGCTGTCCACCGTGTAGGTGACCGGCGCGGCCAGGGCCGATCCGGCAGCCAAGGTAAGCATAGCCAATGTGGCGCTGATGTGTTTCATGGATTTCATACAAATACTCCTGTTAAAAAAAACGTTATTTGCCGGTGGCGGCGTTGAAAGCGGTGAACTGAAAATTGACCTGGATGTCGTTGGCCACGACATCGAATTTGGACCATGTGCCCTCGCCAATGGCGAAGTCGGCCCGTTGCATGGTGAAGCTGCCGCTGACCACACTGGACTTGCCTTGCGGGCTGAGCTTGATGCTTGATTTGACGTCCCGGCTGTGGCCTTTGATGCTGAGTGAACCCAGCACCTCGTACTGATTGAGTGCAATCTGTTTGATCTGCTTGACTACGAACACCGCCTTCGGGAACGCGGCCGTGTTGAACCACGCTTTGCCCACCACCTCCTGATCGGCCTCGCCGGAGCCGGTGTCAATGCTGGCCAGGTCGACTTCGATCCCGACCTTGGCTTGTTCGGGTTTAGCGGGGTCGAAATTCAGGGCCGCGCTGAACTTGGCAAAGTGGCCGTCCATGGCGACGCCCATTTGCTTGAAGCTGAAGCCAATTTTGCTTTTGTCGATGTGGACGGCGTCTAACGCAGCCGCATGGACGCTTGCCGCCGTTACCAGGACGGCACCCAACACGAGCGCGGGCTTGCGCAGGGAAGTCACAAACAAGTTCACAGTGAATACCTCAGGATTTGGATAGAAAGCGGACGGGCAGCATGCGGCGCAGGATGTCGTCTTTGTGGACAAAGTGGTGCAGCAGTGCAGCTGCGGCATGGATACCGATCAGCACCAGCAACCCGACGTTGAGCGCCGAGTGCAGCTCAGCGAGCTGCTTGCCCAATTCCTTATCCCGCCCCAGAAGATCTGGCAAGGGCAGTACGCCGAACCACACCGTCTGCACACCCTTGGCCGAGCTCATCAGCCAGCCGCTCACGGGAATAACCAGCATCAAGACGTACAGCGCCAGATGTCCTGCGTGGGCCAGTAATTGCTGCAGGCCATTCATGCTGAGCGGATAGGCTGGCGGCCGGTGGGTGACACGCCAGGCCAGGCGCAGCCAAACCAGCAGAAAAACGGTCACGCCGGCCCATTTGTGCCAGGAAAAATACTGCAGCTTCTCGGGCGACAGCGGCAGATCGGCCATGTAGAAACCCAAGGCCAGCAAGCCGAAAATCAGCAGGGCCATCAACCAGTGCAGGCCCTTGGCGGTCGCGGTGTAGTGCGGGGTCATGGATTCCTTATCAGTGAAATGTGTAGCCATCCATGGCAATCTCGTAGTCGCTGATGCCCCGGTAAAAAGCGGCGGGCTGTGCACCAGGGCCGGCGGCGCCCAGTGCAGTGAAGAGCGGCAGCAAATGGTCTTCGCTGGGGTGGGCACGGGCACCGCCGGGGTTGGCCTGGCGGTAGTTCAGCAGCGCGGCCGTGTCGCGGTCCACCATGTGTTGGCACACCCAGTCCGCAAAGCCCTGCACATAGTCCGGGGTC
Organism: Betaproteobacteria bacterium; assembly: GCA_009924455.1. Lineage (GTDB taxonomy): Bacteria > Pseudomonadota > Gammaproteobacteria > Burkholderiales > Burkholderiaceae_C > Allorhodoferax. The sequence goes on from RFRO01000026.1 coordinate 6,018, forward strand.
TGCCCGCCAGCCATCCGCGCCGACTGGTAATCCCGCAGGTTGTGGGTGACATTGCCGGAGCCGATAACCAGGAGGCCTTCTTGCGCTAAAGCCGCCAGCGCCTGCCCCACGCGGTACGCGTGTTCGGGTCCCAAATGGGTTTGCACCGACAGCGGAACGACCGGAATGTCGGCACTGGGAAACATCTGCCGCAGCGGAATCCAGGCGCCGTGGTCCAGGCCGCGTTGCGCGTCTTGCTGCACCGCAAAACCGTGCGCCTGCAACGCGTCCACCACCAGCTTGGCGGCCTCGGGGCAGCCAGTGGCCGGGTAGCGGATCTCGTAGAGGCGGGGGTCAAAACCGCCAAAGTCGTAAATGGTTTCGAGCTGCGTGGCAAAGCCGACGGTCGGCGCGGCGGTCTCCCAATGGGGGCTGATGACCACGATGGCGCGCGGCGCCGCAATGGCGCGCGCCACCTGCTCCATGGCCGCGCCTGCGGCGCCGGGCTGCAAGGCAAAGGTGGGAGCACCGTGGGGAACAAATAAGACGTTGCGCTGGGTTTGCATGGTGTATGGCTTTCGCTGGGTTCGAATGTAGGCGGCCTGAAATAAAAGAAATAGGTGCTAATTGAGACTTATTTGTTGCACAATTCGCAACAATGGACACCCTCAACGCGATGCAGACCTTTGTGCGGGTCGCCGAATCAGGCAGCTTTACCGCTGTGGCAGACCAGTCGCAGGTCGCCCGCTCTGCTGTCACGCGGCAGATCGTCGCGCTGGAAAAGCATCTGGCGGTCAAACTGATCACCCGCAGCACCCGCCGCCTGACCCTGACCGCGGCGGGCGCCGCCTACCTGGAGAAATGCCGGGTCATCCTGAACATGGTGGACGCGGCCGAATCCAGCCTGACGGAAGACCAGTCCGTTCCACGGGGCCGCATCCGCCTGGCGCTGCCGCTGAGTTTCGGCTTGCAACAGCTGGTACCGGCCTTGCTGGACTTTGCCCAGGCCCAGCCCCACGTGGAGCTGCTGTTGAATTTTTCAGAAAAGCGCTCCAACCTGATTGAACAGGGGATTGATCTGGCCCTGCGCATCACCGCCGACCTGCAGCCCGGCGACATCGTGCGCAAACTGGGCGAATGCCGCCTGCTCACCACCGCATCACCGGCCTACCTGGCCCTGCACGGCGAGCCACGCCACCCCAGTGCCTTGCAACACCACGAGTGTCTGGTGTATTCCATGACCTCCAGCGCCAGCAATTGGACCTACCGGGTACAAGGTAAAACCGAGACCTTCCCGGTGCGTGGGCGGATCACGGCTGACAACGGGCTGGTCTTGCTGCAGGCCAGCGCCCGGGGCATGGGTATTTGCCTGCAACCCGATTTTCTGGCGCAGCCCTTTTTGGCGCGGCAGGAAGTGGTTGAAATCCTCCAGGCCTTTACCCCGCCGTCCCTGGGTATTTACGCGGTATTGCCCAGCAACCGCTACATCCCGCACCGGGTGGGCGTCTTGATGGAGCATTTGGCGCGCACCCTGGGCCAACGCGCGGCCTGATCGCCGGTGCCATTTTTTACATTGACCCTCTGCCAAGCGGGCGGTCGTGACGCGTAAACTTGTTCCTAAGCCGCCCATGCGTGGGCGCCCAGCCATGTCTCCAACGCCGAGGTTCACCATGCAACGCAGAGATCTCATCCAAACCGCCGGCCTGCTTGCCGCGCTTCCGCTCCTGGCCCGCGCCGACGACAAATACCCCAGCAAACCGATCATGTGGATATGCCCGTATGGCGCCGGTGGCAATGCCGATTCGCGCTCGCGCCAGGTGGCAAAAATCATGGCCGAGATACTGGGCCAGCCCATTCTGATTGACAACAAGGCAGGGGCCGGCGGCAACATCGGCACCGAAATGATTGCCCGCGCCAAGCCGGATGGTTACACCATCGGCATGGGCAACTTCGCGCCCTTGGCGGTCAACCATGCCTTGTTCAAGAAACTCAATTTCGACCCGTTCAACGACATCACGCCCATCACCCTGATAGAGCGCGGCCCGCTGATTTTGATGGTGCGGGCGGACTCGCCGTACAAAACGGTCAAAGACGTCGTCGCAGCGGCCAAAGCATCGCCCGGCAAACTCAGCTACGCGTCGGGCGGCATCGGCGGCACGCACCACCTGAGCGGCGCGTTGTTCGAGTATTCAGCCGGCGTCGACATGATCCACGTGCCTTACAAGAGCGGTGCTGCCGGGGCCACCGACCTGATGGGCGGACAGGTGGAGATGATGTTTGAACAGATGTATGCAGCCATGCCGTCCGTCAAAGGCGGGCGTCTGCGGGCGTTGGCGATCACCAGCAAAACCCGCTCGCCGCTGCTGCCCGATTTGCCCACCATGGCCGAGCAAGGTTACCCCGAGGTCGAAGTCCTGAACTGGCAAGGCCTGGTCGGCCCCAAAGGGATGTCGGCCGATTTGGTCAAGCTGCTGAACGCCGCCTGCAACAAGGCCCTGAAGGACCCCGATTTGCGCGAAAAAATGCTCAGCCAGGGCAATGAAATTGGCGGCGGCACGCCAGAACAATTCGCCGCACTGATACGCGCCGAGGCGCCGCGCTGGGGCAAAGTGGTGCGCGACGCAAAAATCGACCCGGAATAAAGCCTGGCGGACCTCACTGCCGGCGGGCGCGGCGCACGCTGCCGCAAATCCGCGGCCGGCGCACCTTGAACGGCTGCCAGACGGCCCCACATGAACCGGAGGTGGATGGATCTATCCACCTCCGGTTATTTCTTCACTCTCCACATCCAGGGACTCACCATGCTTTTTGACAGCTACACCGCGGGCAACACACGCCTCTCCAACCGGACCGTCATGACCCCCATGACACGCAACCGTGCGGTCGACCACAACACCCCCAACGCCCTGATGGCCCGCTACTACGAACAGCGCGCTACGGCGGGCCTGATCATCACCGAGGGCACGTCGCCGTCGCCCAACGGTCTGGGCTACCCCCGGATCCCCGGTCTCTTCAACCAGGACCACGTCACTGGCTGGAAATTGGTCACACACGCGGTACATGCCAAGGGCGGCAAAATCGTCGTCCAGCTCATGCATTGCGGCCGGGTGGCCAGCGCGGAAAATCTTCCTGCGGGCGCCATAGCCGTTGGCCCCACCAACACAACGCTGGAAGGCGAGATCTACACCGATGCCAAGGGCATGCAGCCACACACACAGCCCCACGCAATGACACAGGCTGATGTGGACGCGGCCGTGGCTGAATTTGCGCACGCCGCCAAGCTGGCTGTCGAAGCCGGCTTTGACGGTATCGAACTGCACGCCGCCAATGGCTACCTGATCGAGCAATTCTTGAACGCCAACGTCAATACCCGCACCGACGGCTATGGTGGCAGCGCGGCCAACCGCAACCGCTTTGCACTCGAGGTGGTGCGCGCCGCGGTCGCGGCCATAGGCGCAAACCGTGTGGGCATCCGGCTCTCGCCGTACGGCGTGTTCAATGGCACGGGCGGCTTCGCTGACGTGGATGCACAGTACGAGGCACTGGTCAAAGAACTCTCGGCCATGGGCCTGATGTATGTGCACCTTTTGGACCATTCCGCCATGGGCGCGCCACCCGTACCTGCCACGCTCAAGGCCACGCTGCGCGCAGCATTCAAGGGAACCTTCATCCTGGCGGGTGGCTTTGACCGCGACAGCGCTGAGGCCGCACTTGCCGCCGGCCAGGCCGACTTGATCGGCTTTGGTCGACCCTTCCTCTGCAACCCGGATTTGGTGGCCCGCATGCAAGCAGGTGCTGCAATGAACGCGCCCGATATGGGCACGTTCTACACCCCGGGTGAAAAAGGCTACACCGACTACCCCGCTCTCAGCGCCTGAATATCCGGACCCTTCACCCGCATGCAAAAGGGGGCGCCAAGCGCCCCCTTTTTTATGACCCCAGCCGAACGGGGTGCGCCGGTGCGGCGCTATTTTTTCGGTGCGCGCCCGCCGGACTTGGTGCACTCCTCCATCGTGGCATAAGCCGTGAAGTTTTTTGTCTGCTTATACCCAGGGCTGGTCTTGTCATGGCAGATGTTGGCCTTGGATTTTTTCACCTCGGGCTCTGTTGCCGCAGCCGCCGGTGCCGTAGCGGCTGCCGCTGGCTTGGCCGCTGCGGGAGCAGGCGCAGATTTGGCCGCAGCAGGCTCGGCGGATGGTGTTTTTGCAGCAGCCGCAGCCGGTGCGGCTGGTGTTTCGGCGTAAGCGCCCACCACGACAACAGATAAAAGACCTGCGACCAAGGATTTTGTGAACATGTAGCGTACTCCGACGTCAAGGCAAAAGTGCCTGCTTCTACAACGGCCGCGCACTGGAACTGTTGACCCGGCGGTGCGGCAAAGCGCCTGGTTTACGCGGTCTTTACCCATGGGTCTGCGCCCTGCCCGGTCCGGCTGCATGGGGCTTGGCTCACACAGCGCCAGCGGCTGGATCCAGTTTGTCCTGGGTGCGGGTGTCAAAGTCACCCGCATCGTGGCGTTCGTGGAGCTGTTGGTCCAAAGGCCCCACCACCCGGTTCACCATGCGCCCGCGCTGGACGGCCGGGCGCTTGGCGATTTCATCGGCCCAGCGGATCACGTGCGTGTACTCGGCCACATTCAGAAACTCCCCCGCCTCATACGTGAGGCCTTTGGCCGTTGCGCCGTACCAGGGCCAGATCGCGATGTCGGCAACCGTGTATTCCTCACCTGCGACATAGGGGCTCTCGGCCAGGCGGCGGTTGAGCACGTCCATCTGGCGCTTCACCTCCATGGCAAACCGGTTAATCGCGTATTCGATTTTGGTCGGGGCATAGGCATAAAAATGCCCGAAGCCTCCACCCAAAAACGGCGCACTGCCCATTTGCCAGAACAACCACGACAGGCACTCGGCGCGCTGTGCGGGTTCGGTAGGCAAAAAGACCCCGAACTTTTCGGCCAGGTACATCAGGATCGCGCCCGACTCAAACACCCGCACGGGCTCTGAAACGCTGCAGTCGAGCAAGGCAGGAATCTTGGAGTTGGGGTTCACGCCCACAAAACCGCTGCTGAATTGCTCGCCTTCGATGATGCGGATCAGCCAGGCGTCGTACTCGGCCCCTGTGTGGCCCAGCGCCAGCAATTCCTCCAGCATGATGGTCACCTTCACGCCGTTGGGCGTACCCAGCGAATACAGCTGCATCGGGTGCTTGCCCCGCGGTAAATCTTTATCGTGGGTCGCCCCAGCGATGGGCCGGTTGATATTGGCAAAGCGCCCGCCGCTGGCCTGGTCCCAGGTCCAGACTTTGGGGGGCACATAGGGTGTGGTTGCTGTCGTGTCAGTCATAGAAAAAACGCCTATCAGGCCAAAGTGAAGCCATCGTGGCTGAATGGTGTTCTGCGCACCCGCACGCCGCTGGCCGCAGCTATCGCGTTGGCAAGCGCTGGGGTGATCGGCGCGTAGGGCGGCTCGCCCATACCGCCCCACACATCGCCCCCGCTGGGTACCACCACCGCGTTGATGGGTGGCGTTTGGCGCAGTTGCATCAGCGGGTAATCCGGCAGGTTGCTCTGCACCACACGGCCGTCCTGGATATTGATCTCATTCATGAATGCGGTGGTCAGCGCATAGACCACATTGCCTTCAATTTGCGCCCGCGCCGAGTCGATATTGGCTACCTGGCCCGGATCGACGGCGACGGTGATGCGGTGGACCGTGACCATTTTTTGCGCATCCACCGACAGCTCGACCACGCAGGCCGCGAAGCTGCCGTAGGCGTCTTGAACGGCCAAGCCTTGGAAGCGCCCCGGCGCCAGCTTGGCGCCCCAGTTGGCCGCCTGGGCCGCCGCCTCTAAAACGCGGCGGTCGCGCCCTCCAGCGGGCAGCATGTCCAGCCGCCCGGTCAACGGGTCTTTGCCGGCTGCGATCAGCACCTCGTCCAAGAAACTCTCCCGCGCAAACGGGTTGTGCGCGTGGTAGACCGAGCGCCAGAAACCCACCGGCACATTGATCTGCGCCACGGTGTGGCGGATATCGAGATGGGCCAGCGCATACGGCATGTCGTGGAAGGACTCTGCGGCCTGCCAGTCCTGCCCGTCTTTCAAGGACTCGGGGCGCACTTTTTGCAAGATGGACTGCGAGGCCAGACGCGCTTGCCAACCCAGTACCTGGCCGCGTGTATCGATGACCGCGCGCTGGCGGTACAGCGACGCGGGCCGGTAAAAGTCGTGCTGCATGTCCTCCTCGCGCGACCACAGCAGTTTGACCGGCACACCGGGGACTTCTTTGGCAATCCGAACCGCCTGGCGCACAAAGTCCTGCGACGCCCCGCGCCGCCCGTAGCCGCCGCCCAGGTAGGGCCGGTACACGGTCACGCTCTGCAAGGGCAGATTCAGTGAGCGCGCCGCTTCGGCCTGGGTGGCTTCGGCGCTTTGCGTGGGCGCCCAGACCTGCGCCTGATCAGCAGAGACCAGCGCCGTGCAGTTTTGCGGCTCCAGCGTGAAATGGTTCACATAGGGCGTGAAGTATTCCGCCTCGACCTTGCGATGGCCGGCGGCATCGGCCTGGGTCCACAGCGAGTCAAAGTCGCCATCCGTGCGCAAGGGCCGGGCCTTCTCTACACCGGTTTGCAAAATCTGGGCAATGCGAGCATCGTTCAACGCCTCGCCGCCCGCGTAGTCCCACACCACTTTCAATGATTTCAAGGCCTGTTGCGCACGCCACCAGTTGTCGGCGACCACCGCCACAAAGTCGGGGCCGGCCACGACTTTTTTCACACCCCGGCGGTTCATCACACCGGCCGCGTCAAAGGAGCGCGGCGACCCGCCGAACACCGGGCACTGCAGCAGGGCCGCATACAACATGCCCGGCAAGCGCACATCGATGCCATAAACCGCGCTGCCATCACACTTGGCCGGAATGTCCAGCCTTTTGACCGGCTTGCCAATCAGGCTCCACTGCGCGGGCGTTTTCAACACCACGTCGGTGGGAACAGGCTGGCGCGCCGCGTCCTGCGCCAGGGCACCGTAGGTCAAGTGGCGCTTGCTGGCCACATGGGTGACCACGCCTTTCTTGGCCACCACCTCGGAGACGGCCACACCCCAGCGCTGGGCCGCTGCGGCCTTGAGCATCTCGCGCGCAGCGGCGCCCGCCTGCCGCATCACCAGCTGCGAGCCGCGCGTGCCGCGGCTGCCGCCGGTACTGAACGTGATGTAAACCTTGTTGCGCGCCAGGTGCTCGTTGACGGATGCGAACTCCATGCGCACGTCTTCCCAGCGGCATTCCAGCTCTTCGGCCAGCATCATGGGCAGGCTGGTGCTGGTGCCCTGGCCCATTTCGGCCCGGGCGACTTCACAAATAACCTGGTTATCCGGCGTGATGCGGATCCACGCGTTGATATCAATGGCGCTGCTGTGCGGGCCATCGGTGGCGAGTTTGTCCGCTGCTGCCGCTGGCAGGTGAAAGCCCAGGCTCAAGCCTGCGCCGGCTGCCACGGTGGCGTGCAAAAAGCTGCGGCGGGATAGCGCAGCAGCGGTGCTGGGGGTGGGTGTGGTGTGCATGGGTGGGCTCCTCACAGCCGGGCCGCAGCTTTGATCGCGGCTTTGATGCGCGGGTAGGTTCCGCAGCGGCACAGGTTGGTGATGGCCGCATCGATATCGGCATCGGTGGGTCGGGGTTTGCGCGCCAGCAAGGCCGTGGCCGCCATCAACATGCCGGACTGGCAGTAACCGCACTGTGGCACCTGCTTTTCAATCCAGGCCTTTTGCAAGGCGGACTTGCCGCCCAGACCTTCGATGGTGGTGACCTTGCGCCCCACCGCCGTCCCGGCCGGCACGCTGCACGAACGCACCGGTTCGCCGTCCAGCAACACGGTGCAGGCGCCACACTGGGCGACACCGCAGCCGAATTTGGTACCGGTCAGGCCCGCTTCGTCCCGAATCGCCCACAGCAAAGGCATTTCCGCCTCGATATCGAGCGCTACTTTTTTACCGTTCAATGTGAGTTGCATAGGCCGACCTTATCCAATGTTGGTTTCATTGTCCTCCATAAAAATGTCGAATCGGCTGCATGCCCGGCCGGCGCGCGCGGCCCGGGTATGGTCAAAAAAGGCGGAGAATCCGGCTGCGTTCGCGCAGCCCTCCCATAACCGTCGGACACAGACCGGGGAATGAACACCCTGGCAGTTACTGCATGCAAGACATTGCGAATATCGCCTGCGCCGTGTACCGCCACAGCGTGGAGCGACCCGAGGCCCCTGCCCTGGTTTTCCAGGGACACACCACCCGCTACGCGGATCTGGCACGCGCGGCGGCACGCCTGGCACACGGCTTGCAAACCGCTGCGGTATGGCCCACCCATCGCTCTGGTCCGGCGCGCGTAGGGGTTCTGGGTTCGCGCAGCCGGGACGCGCTGACGGCCATGCTCGGCATCTGCTGGGCCGGCGCAACCTACGTACCCCTCGGTGTGAAGCTGCCACAGGATCGCATGCTGGCGATCCTGGCGCAATGCGAACTCGACGCGCTGGTCGTGGCGCAAGACGCCATCCAGCTGCTCACTCCGCAATTGCTGCAGGCCTGCCCGGCGCTGCTGATCTTCCAGGGCGATGCACCCGCGTCCAGCCCACCGCCTGAACGTCCCGGGCAGCGCATCCTGCACGCGAGCGCCCTGCCCGCAGTGGAGCCGGCGGCACCGGCGGCAATGGGACCGCAGGATCCGGCGTACATCATCTTCACGTCCGGGACCACCGGTGTGCCCAAGGGCGTCATGGTGTCGGTCGCGTCAGTGCGCCACTACGCCGCCTCCATCGCCCGCACGCTGTCGCTGCGCGCAGACGACCGGGCGTTGGAGACCTGCGAGCTCAGCTTTGATTTTTCGGTGCACAACATGTTTGCGACCTGGGAGGCGGGAGCAGCCTTGTACCTGCTGCCGGCCACGCAGGTGATGAACGCAGTCAAGTTCGCACGCACCAACGCCTTGACGGTGTGGAATTCGGTTCCTTCACTGGCGGGCATGCTGGCGCAGCTCAAGACCCTGGCACCGGACAGCCTGCCATCGCTGCGCCTGACCGTGTTCGGCGGAGAACAACTACCCGAGAGCACGGTGCAGGCCTGGCACCTCGCAGCGCCTCACAGCGCCATCGTCAACCTCTACGGACCCACCGAGGCCACGGTTTTTTGCATGATCCAGCGCGAGCCCTTTGTGGTTACCGAGGGGCGCGGCGTGGTCGCCATCGGACAGGTGCTGCCGGGCTGCACCGCCGCCGTGGTGGACGATGAGGGGCAGGCACTTCCCCACGGGCAAGCCGGTGAGTTGGCGATTGGCGGCGTACAACTGGCGCTGGGTTACCTGAACGCACCGGACCTCACGGCGCAGCGTTTCCCGCAGCATGGCGGCACGCGCTGGTACCGCACGGGTGACTTGGCCGTGTGTGACGCACACGGCGTATTTCACTGCCTGGGGCGCATCGACAACCAGGTGAAGATCATGGGCTACCGCGTGGAGTTGGAAGAGATCGAAGCCCATTTGCGCGCCGCCAGCGGCGTCGAGTTGGTGGCCGCAGTTGCCTGGCCGGTGGCCGACGGCATCGCCAAAGGCAGTGTCGGTTTTGTCGGCGTCAGCGCCATCCAGCCGGTTGACCCGGCTGCCGTGATCACCCGTATGAAGCAGCGCCTTCCGGCCTACATGGTCCCCAGCCGCATCGTGGCCATGGAAGCCCTGCCGCTGAACAGCAGCGGCAAAGTCGACCGGCGCGCCCTGCTGGCGCGCCTGCAGGACGGCGCGGTATGAGCAGCCCACCGGCCGCGCAAGCCGCTCCATCGCCCACAGCACGTAAAGCGCCAAGCGACCCGTTGCGCCATTGGCTGGCGATTGAGCAGTCAGAACGCGTGGTCGCTTTCGCCCAGACCGCGCTTGGCAAGCTGTGCCTCTACGGCGTGGCCTATCTCGCCGCGCTGCCCCTGCTGAGCGCCTGGTCGGCAGCGCTGTGTGTGAGCGCCGCTTGGGCTGCGATGGCTTTCGCCGGCCACCGCGTCCGGATTGTGTTCCTCGCCAGTTGGGGTTTGACGCTCGTGGAGGCCGCCTCAGACGACAATGATTTCGCAGAGAAGATCCAGGCTGTTATGGCCCAGGAACCCGGCGTGGTGCTGTCCCCCGAACTGCTGGCTGTGGGCGCGCTGCTGGTGCTGATGGGCGGCTTGTGGCTGGCGATGCAGCACGTGATCCGCCGCCCCGATGGCCTGCTGTCGCGACGCCCTTTTGTGTGCATGCTGGCGCTGGAGGCCGCGCTGCTGGCGCTGTCGGCACCGCAAGTCGACCACGGACTGCTGCGGGTGCTGGTGTGGTCCATGGTGGTGGTGTTCACGCCCTTTGTCTGGTTTTTCCCGCTGGCCGTCGCTGACTTGCGTGGGCGCGCTGCGGACACGCCAGCGATGCAAATGGCCATACAGCGGCCGTTCTGGAGCCCCAGCTATCTGCCCTTCGGTAAAGGGGCGGCCTATTTACGCAAGCATTTCTCCCCGATGCCCCGCGAACAGGCCATCACCCACATCAAGGGCGTCAAGCTGCTGTTGTGGGCCAATTTTTTACTCCTACTCGGCCATGTTCTGACCTGGTTTTTCAGCGATCAGCTGGCACTGCCCCGCCTGATCGACGCCATCGACGCCTTTATCGAAGGACGGCCGCTGCCCATTGCCACCGGCTGGATGGTTCTGGTCTACGGCACGTTTCGCTACGCCTTGCAAATCGCGACCTGGGCGCATCTGTTTATAGGCCTGGCGCGCATGGCCGGCTACCGCTTGCCGCGCGGGTCCTGGCGGCCGCTGGAATCGCGTACCTTGATGGACTATTTCAACCGGTTCCATTTCTACTTCAAGGAAATCCTGGTTGACCTGTTCTTCATTCCCACCTTCTTCAAAGTGTTCCGTCAACACCCCCGGCTGCGCATGTTCACCGCCACCTTCATGGCGGCGGGCGTGGGCAATGCGCTGTGGCATTTCATGGCGGATATCCATCTCATCGCGGTGGAAGGTTTCTGGGGCGCCATCAGCAGCTTCAGCAGCTACCTGTTTTACAGCGTGATCCTGGCGATCGGCGTGGGCTTATCGCAAGTGCGCGCCTCCATGGGCTACCGGCCCCCAACCACGTTGGCCGGGCGCCTGTATGCGTTCGTGTTTGTCTGGTCCTTTGTGGTCTTGCTGCGTGTATTCTCAGACGGGACACGTGACCACTCGTTGGAGCAACGGCTGCGATTTTTGCTGTCTTTGTTCGGACTGAACTAGAAAGTTGGATATGAATCTGGAAGTGTTTGACACATTGCGCGCCCACCTGCACGAGGCGCTGCAGCAGCACGGCGATACCCAGGAACTCGCCAATGACGACTCGCTTTTTCTGAGCGGCCGGCTGGATTCCTTTGCCATGATGAGCCTGATTTTGTTTTTAGAAACGGCCTTTGCGCTGACCTTCTCCGACCTGGAGTTCGATGTCGAAAAAGTCGACTCGCTCAACGCGATCGCGGCGCTGGTGAACGCCAAGTCCTGAGCATCAGTTCAACGCGATACTGCCGTACCAGGCCAGTGCGCTGGATCGCGTGTTGTCGCTGTCCGTCATCAGGCCAATGGCCAAGAGCGCACCCGGTGCCTCGCCGAATGCCAGTTCAAAGTCTGCACGCACATCGCGGCGGAAATGCAGCCACTGGTTGAGCTGCTGCGGTCCGGACGCCACCACCAGCTTGCGGATGCGGTCGGTGCGCGGGCTGTGTACCACTGTGCCGACCGGGCGGGTGTTGCACCAGATGTACATCAAGGTCGCATACGGCAGCGGCTCGCCCGTCATCGCATGCGCGAGTTCGCTGAGCATGGCGTTCTTGGCTGAAAAGGTGCTGCGATCACCATCAAACGCAAGTACCAAGCGAGCCGGTGAATCGTCGCTGTGGCGCTGCCCGACATCGGCCCCTTCGATCAAGGCCGGAACATTCCACGCGAATTCCAAGTGTCCCAGCTGATCCGGCTCAATCCGCAGCGGCTGGCGCAACATGCTGACCGCTGACTCGGCTTGCGCGCGCACCGCTGCGCGGCCCGCCTGCTCGCCCAGCGCATACTGGGTCACCTTTTTGCCCGGAAAGTGCATGGGCTGCCAACGCGCGATTTGCTCTGGCGTCCACGCCGTCGCTGCTGCGGGCAATGTTGCGGGGCTCTCGCCTGGCCCGTGGGCGCACGCTCCAAGCCCTGCAGCCAGGCACACAGTGACCATCCGAAAAAATCGCAACACAGCCGTTCCTTCCAACAACGGCGGCGAGGGTATCAGAGTCGGGCCTGCGCAAACGCCGCCATGTGAAAGGCCTTTTGCGCCGGTGCGTAGCGCAGTTCCGCTGCCACGGGGCAGGCGTTGCGGGCTTGGCAGCCGTCTGCCATACAGTCTGCTCCGGCCGGGCGATTCAAATGGCTGATGCAGCGCTGCACATCAAATGCCCGGCCATCGAATGCGTCAACTGGACAAGCGGTCAAGCACGGCTGGTTTTCGCAATGCAAACAAGGGCTCTCGCCCTGCACCGGCGCACGCAGCGCGTCGCGGTCCACTGGCTCCAATGTGGGCATGGCCAAGGCAAACCGGTAGGCATGCCACAGACCGTACTGCGGGTGGATGCGCAGCATCAGCGGGCTGGTGTACACCGCTTCGCTGCGCGCCGCCCATTGCTGAAATGGGTGATAGGCCGGCTGTTCCGGTGGCCCGGTGAACGGGTACAGGGCAAGGCCACCACATTGCTGCGCCAGGGCATCGCCCACATGGCGGCTCCAGCGGTCCAAGGGATGGGGCTGCCCGTCGTGCGCAAACGGCGATGCAGCAAAGGCGTCCCACAAAGAGCCGCCCACATTGCCTACCAGCCACACGACAGCAGCGGCGCGCCCGTCGGGCAGTTGCAAGCCCTCCGGCGGATCCGGACAAAACCCGCCACGCACATGCAGCCCGTGAGCCTGCAGGGCCGCAGACAGGGTGGCGCGCGCGACCATTTACGCAGCCACGGGCTTGCGCAGCGGCGGCCCGCTGGCGGTGACGCTCACCGTGGATTCGAAAAACACATCGCCGTCAATCTCGTTTTCCACGCGGTTGTCCAGCTGCCCGAAAGACAGCTCCACCGCAGCCGCACCGGCTGCCAGTGCGCGTGCGCGCGCTTCTTCGGCTGCCAGTGTGCGGGCATGGTCCAGGGCTTCGTCGAGCTTGCGGAAATCCACCGGGCCGCCAGGCGTGAAGACCTTGAAGGTGCCACGCACCGGCTGTGTCACGGTCATGTGCACCCGCTGCGCGACCTGCCCCAGCACCGCGCCCACTGCATTGGCTACATGCGCATGCGGCGGCACCACCAGCTGCACGCCCAAGCCGTGGGCTACGGCCGGGTAATAGCTGCCCGCCGGTGCACCCACACCCACGAGTGGCAGATCCGGCGAAAACTGCAAAGCGAAGACCGGGTGCTGCGCGTCCGCGTCGGCAGGCTTCACCGCAGGTCCGGAGGCATTGCGCCCCAGGGCCATCGCGGTCAGCAGGGTTGCAACCTTGCCCGCGTTGGACTCGTTCATCTGACCGGCGTCGTTCAAGCCGGCCTCGATCAGTTTCTGGCAAATCGTATCGGTGACTTTGGCCACCACATCGCGCGCAGGTGCGACCGCGTCGCCCAGCGGCCATTTGCCCAGGCCGTACATATGCCGCATCTGCCGCGCCCAGATGCGCGCGGCGCAGATGGCGGCCTCGGCATTCCAGTGGTTGGACATACCCAGCACATGCGCGGCGTCGCTGGGGGTGAAGCCGGTGTAAATCGCCAGACCTTTGCGCTCCAGGCGCGCCACCGCGCGGGCCAGATCGCGGTCATGGATGTTGGCGGCCTCCAGGTCCACCGGGCCCTGGCACAGGCGTTCCCAGGCGCGCAGCTCGGAATCATTGAGGCGCCCCAGATGCGCCGGATCGGCCGACAAAGCCTGGGCAAAACGCATCTGGCTGGCGTGTGGAATTTCGCTTTGCTGGCGCTGCAGCACGGCCAGAAACTG
>RFRO01000251.1 GCA_009924455.1 Betaproteobacteria bacterium
CGCGACGGCATGCTTCGGCGACCTCGACGGCAGCCTGTTCGTGGATCCGGGTGACGTGGCCTTCATGCTGCTGGACTTCGGTCCCTGTGACGGCTGCGCGGCCGACCTGGACGCCAGCGGCTTCGTGGACTTCGGCGACGTGGCGCTGGTGCTGCTGAGCGTCGGTCCGTGCTCGTGATCTGAAGTTCCTGCGTCTGAAATGATGGGCCCCGGCTTCAAGCCGGGGCCCTTTGCATTTTTGGAAGCCCAGCATGGGCGGCGCCGTTCCTCTGAGCCACGCATCACGGATGCGTGGCAAGCGTTCGCGGCGCGTTGGCCCTGCGCCGATAAGGGTCGCTGGAAACGGGGTGACGCTGCCTGAAATGGAGCGATCAAGGTTGGTTTCGCTTGTTTCGTGTCCGAATTGGGTTATCGTGCAGCCATCCACGGGCGCCGCATGGGCGCCTGTGCTGCAGCAGGCTCTCAAAGGAAACAGATCCGCATGATTCGCCACACCGTCGTTGCTTCGCTCGCGCTCGGCCTGTCCAGCGTCTCCGCCTTCGCGGTGGGCACCTGGACCCGCGTCACCGCCAGTGCGCCAAACGCCAATGCCGGCGTGATGCTGGTGCTGTCCGACGGCTCGGTGATCTGCAAGACTTCGGCCGGCGGCACCGATGGCATCGGCAACACCTGGAACAAGCTCACGCCCAACGCGCAGGGCAGCTACATCGGCGGCACCTGGAGCACCATCGCTCCCATGTACGACACGCGGCTGTACTTCTCGTCGCAGGTGCTGATGGATGGGCGCGTGTACGTGGCTGGCGGCGAATACGGCACGGGTGGCACGGCGGGTGAGGTGTATGACCCCGTGGCGAACACGTGGACCCGAACGCCTGCGCCCAGCGCGCGCCTGAGCGACGCGAACACCGAGATGCTGCCGGACGGCCGCGTGCTGCAGGCGCTGGTGGCCGGCACGCTGAAGAGCACGCAGATCTACAACCCGCTCACCAACACCTACTCCACGGGTCCCACGTGCAACGGCATCCACAACGAGTCCGTGTGGATGAAGCTCGCCGACCAGAGCATCCTGTTCGTGGATCGCGGCGCGACCACTTCGGACCGCTACATCCCGTCGCGCAACGTGTGGATGGTGGACGGCCCCGTGCCGGTGGCACTGTTCGATACGTATGGCCTGGAGACCGGCGGCGCGGCCATGCTGCCCAACGGCAAGGCCTTCTTCCTTGGGTCGACCGGCGGCAAGACCGGCCTGTACACGCCCAGCAACAGCACCACGAAGGCGGGCGTGTGGTCCACCGGCCCGGCCATTCCGGGCAGTGGTGGTGGCCCCGATGCGCCGCTGGCCATGATGAGCGATGGCAAGGTGCTGTGCACCGTCAGCCCGTCGCCCACCTCCGCGAACCACTTCCCGTCGCCGACCTCGTTCTACGAGTACGACTACGCCACCAACAGTTTCACGCAGGTGAACGCGCCAAGCGGAAGCACCACGCTGAACACCTCAACCTATGTGCTGAACATGGTGTGCCTGCCGGACGGCAAGGTGCTGTTCTCGCAGCAGGGGTCGACCGTGTACTACGTGTACACGCCCAGCGGCGCGCCGCTGGCCCAGGGCAAGCCGACCATCACCGGTCTGGAGCAGGATGGCTGTGGCCAGTTCCGCCTGATCGGCACCCAGTTCAACGGCATCAGCGAGGGCGCGAGCTACGGCGACGACTGGCAGATGAACACCAACTTCCCGATCGTGCGACTCACCTCGGGCAGCAACGTGTACT
>RFRO01000252.1 GCA_009924455.1 Betaproteobacteria bacterium
GGGGCCGCATGCGGCCCCTTTTCCATGTCTCAACATCCTATATCAGCTGAACTTGGCAGCCAGCATCTCGCGCAACACGCGGCGCTTGATCTGCTTGTTGGTCACGGCCGGATCGGTCCAGAACCAACCGTCTGCCTGCATGCTCGCCCAGGCCCGCACAAAGCGCACGCACACTTCCTCGAAGTCGGCGTCGCTGTAGTTCAGGCTGAAGATGATGCGTCCGGTACCGACCCAGCTCAGGGCAATGCCCTCCAGCCGCAGGTAGTGCTGGAACAACCAGTTGTAGCAACCCGGCTGGGTGTACAAAACGGTCCAGACCGAGGACATGGCGGCCACCCGTATCGGGGCGCCGGCTTGGGCCAGCCGGCTGTTCATCAAGGCTTCCCGCTGCGGCCATACCGTGTCCAAGGCGGCATACATCTGCTGCCTTTCGGGGGTTTCAATTTCCCGCAGAAACACATTCATGGCCCCCATCACATAGGGGTGCGAATTGAAAGTGCCGCGGGCAAAACAAATGTCGGCGGGGGAGTCGTCACGGAAGCGCTGCATCCAAGCCCGCTTGCCACACAGCACGCCAATCGGCAGGCCACCGCCCAGGGTTTTGCCATAGGTCACCAAATCGGCCTGCACACCAAAGTATTCCTGCGCGCCACCGGGTGCCAGGCGGAAACCCAAAAACACTTCGTCGAAGATGAGCGCAATGCCTCGCGCGGTGCAGATTTCGCGCAGCTCGCGCAACCAGGCGGTGTAGGCCGCACGGTCAAAGTGCGCCTTGCGCGAGCTGTCCAGCAAATTGGAATCGCTGGGCGCGGCGGCGTTGGGATGCAAAGCCTGCAAGGGGTTGATCAACACGCAGGCGATGTCGCTGCGGCTGCGCAGCACGCGCAAGGTTCCCTGCCCCATCTCAGACAGCGTGAAGGTATCGCGCGCAGCCATGGGGTTGCCGATGCCGGGCTGGACGTCGCCCCACCAGCCGTGGTACGAGCCGCAGAAGCGGACCAGCTTGTCGCGACCGCTGTGGTAACGCGCCAGGCGGACCGCCTGCATCACAGCCTCGGTACCCGACATGTGGAAAGAGACCTCCTCCATGCCGGATATACGCTTCAAGCGCGCCAGGTTATCGGCCATGACCGGGTGGTACGCACCCAGCACCGGACCCAGATCGCGCACCAGGGCCGTGCCCTCTTCGATGCTGCGCTTGTAAAAGTCGTTGCCCAGGAGGTTCACGCCGTACGAACCGGTGAGATCAAAAAAGCGGTTGCCATCCAGATCGGTCACCGTGACGCCTTCGGTCGAGGCCACAAAAGATCCGATCTTCAAACCCTTGCCCACCAGTTTTTTGAACTGGAAGGGCACGCGGTAGGCGCTGATGAACTGCAAGTCCGACAAGGCGCTGACCACATCGGTGGTGGCGTGCAAGGTTTTGGCGTAGCGGGTCTGGAACTCCTGCACCAAGCGGGCGAAGGCTGCTCTGCGCCGTGCCACCACATCCGGCGGCGCACCGTCAACACCGTACGCCTGCTCTTCGTCGTAGGTGTAGCTGGGCAAGAGGGCCGCCACGCGGCGTGCGGTGCGCGGGTGCCCAGCCAGGCCGGGGTGCTTGGCCAGCGACAACTCCACCCGCGCCCTGGCTTTATTGAGCGTCCACAGCGCGGCACCCGCGCCGACTC
Source organism: Betaproteobacteria bacterium (assembly GCA_009924455.1). Classification (GTDB taxonomy): domain Bacteria; phylum Pseudomonadota; class Gammaproteobacteria; order Burkholderiales; family Burkholderiaceae_C; genus Allorhodoferax. The sequence goes on from RFRO01000252.1 coordinate 1,671, forward strand.
CATACAGCGCCAAAGCGCTTGCTGTCAGTTGGTCATCCATACATGTTTCCCATTTCTATCTGTCATTTCTAAACCTTGCGCACCATGAAGATCCGCCA
>RFRO01000253.1 GCA_009924455.1 Betaproteobacteria bacterium
AAGACACGCAGAGCTGGGTGTTGCTGGGTCGCACCTACCGCAGCCAAGACCAGTTCGACGCTGCTTTGGACGCCTACAACCGTGCGATTGCGCTCGATCCCAACAACCGCGTGGCCATTGAGCGGGCTGAAGTCATCGCCGCAAAAAACGGGGGGCAATTCGCGGGCGAACCCTGGGCCGTTATCAACAGCATTCTGAAGAAAGACCCCAAAGACGGCAGCGCCTTGTTGATGGCTGGCAGCGCCGCATTTTCAGAAGGCCGGTTCAAGCAGGCCCTGGCCTATTGGTCGGCATTGCGCCCGCAATTGGCGGACGGCAGCCCCGAGGCGATGGCTGTCGACAACGCCCTGCGTGCAGCAGCCGAAAAAGCGGGCGTGGAAACGCCCGCACCCAAAGCGGCTGCGCCGGGCGCGGCAGGTGCCCGCATCAGCGGCCGGGTAACCCTGCCCGACGCCATCAAAAAACAGGTGCGGCCCACCGATGTGGTGTTCATCTACGCGCAGGCAGAACAAGGCAGCCCCATGCCTTTGGCGATTCTGCGCACCACGGTGCAAGCACTGCCGTTCGACTTCAGCCTGGACGACAGTTTGGCCATGAGTCCACAGGCCCGCTTATCGGGCCAGTCCCATGTCACTCTCAAAGCCCGCGTGTCCCCATCCGGGCAGGCCATGCCCCAAGCCGGCGACTGGATAGGCACCCTGCCCCACGTGGCAGTGGGAGCCCAGCGCTTGGTGCTCACCATCGACGAGATGGTGAAGTAGATCGCGCAGCAGGATTCGTCACGGCAAGGCCTAGTGCCCTGTGCTGGCCCCTGCTTCTGCAACTATGAATTGACAATTTTTTCCAAATTTATGTAAAAGTAGCTGCAATAAATTATTCAACGTTGGAAGTTCGTGCGGATGGTCAGATTGCGCTGGCATGCGGTACGCATGCTGCTACTTGGCACGGGGCTGTGCACACATGCCGCCTATGCAGCACCCGATGCGGGGTCGCTACTGCCTCACGCACAGCGGGAATGGCCCGCTCCGCGTCCGTCGCCCATATTGCAGCGACCCGAAGCACCCCCGACACCAGAACCCGGTCCGGCCAAACCGGTGTGGTGTACATCATCGGATTTGTGCTGGAGGGCGATGACACCATCTCCGACGCGGAATTTTCTGCAGCTGTCGCGCCCTTCATAAGTCGCCCACTCAACTACGCCGAACTGCTGGCTGCTGCGCAGGCCGTAGCCTGGGCCTACCGGCAAGCGGGATGGGTGGTCAGCGCCACGTTGCCGGAACAAGATGTGAGTGACGGCATTGTGCGCATTGCGGTGAACCGTGCGGTGTTGGGCGGCGTCGAGGTAACAGGTCCGCAGGCATCAGACACCCGCGCAACCGTGGTGCAAGGCTACGTCACCGCCCAGCAAGCACCAGGGCAGCCCCTTCGGGTACAGCCCCTGGACCGGGCCATATTGCTACTCAACGATTTGCCGGGCGTGAGCGCAAGCGGGGCACTGCGCGAGGGCCAGCGGGTCGGCGAAACCAACTTTGTCGTCAACCTGGCCCCCAGCGTGAACCAGTATGGCGATGTCAGCTTCGACAACAGCGGAACCCGCCCGTCCGGATCTCTGCGCGTGTTGGGCAACTGGTACCGCGCCGGCCTGCTGCGCTGGGGTGATCAACTGAGTGTGAACCTGATCCACAGCTTCACCGATTCCCAAACGGATGGCAGCGATTACCAGCGCTTTGTGTACAGCCTG
>RFRO01000254.1 GCA_009924455.1 Betaproteobacteria bacterium
TATGTGTGGGCCTTCTCCAACCATGGTGATGCAGGCACCGTCAGCCCATAGTTTGCTAAGGCGTTCGTGACGCAAGAAATTTTTCTTTACCGGGCCCAGGAGAAGATTTACCCCCGTAGCGTGGGCGGCGTGTTCGCCCGCTGGCGCTGGGGCTTTGTGTGGCTGACGCAGCTGCTGTTTTACGGCCTGCCCTGGGTGCCGTGGGGTGACCGGCAGGCGGTGCTGTTCGACATCTGTTCGACATCGTGCAGCGGCGCTTCTACATCTTCAAGCTGGTTCTGTATCCGCAGGACTTCATCTACCTCACCGCGCTGCTGGTGATTTCCGCGCTGTCGCTGTTTTTATTCACCGCAGTGGCCGGGCGACTCTGGTGCGGCTACACCTGCCCGCAAACCGTGTACACCGAGATGTTCATGTGGCTGGAGCGCCGCATCGAAGGTGATCGCATGGCGCGCATGCGCCGCGACGCTGCGGGCTGGACCTGGGGCAATGTGGCACGCAAAAGCGGCAAGCACGCGGCCTGGCTGCTGCTGGCGTTTTGGACGGGCTTCAGCTTTGTCGGCTACTTCACCCCCATCCGGGTGCTGGCGCAGGAGTTCGCAGGACTCAGCCTGGGTTCTTACGAATCCTTCTGGGTGGTGTTCTACGGTTTTGCCACCTACGGCAACGCGGGCTTTATGCGCGAGCAGGTGTGCAAATACATGTGCCCCTATGCGCGCTTCCAAAGCGCCATGTTCGACCGCGATACGCTGATCGTTAGCTACGACAAGACCCGGGGCGAGCCACGCGGCGCGCCCACGCACAAAGCGGGCATGGAAAACGCGGCGCTGGGTGACTGCGTCGATTGCGATTTGTGTGTGCAGGTCTGCCCCACGGGCATCGACATCCGCAAAGGCTTGCAATACGAGTGCATAGGCTGCGGTGCCTGCGCCGATGTCTGTGACACCGTGATGGACAAGCTGCAACGCCCGCGCGGGCTGGTGCGCTATTCAACCGAAAACGCCATGGAAGGCGGCTGGACATCGGCGCAGATGCTGCGCCGCGTGTTCCGCCCCCGCGTGCTGATTTACACGGCGCTCTTGTGGAGCCTGATCGGGGCCTTGGGTCTGAGCCTGTGGCTGCGCACGCCCCTGCACGTCGATGTGGAGCGCGACCGCAGCACCCTGGCCCGCATCGTCGAAGGCGGCCGGATCGAGAACGTGTACCGGCTGCAGGTGATGAATGCGTCGGAGGCGGTCGACCATGTGCACATCAGCGTCAGTGGCATCGAAGGCCTCACCCTGGCATCCGACGCCGACTTTGTGATCGATAAAGCCCAATCACGCTGGGTACCGCTGCGGGTGCAACTGCCCTACGACGGCGCACCCGCCGGATCCCACCCGATCGCCTTTCACATTGCCGAGCCCGATAGCGGCGCGCAAGTCACTGAAAAAGCCGTTTTCCTGGTTCCCCGCTGAATTTGCTGGAGTGCTCATGTCCCCTACCCCTGCCCCTCACCACACCCTCGTCACTGAAAACACCCCATCATGGTGGACCTACGGCCACGTCTGGCTGGTACTGGCGGGACCGCTCCTCGTCGTGATTGCCAGCTTCATCACCATGTACATCGCGTACACCCGTGTCGACCCGGTTGTCGACGAAAACTACTACCAAAAAGGTTTGGCCTTGTCCCCCGCAGTGCAAAGTCGCGACCATACCGAGGCGGTGCATGCACCGGCCTCGCTATCGACCCCAGCAGTA
>RFRO01000255.1 GCA_009924455.1 Betaproteobacteria bacterium
CAACGGTCCGTCAAGAGCGGCAGCGCAGACGATGCGGCTTTTGTGCTCAGCAACGCGGAGACTGTGATCATCGTGCCGGGCTACGGTCTGGCTGTGGCGCGCGCCCAGCATGCGGTCAAAGAATTGGCCCACAAACTGACCGAGCATGGCATCACGGTGAAGTACGCCATCCACCCGGTTGCCGGACGCATGCCCGGCCACATGAACGTCTTGCTGGCCGAGGCCGAAGTGCCCTACGACCAGGTGTTTGAGATGGAAGACATCAACGGCGAGTTCGGGCAGGCGGATGTGGCCATCATTCTGGGGGCTAACGATGTGGTCAACCCCGCTGCGATGACCAAGGGCAGTCCAATTTACGGCATGCCGATTTTGGAAGCCTACAAGGCCAAAACCATCATCGTCAACAAGCGCTCCATGGCTGCCGGTTATGCCGGTTTGGACAACGAGTTGTTCTACATGGACAAAACCATGATGGTCTTCGGTGATGCGAAGAAGGTCGTGGAAGACATGGTCAAGGCCATCGAGTAGCCTGCGGGCGGCGTGGCGCTGGACGAGGCCATGACCGAGCGTATCTGGCTGGCCCATTACCCGCAGGGTGTCCCTGCCGATGTGGACGTGGGGACCTACCCTTCGCTGGTCGCTCTGATGGAAGACAGCTTTGCCCGCTACGCGCAGCGGGCCGCATTCAGCTTTATGGGCGCATCGCTGGGTTACGCCGAATTGGATCGCCTGAGTCTGGCCTTTGCTGCTTATCTGCAAGGTCTGGGTCTGGCGCGTGGGGATCGGGTGGCGGTCATGCTGCCCAACGTCCCGCAATATCCGGTTGCCGTGGCGGCGATTTTGCGCGCGGGCTACGTGGTGGTGAACGTCAACCCGCTCTACACCGCGCGGGAGCTGGAGTACCAGCTCAAGGATGCAGGTGCCAAGGCCATTGTGATTTTGGAAAATTTTGCCGGCACCCTGGAGCGCTGTCTGCGCGCCACCGGTGTCAAGCATGTAGTGGTCTGCGCCATGGGCGACTTGCTGGGGCCCATCAAGGGGACGGTGGTCAACTATGTGGTGCGCAAAGTTAAAGGCTTGGTACCGGAGTTCCAGCTGCCCGGGATGCGCCGCTTCAATGCGGCGGTCGCCAAGGGGCGCGGTGCTACGTTCACGAAGACGGACGTGGGTCCGGATGACGTGGCCGTGTTGCAGTACACCGGCGGTACGACCGGTGTGGCCAAGGGTGCGGTGCTCTTGCACCGGCACCTGGTCGCCAATGTGCTGCAGTCTGAAGCCTGGAATCTGCCGGCCATCCGGCGCATTCCCGCTGGTGAGCAGCCTACCGGCGTCTGCGCGCTGCCGCTCTACCATATCTTCGCGTTCACCATCAGCATGATGCTGGGCATGCGCCAGGGTGGGAAGACGATTCTGATTCCCAACCCGCGCGATCTGCCTGCGGTTTTCAAAGAGCTTGCGCGCCACCGGATCCACAGCTTTCCGGCGGTCAACTCCCTCTTCAATGCCATGCTGAACCACCCGGATTTCGGGCGTGTGGATTGGAGCCATTTGACCAGCACCGTAGGCGGCGGCACCTCGGTGCAGCGCAGTGTGGCGCAAGCTTGGCTGGAGCGAACCGGGTGTGCGATTTGTGAGGGTTATGGCCTGAGCGAGACCTCGCCCAGTGTGTGCTGTAACCCCGCCGACGTCAGCGCGCATGATGGCAGCATCGGCCCTCCGCTGCCCAACACCTGGGTCAA
>RFRO01000256.1 GCA_009924455.1 Betaproteobacteria bacterium
TGCAAGCGGGTGTAGCCGTCGACCATGGCGGCCTCTTCGTATTCGCGCGGGATCTCATCAATAAAGCCCTTGAGCAGCCATACCGACAAAGAGACGTTGACCGCGCTGTACAACAAGATCATGCCCAGCCGCGTGTCGGATAAGCCCAGCTCGCGGTACATCAGGTAGATAGGAATGGCCACCGCAATCGGCGGCATCATGCGGGTGGACAAAATGAAGAAGAGCAAATCGTCTTTCAGCGGCACCTTGAAGCGCGAAAACGCATAGGCCGCCATCACACCAAAGCCTACCGACAAAATCGTCGAACCAAAAGCAATGATCAGGGAATTGGCAAAGCGCGGCGCGAAATTGGATGGGCCAGCCACCGCCATGTGCTGCGCGCGGGCGATTTCCTCGCAGCGCCCTTGCGCGGGCGGCAGGCTGGCCAGGTATTCATCGGTCTGGCGCGAGCGCGTGGTGAACAAATTGCAATAGCCCTCCACCGAGGGGCTGAAGACGATTTTGGGTGGGTAGCTGATGGAGTCGGCCGGGGTCTTGAAGCCGGTCATGATGATCCAGACCAGCGGGATCATGGTGACCAGGGCGTAAAACACCACCACCACGCCGGCAAACCACTGGCTGCCGGAGGAGGGGTCGACCACCGAATGGGCGGTGCTGATACCTTTGCGCATGCGGAAGTCCCTAGCGGTTTTTGATGTGGTTGAGGGCTTTGACGTAGATGTTGGCCAGCCCGAAGACCGCTACGAACAAAATAATGGCGAATGCCGAGGAATAACCGGTGCGCCATTTCTCGAAGGCCTCGCGCTTGAGCGTGATCGATGCGACCTCGGTGGTCGAGCCCGGCCCGCCCGAGGTCAGCAGATTGACCATGTCAAACATTTTGAAGTTCTCGATGCCACGGAACAAGACCGCCAGCATGATGAAGGGCAAGACCATGGGCAGGGTGATAGACCAGAACTGCCGCCACTTGGAGGCGCGGTCCACCTCGGCGGCCTCATAGATGTAATCGGGAATCGAGCGCAGCCCGGCCAGGCAAATCAGCATCACATACGGCGTCCACATCCAGACGTCCACGATGACGATGGCCCATGGTGCCAGCGGCACCTCGCCCAGCATGGAAAAAGACGAAGGCGATGCACCGCTTAAAAACGATGCAATGGCGTTGAACAAGCCGGTTTGGGGCTGGTACAAAAAAGCCCAGAAGTTGCCCACCACGGCGGGCGACAGCATCATGGGAATCAAAATCAGGGTGGTCCAAAAACCATGGCCACGGAACTTGCGGTCAATCAAAAAAGCCAGTGCAAAGCCGATCAGGGTTTGCAAGAGAATGGTCCAGAACACAAAGTGCGCGGTGGTCTGCATGGCAGCCCACACGTCGGGGTCGGTCAGCACTGACACGTAGTTATCAATTCCCACATCGACCGGCGCCGCGTTGGGGCGGTTCGCGCGGAAATTGGTGAATGAGAGTTTGATCGTCCAGATCAGCGGGAAGATGTTGATGGCCAGCAGCAACAGCATGGTCGGGCCAATGAAGATCCAGGCAATCGCGCGATCCGACAGGCCGCGCATGCGCTGCGCCAGCGGTGCGGGTGTGGCGCGTGCCAAACGGTCAGCCAGTGGATTCGTGGGGGACATAGGGGATGGGGGCAAGTTGCTTCAGGACACCCGCCGTCCGTGTGAACATGGTCGGCGGGTGCGTCGTTTTACCGAAGCGGCAGATTATTTGATCTTGCCGTC
>RFRO01000257.1 GCA_009924455.1 Betaproteobacteria bacterium
CTTAAAACACCTCGCGCGGTATGCGGCGTCCGGCCTTATTGTGGTGACGGCTGCCAGTTCGGCCTGGGCTGATGTCTTTGTCAGCAGCGAAAAAGACAACGCCATCATGGTTTTGCAAAACGATGGCACCTTCATCAAAAACATTCCCACCTGCAAACGGCCGCGCCACATGGCTTGGGCTAACGCGGGAACGCAGATCATGGTGGCCTGCGGCGACAACGACCAGATTGGCGTGGTGGACGTCACAGCGGGCAAACAAGTAGATGCACTGCCAACCGCTGAAAGTCCTGAAATATTTGCGCTATCGCCCGACAAAAAAACCGCTTATGTATCGATTGAGGAAGGCAGCCAAATGGTTGCCTACGACATCGCCAGCAAAAAGCCTATCTTCTCGGTCAAAACAGGTGCCGAACCCGAGGGCGTTTTGGCAACGCCCGATGGCAAACTGGTGTATGTGACCTCTGAGGTCACCAATTCGGTCCACATCGTGGATGTGGCCACCCGCAAGCAAGTCGGCATGGTCAAAGTCGGCAAGCGTCCCCGGCGCTTTGCCCTGACACCCGATGGTTCGGAGTTGTGGGTGAGCAACGAGTTAAGCGCCAGCGTGAGCATCATCGACACCGCCAACCGCAGCGTGAAGCACACGGTTGAATTTGAGATTCCGGGCATGCGCAAGAACGACATCAGCCCGGTCGGCATGCTGATTTCGCAGAATGGGAAAACCGCCTGGGTCGCACTGGGGCGCGCCAACCATGTGGCAGAAGTAGATGTGGCCACGCATACGGTGCGCAGGGTCATCCTGGCTGGAAAGCGCGCCTGGGGCGTGGGCTTGGGTGGCGACGGATCGCGGCTGTACGTGGTCAACGGCCTGTCTGACGACCTCACCATTGTTGACGCAGCCAGCGGTAAAGCCGTCAAAACCGTGCCTGCCGGGCGCGTGCCCCATAGCGTGATAACGAATTGATGGCGGCCAACCGAAACAGTACGCTTCGCCACCTTTTCGGGTGGGTAGCTCTGCCTCTCATGCCAGTTGCGGTCTGGGCTGCAAGCTGGAACATGCTGGTCGTTGGGTTGCGCGACGACCCGCGCTACGAGCGCAAGACCTTGGAGCAGGCTTTCATCGGCAAGCCGACCGGAAGGCCCTTGATTGCAGCGCAAATCGCGCTGGACGAGCTCAAAGACAACTTGCAGGATTCGGGCAACCAATTGAAATTGCAGGACTGGCTGCACACCCTGCCCAGCGAGCGCATGCTGGCCGACGCCATGGCCCAGTGGCTGGCGGCGCGCAACTGGCGCGACATGATTGTGCTGGTTGGGCCTGAGCCGAAAGACCAGGCTTTGCGCGACATCTGGATGGCGTCGATCAAGCGCTATGGATTGAAGGTCAAAGCCGAGCGCAAGTTCGTTCTCTCGGGCGACCCGCGCCAACGCGAAGCCAGCAACCCCAAGTTGCTGACTGCAGAGCCCGCACACGATGTGGTGATGGTGCTGGACACCGTGGGGGAATTCGCCAAAGCCCTGCCCTACAACACCGCCTTGCCCCGCCCCGTGACCGGCAGCGGCGGCCTGGTCCCCCTGGCGTGGCACCCGTCCTGGGAGCGTTACGGTGCGCCGCAACTCAACCACCGCTTCCAAAAGCTCAGCAATAAACAAATGGCCTCCCAAGATTGGGCGGCCTGGATGGCGGTCAAGAGTTTTGCCACCGCGCTGGACGAGGAACCCAA
>RFRO01000258.1 GCA_009924455.1 Betaproteobacteria bacterium
CCGTGCGGTCGCGCAGGTAGCGGCGGTTGCGCTGGAAAGGCATGGCGCGGCGGATGTCCACGTCCCACAAATCCATGGGCGGGTGGCCGTCGAGCATCCAATCGGCCAGCACCTTGCCGGCACCTCCGGCGGATTGAATGCCAATCGAGTTGAACCCGGCGGCGACAAACAGGTTGCGCACTTCGGGCGTCTCACCCAGCAGGTAGCGGTCGTCAGGCGTGAAGCTCTCCGGCCCGTTGAAGAACAGGTTGATGCCGGTTTTCTCCAGCGCGGGCGTGCGGTGCATGGCCGCAGTCAGCAGCGGCTCGATGTGTTCCAGGTCGTCGGGCAGCGAGTCAAAACTGAAGGTCTCGGGAATGCCCTTCATGCCCCAAGGCTTGGCGACCGGTTCAAACCAGCCCACCAATAACTTGCCCGCGTCCTCTTTGAAGTAGGCGCAGCCGTCGGGGTCGCGCAGCACCGGCATTTCAGAATGCAGACCTTCCATGGGCTCGGTGACGATGTAGAAGTGTTCGGCGGCGTGCAGCCAGGTACACACCGCCGACCACGTCGGACACGTTGACGCCGGGCCACAAGGCGGCAATCTCCGAAGGCCCCAATGTTTGCACTTCTAAACCGAAGCACTTGGCCATGGAGGCACCGCGCTTGAGCTCTTCCAAACGCGCGGCGTGGGTGGCGATGGCTATCGAGCCGGTTTGGCGGAAACCCGTGGCTTGTCCGGTTTCCTGCTCTAAGGAAGCGTATAAATTGGTGGTGTACTGCGCCAGGCGTGTGAGGTTGTAGGTGGCGCGCAACTGGCCGACCAGCCCGGCCGCGTGCCAGGTGGTGCCGCAGGTGAGCTGTTTGCGCTCCAGGAGCACCACATCGGTACACCCACGCAAAGTAAGGTGATACGCCAGGCTGCATCCGACGATGCCGCCGCCCACAATGACCACGCTGGCCCGTTGAGGTAGATCCATACGACCCCCGATAGTGAAAAAATCTTCGAAAATTATTCTAGTGTAAAAAAATCACGCGTTTTTTTAATTTCCTGCCTACAATCCAAAAAATTCGGGGCGACCTGGCGGGTAAGCGTCAGGACAGCGTCAGTTTGCCCCTCGGCCTTGGTGTGAAACAGTCTACGGAGTTTCAGAACATGACAGAACATGCGCGGGTTGTCGTGATTGGTGGCGGTGTAGTGGGGTGCAGCTGCCTTTACCACCTGGCTGCTTTGGGTATCAAGGACGCTTTATTGCTAGAGCGTGACGAGCTCACCTCCGGCTCCACCTGGCACGCCGCCGGGAACCTGCCTACGTTCTCGGCGAGCTGGAGCATCTTGAAACTGCAGAAGTACTCGGCTGCGCTGTACCGCAAGCTCGCCGCGTCGGCTGAAAACCCCATCAATTACCACCTGACCGGCTCGGTGCGCCTGGCGCATGGTCGCAACCGCATGGACGAGTTCCACCATGTCAAAAGCATGGCCAAGGCCAATGGTTTGGAATATGAAATTTTGTCGCCCTCTGATTTGAAGGATCGCTACCCGCTGGTCGAAACCCACGACCTGCAGGGCGCGCTGTGGGACCCGCTGGACGGCGACATTGACCCCTCGCAGCTGACCCAGGCCCTGGCGCGCGAGGCGCGGCTGCTGGGCGGCACGATTCGCCGCCACACCCGCGTGACCGCATTGGCGCAAAAGCCCAACGGCGAATGGCTGGTGACCACGGACAAGGGCGAGATCAC
>RFRO01000259.1 GCA_009924455.1 Betaproteobacteria bacterium
TGCCGGTCGCCCAGAGCCCGGTAATGCGCCGCCGACAGGCCCAGGCTGCCACGCGTCTCGTCGAGCACCACGAAGTCATTGCCCGCGCCATGCATCTTGGTGAAGCGAATTTTCATGGTGGGCATTATCGGCGGCACAATGCCCGCATGCCCCGGCCCTCCCAGACGCTTCGCTCCGCAGCCCCCACAACGCACGACTGGCAGTCCCACGCACCGGTTGCCTTGTGGCGCAACGTGCGGCGGCTGACTGCCCCCAACCCCGGCCTGATGACCGGCCCTGGCACCAACAGTTATCTGGTGGGCGAGGCGGCCAGCGGCTTCATCGTGATCGACCCCGGCCCGCCCGACGCCGACCATGTGCAGCGCCTGTGGCAAGCATGCGCCGATGCGCAGGGGCGTGGCGGCCATATCGCGCTGATTGCCTGTACCCATTCGCACGCAGACCATGCACCCGCCGCGCCCATGCTGCAAGCCTTGTGCGCGCAGCGACCGCCCATTGTCGGCCTGCCCTCGGCCCCGACCGCGCGCAGCAACAGCCACTTTGTGCCCGACCGGGCGCTGCAGGCAGGCGAATTGTTGCGGCTGACCGGCACGGAGACCCACACGCTGCGGGCGGTTTTCACGCCAGGCCACGCGGCTAACCACGTGTGTTTTGTATTGGAAGAAGACGGTCTATTGTTCTCGGGCGACCACATCCTGAACGGCAGCACCACAGTGATTGACCCGCCGGATGGCCACATGGGCGACTACCTGGATTCCCTGGACCGCCTGCACCAGACTTGCGAGGCGCTGGACGTGCAACATATCCTGCCCGCGCACGGCGGCGTGATGGACGCGCCACTGCAGGCCATCGCGCACCTCAAGGCGCACCGCTTGAAGCGCGAGGCCAAGGTGGCCGCCGTGATGCAGGCACAGCCCGACGGCAACCTGGACAGCTGGTTGCCCTTGGCTTACGACGATGTGCCACCGCAAATCTGGCCGGTGGCGCGGCGCTCGTTGCGCGCCCATGTAGAACACCTGCAGGAACTAGCCGCGCAAAACCGCCCATGAGCAAGACAACAGCCGAACCCACAGGCGAGCGCCTGTCCAAGCGCGTGATGGCGCTGCGCCAATGCTCGCGCAGCGAAGCCGAGCGCTTTATTGCCGGTGGCTGGGTGCGCGTCAATGGCGTGGTGGTGGAAGACCCGCCGCACCGGGTGCGCGACGAGACCGTCACGATTGACCCCAAAGCCAGCCTGCTGAACCTGGGCGAGGCCACCTTTCTGCTGCACAAGCCCGAGGGCTGTGAAGACGGTACCCGCGAAGTACCGCCCGCAGACGACCCGCGCCGCCTCTTGACGGGCGCGCAGCGCAGCCCGCAGGACCGTGGCGGCGAGCCTTTGCTCAAGCGCCATCTGGCGGGTTTGCAGGTACCGGTTCCGCTGGAATATGCGGCCAGCGGCCTGCTGGTGTTCAGCCAGGATTGGCGGGTGCAGCGCAAGCTCAGCGAAGACCTGGCGCAGATGGAGCATGAATTCATCGTCGACGTGCATGGCGAGGTTGCGCCCGACGCGCTGGTGCCCATCGCACGCGCGCTCAAAGACCCCGCACGTGGCCTGCCAGCCGCCAAGATCAGCGTGAGCAGTAGCACGCCTGTGCGCAGCAAGTTGCGCCTGGCCGTGAAGGGCTCGCATCTGGGTCTGGCGGAGTACCTGTGCGCGCTGGTGCCGCT
>RFRO01000260.1 GCA_009924455.1 Betaproteobacteria bacterium
AGCCCTGCACCGCGGCGCTCACCGACCACTTGGCAGAGGCCGGGTTGGGATCCACGTTCACCATGGGCGCGTTGAAGCCGGTGGTGCTGTCCCACCCACCATGGAAGTCGTAGGTCATGAGGTTGATCCAGTCGACCACGTCGGAGATGGCCTTCGGATTCAGCTTGGCGATGTTGCCGTCGCCGGCCGGGGCCGCGATGCTGAGGTAGTAGATGTGGCCGTCGATCGCGCTCTGGCGGTTCATCTCGGCGCGCAGCGCCTGCAGCAGCAGCACGTAGTTGGCGCCGTCGGTTGCGGCATCGCCGATCCCCGCCTGATCCAGACCTCCGCCGCCCGGGTATTCCCAGTCGAGATCGATGCCATCGAAGCCGTAGCGCACCATCACGTACACCGCGCTCTTGGCGAAGTCCGCGCGCTTGGTGGCATCGCGGGCGATCGAGAAGAAGGGCGTGCTCAGCGTCCAGCCGCCGATCGAGATCATGGTGCGAAGCTTGCTGTGCGTGGCCTTCAGATCGCGCAACTGGGCGAAGTTGCTGCCTGCGTTGTAGGCGGGCGACATGGTGAGTGCTGACGCGGCGGTGTCGGCGCGTGCATCGGCCCACTCGTCGAACAACGCCACGCCTGCGGTGCACTGCGTACCCGCGGGCTGCTGCAGATAGGTGGCGTAGTTGGCGTACTTCCAGCCGCGATAGCTGGACACGATGTGGTCCCACGACGCGGGCATGGTGCGGTCCACCGGCACCAGGAAGGCGTAGTTCACCACGTTGATGCGGTCGGCACGCAGGCTGGTGACCGGGAAGTTCTTCTGATAGATGCCCCAGTTGGGGTAGTAGCCGACGATCTTGCGCTCCGCCACGGTGGGCATGCGTGCGTAGCTGTCGGTGTCCGTGCTGGTGGGGCAGGAGCCGTAGTTCAGCAGCAGCAGGGCCGTGTCGCCGTTGTCGGTGATGCCACTGCCATCCAGGTCGTAGGCAGAGGGTTCACCGAAGGAGAGCAGCAGCTCGGCCATGTCGCCGGAATCCACCGCGCCGTCGCCGTTGCCGTCGCCTGGGCAGTTGGACACGCTCAGCGTCAGCGTGGCGGTGGCCGAGCCCGCCGCGTTGGTGGCCTTGATCACCACGCTGGTGGTGGCGGCCGTGATGGGCGTGCCGCTGATGAGACCCGTGGCGGTGTTCACGCCCAGTCCACTGGGCAGCCCCGTGGCATCGAAGGAAGTGGGCGTGCCCGATGCCGTGATCTGGTACGCGAACGCGCTGTCGACGAAGGCAGTGGCGGTGGTCGCGCTGGTGATCGCGGGGAGCGTGCCGCTTCCACCACCACCGGTTCCACCGCCACCACCTCCGCCACTCGCGGACCCGTTGATGCTGAGGTTGGTGGGCTGCAGGCCGGCCGGCGTGAAGCTGGCCGTGCATCCCACCGTGATCGAGGCGCCGGCGGCGATGGTGCCGTTCCAGCTGGCGTTGGTCACCACGAAGTGATTGCCGACATGGCTGGTGATGGTGCCGTTCCACAGGTCGCTGATGCTGGCGCCCCAGTCGAACTCCAGCGTCCAGCCGCTGACCGGTTGCGCGGTGTTGTTGGTGATGGTGAAGGTGCCGTTGCCACCGCCATACCACTGGCTGGCGAAGGCGAAGCTTGCGGTGGCCGCATAGGACGGAGCTGCCGCAAGCAGCAGCGAAACGATGGCGAGCAGGATGCGCTTCATGTGC
>RFRO01000027.1 GCA_009924455.1 Betaproteobacteria bacterium
GGGATCGCCACCCCGTTGCCCAGCCCCGTCGAACCGAGCCGCTCGCGCGAAAACAAGCTGTCTGTGACCAACGCCCGGCTCAGCCCGTGTTGGGCTTCGAACAGGAAACCCACCTCTTCAAATGCCCGCTTTTTACTGGCGATACCCGTCCCGGTGAGCACCTGCTCGGGGGGAAGAATGGCGGCGAGGCGGTTCATAAAGTGGGCGGATTATGCATAGAAAAGCCGCCCACAGGGGGCGGCCGAAAGAGGGGCTGGGCTCCCGCGCGGCGGGCGCTACATCAGCCGCTTGGGCGCTTCGTGCTGGTGGTCCTGCAGCTTGTCTTTGTACCGGACGACCTGGCGATCCAACTTGTCAACCAGGGCGTCCACCGCGGCGTACATGTCCTGGTGCGCGGACTGGGCGAACAAATCGCCGCCTTTGACATGGATGTTGCACTCCACCTGCTGGCGGGCCTCCTTGGCCTTTTGGTTCTCAATCGACAGGAGCACCTTCACATCGACCATCTGGTCAAAATGCCGGATCACGCGGTCCAGTTTATGGGTCACGTAGCTGCGCAGCGCAGGGCTCACATCGAGGTGGTGTCCGCTAATCGTCAGGTTCATACCGGTTCTCCAAGTCTTGCTGGTTGAAATTCCCCGGCTTGTCCCGGGCGCACTCAGGCTAAGGGGGTACAAATCCGTGGGGCCTTGCCAGGCCGCCACGGGCTGATTCGTCCACCTTGGCGTCCCCGTTGTACCCAATTTCGCGTCACAGCCCGGTGCCATAATCGCAGGCTGCACCACTTCCGGAGCGAAGTCCTTGAACCCCTACCCTTTACGGTAGCTTTCACACCATTGCGGGCCAGAGTCCTGTCGCCCGAAAGCTACAGCCCATCTCAATGAATCGTGTTGAATCATTGGACTCTGGCCCGCGAACGCTCAGCCCATGCTCAACATATTCACGCTGGCCAATGGCCGGCTGTTCCAAGAAGAAATCGATTCGCTAGAAGAACTGGCCCGGTTCCAACCCATCTGGGTGGACCTCGAATCTCCCACGCCGGAAGAGAAACGCTGGATACGGCAGTACTTCGGTCTGTCGATTCCAGACGACGCGATGGACGAAGACATCGAAGAGTCGGCCCGCTTTTACGAAGAAGAAAACGGCGAACTGCATATCCGCAGCGACTTCTTGATCGCCGACGAGGACGAACCACGCACCGTGCGTACCGCCTTCATCCTGAACCTGGTCAACGAAAGCCTCAACAGCAAAGGCGTGCTGTTTTCCATACACGATGAAGACGTCCCGGTGTTCCGCTTGCTGCGCATGCGCGCACGCCGCTCACCAGGGCTGATCACCGATGCCAAAGACGTGCTGCTCAAACTATTTGACGTCGACGCCGAATACTCGGCCGACACGCTGGAGGGCATCTACGACGAAATGGAAAAGGTCAGCAAAAAAGTCCTGGCCGGTAACGTCACCGACGAAATTGCCGGGGAAGCGCTGGCCGCGATTGCCCGCCATGAGGACTTGAGCGGACGCATACGCCGCAATGTGATGGATACCCGGCGCGCCGTCAGTTTCATGATGCGCTCCAAAATCCTGACCGCCGATCAATTTGAGGATGCGCGCCAGATTTTGCGTGACATCGATTCGCTCGACTCGCACACCGCGTTTCTGTTTGACAAGATCAACTTCTTGATGGACGCCACGGTCGGTTTCATCAACATCAACCAGAACAAGGTCATCAAGATTTTCTCGGTCGCCAGTGTGGCCCTTCTGCCGCCCACCTTGGTGGCCAGCGTGTACGGCATGAACCTGAAATTCCCGGAATTGCTCTTCCTGGGCGACTGGAGCTACCCTTACACAGTGGCGCTGATGGTATTCAGCGCGGCACTGCCCATGTGGTATTTCGGCAAACGCGGCTGGCTGAAATAAAGCGCCGTTTGCATCAATCGCGCAACGCGCGGCGCAGAATTTTGCCAACCGGCGTTTTGGGCAACTCGGTGCGGAATTCAATGAATTTGGGCTGCTTGTAGCCCGTCAGGTTGGCGCGGCAATGGCCTCGCACCGCGTCTTCCGTCAAGGACGGGTCGCGTTTAACGAGCACCAACTTGACCGCCTCTCCGGTCAGAACGTCAGGGACACCCACGCAGGCGCATTCGTGCACCCCCGGCAATTCAGAAACCAGGTCTTCCAACTCGCTGGGGAACACATTGAATCCGCTGACCAGAATCATGTCTTTCTTGCGGTCCACGATGGTGAAGAATCCGCGCGCATCCATGACGCCGATATCGCCCGTTTTCATGTAGCCGTCCGCCGTCATCACCTTGGCGGTCTCATCCGGCCGCTGCCAGTAACCCGCCATCACCTGTGGGCCTTTGACGGCGATTTCGCCCGGTTGGCCCAGCGCCACCTCCTGCCCGCTATCGTCCAAAAGCTTGACCCAGGTGTTGGGCAGCGGAGGGCCGATGCTGCCATCATGCGCGCTGACGTCGGCGGGGTTACAGCACACACTGGGCGAGGTTTCACTCAAACCGTAACCCTCACAAACCGCGCAGCCCGTCTTCTCCAGCCATTGCTCAGCCACGCCACGCAGCACGGCAGTACCGCCACCCACGCTGCTGGTCAGGTGGCTCCAATCCACACGCCCGAAGTCCGGATGGTTCACCAAAGCATTGAAGAGTGAGCTCACTGCGGGAAACGTGTGGATACGGTGGGGGGCCAGTGCCTTCAACACCGCCGGAATGTCGCGCGGATTGGGGATCAGAATCGTTTTACCGCCCAGCCGCAGGCTCAGCATCATGCTGATGGTGAACGCGAAAATATGGTACAGCGGCAAGGCGCACACACCGGTGGGCTGCTCACCCGCAGGAATGCGGCGCAGGGCAGGAAGATTCCAGGCTTCGGACTGCAGCACATTGGCAACCAGATGCCGGTGTAACAACACCGCACCCTTAGACACGCCGGTGGTACCGCCGGTGTATTGCAGGACCGCCACGTCGTCGGGCCCGATGGGGGGTTGGGTGAACGCGCAGCTGCGCCCCTTGCTGACCGCTGCATTGAAGCGCACCACCATCGGCAGCTGAAAATCCGGAACCATGCCCTTGACTTTGCGCACCACCCAATTCACCACCGCACCTTTGAATGGTCCCAGCAAATCACCCATAGCGCAGACAACCACATGCGCAACGCCCGTGTTGGCCAGGCATTTCTCCAGGGTGCTGGCAAAGTTTTCCAGAATAACGATGGCCTTGGTTCCGGAGTCCTTGAGCTGGTGCTCCAGCTCACGCGCGGTGTACAGCGGATTCACATTCACCAGCACATAGCCGGCCCGCAAAATCGCCGCAACTGCCACCGGGTACTGCGGTACGTTGGGCATCATGACGGCAACCCGGTCTCCGCGGGCCAGACCCAGACTCTGCAGATAAGCCGCAAACGCCGCGCTCCAATCCGCCAGCTCGCCATAGGCCAGGTCCCGACCCATGAAATGGAACGCTGTGCGCTCGGCGTAGCGCGCAAAGCTGTCTTCCATCAATGCCACCAGCGATGGGTAGACCTCTACATCAATATCCGCCGCAACGCCCTGCGGATAGTGGGGTAGCCAGATGCGCTCGGTCATGGGCTGATCCAGCGCGGTAGCCAATGCAGCCCTACTCGATGGCCTTCACCATGTCTTCCACGACCTTCTTAGCGTCACCGAAGACCATCATGGTTTTGTCCATGTAGAACAGTTCGTTATCCAAACCGGCGTAACCGGCTGCCATCGAGCGCTTGTTGACGATGATGGTCTTGGCCTTGTAGGCCTCCAAAATCGGCATACCGAAAATGGCGCTGCCCTTGGTCATCGCGGCGGGATTGACCACGTCATTCGCGCCGAGGATGATGGCCACATCGGCCTGGCCGAATTCACCGTTGATGTCTTCCATCTCGAACACCTGGTCGTAAGGCACCTCTGCCTCGGCCAGCAGCACATTCATGTGGCCGGGCATACGGCCCGCCACCGGGTGGATCGCATACTTGACGGTAATGCCGTGCTCGGTGAGCTTGTGCGCCAATTCTTTGACGGCATGCTGCGCCCGGGCAACCGCCAAACCGTAGCCGGGAACAATGATCACTGTCTCGGCGTTGCTGAGAACAAACGCTGCGTCGTCGGCGCTGCCGCTCTTCACAGCGCGCTGCTCGGTCGCGCCGGCGGCCACGCTCGCCTCGCCGCCGAAGCCGCCCAAAATCACGTTCAGGAATGCGCGGTTCATCGCCTTGCACATGATGTAGCTCAAGATCGCCCCAGAAGATCCCACCAGGCTGCCCGCAATGATTAGCATGCTGTTGTTCAAGCTGAAGCCGATACCCGCTGCTGCCCAGCCCGAGTAACTGTTCAGCATGGACACCACGACCGGCATGTCTGCGCCGCCAATCGGGATGATGATCAGCACGCCCAGCACAAAGGACAGAGCCAGCATGCCCAGGAAAGCGTTCCAGTCGCCGGTGAACATGAACACGGCGCCCAGGCCCAAGGTCAACAAACCCAGCGCCAGGTTGACCATGTGCTGACCGGCAAAGACCACCGGAGCACCCTGGAACAAGCGGAACTTGTAACTACCCGACAACTTGCCGAATGCAATCACCGAACCGCTGAAAGTGATAGCACCAATGGCGGCACCAAGGAACAACTCCAGACGGTTGCCCACCGGAATATCCAAGGTTCCTTTGCCAGCGCCGGTGATATCGAAGGCCGCAGGCTCCACCACCGCGGCCACCGCAATAAACACCGCGGCCAGACCGATCATGCTGTGCATAAAGGCCACCAGTTCAGGCATCTTGGTCATCTCAACACGTTGGGCCATGACCGCGCCTGCGGCACCGCCCACGAGCAAGCCCACCAAAACCCAGCTCAGGCCATCGGCCTGCCCGGCCACATTCACAATCAGCGCTGCGGTCGTCAATACCGCAATCGCCATACCGGCCATGCCGAACATGTTGCCGCGTATGGAGGTCGTTGGGTGGCTCAGGCCTTTGAGGGCCTGGATGAAGCAGATGCTGGCCACCAGGTACAGCAGGGTCACCACATTCATGCTCATGATTGGGCTCCTGCGGAGGATGCTTTTTTCTCTTTCTTGCGGAACATCTCGAGCATGCGCCGCGTCACCAGAAAGCCGCCGAACACGTTCACCGCGGCCAGTGCCACCGCCAACACGCCCATGGTTTTACCCAAAGGCGTCACGGTCAGTGCGGCCGCCAGCATGGCGCCCACGATGATGATGGCAGAAACCGCATTGGTGACCGCCATCAGCGGCGTATGCAACGCGGGGGTGACGGTCCAGACCACGTGGTAACCCACGTAAATGGCCAGCACGAAAATAATCAAATTGATGATGGTGTGGTCGACTTGCATAAAAGTTTCAGGCTTGGATTCAGAAAAAACACAAAGGGCGCAGGGCGGACTCTGCCGCCTCAGGCACGGGTCACCGCACCACCGTGGGCAACGAGACAAGCCGCAACAATGTCGTCTTCCAGGTTGAGGTGGAAAGCCGCCTCTTTATTGGTGACCAGCTTGAGAAAGTCCAGCACATTGCGGGCATACAGTGCCGAGGCATCCGCAGCCACGAGCGCCGGCAGATTGGTCTCGCCGACCAGTGTCACGCCATGTGCCTGCACCGTGTGTCCGGCCTGGGTGAGCACGCAATTGCCGGCGACTCCGTCTGCCGCCTTGCCCGCAGCGAGATCAACAATCACCGAGCCCGGCTTCATGCTCTTGACCATTTCCTCGGTCACCAGAACCGGGGCAGCCCGACCGGGAATCAGCGCGGTGGATACCACCACGTCGGCCAGTGCTACGCGCTTGGCCACCTCGATCTTCTGGCGGTCCAGCCAGCTCTGCGGCATCGGTCGGGCATAACCACCCACGCCTTCAGCAGCCTCGCGCTCTTCGGCGGTGTCAAAGGGCACATCGATGAACTTGGCACCCAGCGACTCGACTTGCTCCTTCACGCTGGGACGCACGTCCGATGCCTCAATCACGGCACCCATGCGCTTGGCTGTGGCAATCGCTTGCAAGCCGGCCACGCCGACACCGAGGATGACGACACGCGCCGCCTTAACAGTTCCGGCAGCGGTCATCAACATGGGGAAAAAGCGCTGGTACTTGTCGGCCGCCAGCATGATGGCCTTGTAACCCGCAATGTTCGCCTGCGAGGACAGCACGTCCATGCTCTGGGCGCGCGTGGTGCGCGGCGCGGCTTCGAGCGCAAACGCGCTCAAACCCGCCAGGGCCATCTGCTGCAAACCGTCTTTGTCGAAAGGATTGAGCATGCCAACCAGTGCGGTACCGGCCTGCATCATTTTCAACTCGTCAGCCCGAGGCGCCGCAACCTTCAGCACCATCTCACTGCCCAGGGCCTCAGCGGCGCTGCACAGTTCGGCCCCCGCAGCTTGGTAAGCGGAATCTGTGACGCTGGAAGCCAAGCCAGCACCGGACTGCACGCGCACGCGGTGACCCGCAGCAACCAGCTTTTTCACGGTCTCGGGCGTGGCGGCAACGCGGGTTTCCCCCGCTACGGTTTCGGCGGGTACGCCAATCTGCATGAATAACTCCTTGGGAACGCCTACACAGCGAGAACTTGCTCCAAGCTTACATGAGTTTGAAGCTTTTACATCCACTTACAACAATGCCCTGGCTAGGGAGATACCCCGACAAATGCGGAACAGCACGTTAAACGCACGGACCATGCGCGCATGGGATGATTGGATCCGCCTAGTTGTAAAGCTGATCGCACACACAAGGTCATCAGCACGTGTTGACAGATCGATAGTGAAGTGAGTTCCATGTCCTTATCCGAACGCTGGAAACCCAGCACCACTGTGGCCGCCGTCATCGAGCGTGATGGCCGCTTCCTGTTGATTGAAGAACACACGCCCGAAGGCCTGCGCCTGAACAACCCGGCCGGTCACCTGGACCCCGGTGAATCGCCGCAAGAGGCGTGCGTGCGCGAGGTGCTGGAAGAGACCGCGCATGTGTTCACCCCCAGCGCTTTACTGGGCATTTACTACGGCCGTTTCCAGCGACCGGCGAGCGAAGCGTGGCCACACGGCGAGGACATCAGCTACATGCGTTTTGCATTTTGCGGCCAGGTCGGCGAGGCCATCGCCGGACGCAATCTGGACACCGGCATTGTGCGAACCCTGTGGATGACGCCGGATGAAATACGTGCCAGCCGCACGCGCCACCGCAGTGCTTATTTGGTGGCGTGCATGGAAGACTACCTGCGGGGACAGCGCTTTCCGCTGGAGTTGGTGCGTACCGATGCAAGCGTATACCGGCCTGCAACGCCAGGGGCAACCTAAAATCAAACGATGACCTCGCTCCTGGAAACCGCCCCGCGCAAACAACGCATCGTGGTGGGCTTGAGCGGCGGCGTCGATTCCGCTGTCACCGCGTATTTGCTCAAACGCCAGGGCCATGAGGTGCTGGGCCTCTTCATGAAAAACTGGGAGGACGATGACGACAGCGAATACTGCGCCTCCAACATCGACTTCATTGACGCCGCCGCTGTGGCCGATGTGCTGGGCATTGAGATTGAGCACGTCAACTTTGCCGCAGACTACAAAGACCGGGTGTTTGCGGAATTTCTGCGCGAATATTCGGCGGGGCGCACACCCAACCCCGATGTTTTATGCAACGCCGAGATCAAGTTCAAAGCCTTTTTAGACCATGCCATGCGCTTGGGCGCGGACCACATCGCCACCGGGCATTACGCCCGGGTCCGGCATAACCCGGCCAGCGGCTTGTACGAACTGCTCAAAGGCTTGGATCCCGCAAAAGACCAGAGCTATTTTTTACACCGGCTGAACCAGGCGCAATTGCGTAAGACCCTCTTTCCGGTGGGCGAGTTGCACAAAACCGAAGTGCGCCGGATTGCAGATGAGATCGGCTTGCCCAACGCCAAGAAAAAAGATTCCACCGGCATTTGTTTTATCGGCGAGCGGCCGTTCCGCGAATTTCTCAACCGCTACATCGCCCACGCGCCCGGTCCTATCAAAAACGACAAGGGCCAAACGATTGCGGAGCATGTGGGGCTCTCGTTCTACACCCTGGGTCAACGCCAGGGGCTGGGCATCGGCGGGCTCAAAGCGCGCGGCGCACAAAAAGGTGGCGGCGAACACGCACCCTGGTTCGTGGCCCGCAAAGATATGGCGTCCAACACCTTGTGGGTGGTGCAGGGACATGATCACCCGTGGCTGCAATCGCACACACTGGAGGCCATGGATACCAGTTGGGTTGCCGGTGCGCCGCCCGCAAGCGATGGCCCGCATGGCGCCAAAACACGGTACCGCCAGGCCGATGCCGCATGCCGCTTGCACGCCGGAGCGGACATTCCTGGGCGTTTCGCCCTGGATTTCACGCACGCGCAATGGGCGGTTACACCGGGCCAGTCTGCTGTGGTGTACGCCGGTGACATCTGCCTGGGCGGCGGCGTGATCCAACGCAGCAGTGCGGAGGGTTGATGCTGCCTTGTAACTAAAACCGCATCCCTGCGTGGGAGAATGCCATTCCGCCTTCTGTGCGGCCCGTTTCATCACCAGGAGATACCCATGGCGCTTCGCGCAACCAAAATCGTGGCCACACTCGGCCCGGCCTCCAGCGATCCGGCTTTATTGGAAGAAATGATCCGTGCCGGTGTGAACGTGGTGCGTCTCAACTTCAGCCACGGCACTGCGCAAGACCATATCGATCGCGCGGCCATGGTGCGTACCGTTGCGCAACGGGCAGGACGCGAAGTCGCCATCATGGCTGACCTGCAAGGACCCAAGATACGCGTCGGCAAGTTTGCCGACGGCAAAGTCAATTTGGAAGTGGGACAGTCCTTTGTGCTGGACGCCTTGCGCACTGAGCCCGGCGACATCCATGGCGTCGGCTTGGACTACAAAGCCCTGCCGCGCGAAGTCAAAGCCGGCGACATCCTGCTGCTCAATGACGGGCTGATTGTGATCACAGTCGATAAAGTGGTGGGCGAACAGGTGCACACCATCGTGACGCTGGGCGGCGTGCTGTCCAACAACAAAGGCATCAACAAAAAAGGCGGCGGTCTGACCGCGCCGGCTCTGACGGCCAAAGACATGGAAGACATCCGCACCGCCATGGCTTTCCAAGCCGACTATGTGGCCGTGAGCTTCCCCAAAAGCGGCACCGACATGGAAATGGCCCGCCAGCTTTGCAACGTGGCGGGAGCCGAGTTCAACCACATACCGGCGCTGATTGCCAAGATTGAACGCGCAGAAGCCATCCCCAAGTTGGAAGAGATTCTGCGTGCCAGCGACGCCATCATGGTCGCGCGGGGCGATCTGGCCGTCGAGGTCGGCAACGCGGCGGTTCCGGCCCTGCAAAAACGCATGATCAAAATGGCGCGCGAGCTCGACAAAGTGGTCATCACCGCCACGCAGATGATGGAATCCATGATCACCAACCCGGTCCCTACCCGTGCCGAGGTCAGCGACGTGGCCAATGCGGTGCTCGACGGCACGGACGCGGTCATGCTCTCAGCAGAAACAGCGGCGGGCAAGTACCCGCTGGAGACCATCAAAGAAATGGTGCAAATCTGCCTGGCGGCCGAAGAAAGCCAGCAGGTCAAACTGGATGCGGACTTTATCGGCAAGACCTTTTCGCGCATTGACCAGTCCATCGCCATGGGCTCACTCTTCACCGCCCACCACATGGGTGCCAAAGCCATCGTGGCCATGACCGACAGCGGCTCCACCGCCCTGTGGATGAGCCGCCACCTGATCCACGTGCCGATCTACGCGCTGACGCCGCGCCTGAGCAGCCAGCGCCGCATGGCGCTGTACCGCAATGTGCGCCCGCTTCTGATGGACACCAGCAGCAACCGCGATTCGGCACTGCTGGAAGCCGAAAACCACCTGAAAAAACGGGGCATCGTGCAAGGCGGCGATGTGTACGTCATCACCTGCGGCGAGCCCATGGGCGCGCCCGGTGGCACGAACATGCTGAAGATCTGCCGGGTTGCGTAAGAGCCCGCAGTCCCGTTGTTTTTGGGGGCCAGCGCTGCTGAGAATGCCATGAAATTGATTCCGACAACCATCCTGACCGGCTTCCTCGGTTCCGGTAAAACCACGCTGCTCAAGCGCATCCTGTCCGAAGCGCATGGGCAAAAAATTGCCGTCGTGGAAAACGAGTTTGGCGAGGAAAACATCGACAGCGAAATCCTGGTCTCGGACACCACAGAACAAATCGTACAAATGAGCAACGGCTGCATCTGTTGCACGATCCGGGAAGACCTGCGCGCTACGCTGCACAGCCTGGCCGAGAAAAAGCGCAAGGGCGAGTTGCACTTTGACCGTGTCGTCATCGAGACCACCGGGCTGGCGGATCCGGGTCCGGTGGCGCAAACCTTTTTCATGGACGACGAGGTCGCCGAGTCCTATCTGCTGGACTCCATCCTGACTCTGGTGGACGCCAAACACGCAACCACCCAACTCAATGAGCGCCAGGAAGCGCGCCGCCAGGTGGGTTTTGCAGACCGGATTTTCATCAGCAAGGCCGAACTGGTAGCCGCCAAGGAGCTGGATGCGCTCAAGCACCGCCTGAGCCATATGAACCCGCGCGCACCGCAAAGCGTGGTCCATTTCGGCGAGGTGGCGATCAAAGACGTGCTGGACTTGTATGGCTTCAATCTCAACGCCAAACTCGATATCGACCCGGATTTTCTGAAGGATGAACATGCGCACCACGACCATGGCCATGGCGAGACCCATGTGCATGGGCCCGCGTGCGACCACCCCTCCCACCACCACGACGGTGCGCATGACCACGGCGCAGGCCACCACCACCATGTGGACGACGACGTCAAAAGCTTTGTTTTCAAATCCCCGCGCGCCTTCGATCCGGCGCGGCTGGAGGATTTTCTGGGTGCCATTGTCAATATCTACGGGCCCCGCATGCTGCGCTACAAAGGCGTGCTCTACATGAAAGACACCGAGCGCAAAGTCATCTTCCAAGGCGTACACCAGCTGATGGGCAGCGATCTGGGCCCGGAATGGGGACCCGATGAGGTGCGACAGAGCAAGATGGTGTTCATCGGCATCGATCTGCCGCAGGACATTCTGCGGCAAGGCCTGGAGCAGTCACTGGTCTGAGATGGCGCCACCCGCGCGTGGTTGTTGGCGATGTTTTCTGCGATTTTTCAGTGGATGGGTTTGGGGGTGGGCTTGCCTGTACACTCGCGCGCCGAAGCCGAGTCCCCCGCCGCCACACTGATGACAGGTGGCAGGGCGCCTTCAACAGATATCCAGCCCATTGGCACCCACAGGAGACGAGCCTTGAAATCCCCCGCCAAAAAGCCTGCTGCCCGCACCGCAGCCGCGCCGACCAAAGCCGCACCTGCCAAAGGGAAGGCAGCCATCAAGCCGCCACCCGCAGCCAAAAAAGCCACCAAACCCATCGCCAAAGCGCCTGTGAAGGCGCCCGTCAAAGTAGCGGCTAAACCGGCTGCAAAGCCGGTGGCTCAAGCGGCCAAAAAAACGGTAGTCCCACCGGCCAAAAAGACCGCTGCTGCGGCGCCAGCCAAAAAGACCCCGGCAGTGGCTCTGGCTGCAGCCAAGCCAGCCGCAAAGCCGGTAGCCAAGCCCGTTGCCAAGCCTCCAGCAGCACCTGCCGCCAAGAAGGCAGCCGCCAAACCGGCGCCTGTCAAGGTCGCTCCCAAGGTAGCGCCGAAACCAGCGCCCAAGCCGCCTGCGGTAGCGGCCAAACCGGCACCCGTACCGCCACCCGCACCGATCATGCATGTCACGGGCATCGTCAAGGCGGTGCGTCCGTCCTCGCGCTTGGTGCAAATCACCGTGCCTTCCATGGCGCAAAGCGTGGCCTCCAACGCTGCCAAGTCCTCTTTCCTGCCCACCGAAGCCCGCGACGAGTTGCATCCGCTGGTACCGCATGCCATCAAGAAAGACCCCAAGCTCGCTGGCAACTGGAAGAAAAAGGCCCCTGGCGACTTGAGCGACGACGAACTGATCGCCATGCCCGATTCGGAATACATGAACGACGTGCAAATGACCGCGTTCCGTCTCAAATTGGTGGCGCTGAAAAACGGCATTCTGAGTAATGCCGGTGAAACCACCGAGCACCTGCGCGAAGACACATCGGTCATGCCGGATCCCGCCGACCGGGCCACGATTGAAGAAGAACACGCCTTGGAGTTGCGCACCCGTGACCGTGAGCGCAAACTTTTGAAGAAGATTGAACAGGCGATCAGCCGCATTGACGCCAATGAATACGGCTACTGCGATGAAACCGGAGAGCCCATCGGCGTTGGCCGCTTGCTGGCCCGTCCCACCGCCACGCTGTCGCTGGAAGCGCAGCAGCGCCGTGAACTCAAGCAGAAGATGTTTGGGGACTGACCGTAAGCACACCACCCCGGGCCGCCTTGACCGATATCCACCAACTGCGCAAAGCCGAATTGGCGCAGCTGCGGAAGCCACAGACAGCGCCTTCAGCAACACCCGCATTGACTGAAGCGGTGGCCCCAGCCGGTGTGTCCGAACGCGGCCGGGCGGAAATTCTGGCCAAGATTGATGCGATTGAAGCCCAGATGCGGGCTGAATGGGCGGCCCCTGCAAGCGCCGCGGCACTCAGGCGTTGAACAGCTTGGCGCCCTGGCGACGGTAGTCGCGCGGGGTCATGCCCTTGATATCCAAAAACCGGC
This sequence comes from Betaproteobacteria bacterium, assembly GCA_009924455.1. Lineage (GTDB taxonomy): Bacteria > Pseudomonadota > Gammaproteobacteria > Burkholderiales > Burkholderiaceae_C > Allorhodoferax. The sequence goes on from RFRO01000027.1 coordinate 12,696, forward strand.
GGTTGAAATTGGCCAGGTTGTTGAAGCCGACCTCAAACGCGATCGCCGTGATCTGCTGGTCTGACGCGGTCAGCAACTGGCAGGCCCGGTTGATGCGTACGTGGTTCACAAAATCAGTGAACGTATTGCCGGTTGCGCGGCGGAAAAAACGCGAAAAACGGCTCTCGCTCATACCGAATTCCTCAGCCAGATCCGCAGCGGACAGGATGTCACCGAACTGACCCGTGATGCGACCCAGAATCGCGTTGATCTGATCCAGTTGCGCATCGTTGTCCACGCTCTGGATCTGCGCAGTCGACAGCAGGCGGTATTCGCTGCAGCGGGCGAGTTCGTTGAGGAATTCACAAAACACAGCGAAGCGTGCAAGGCCGTGTGTCGCCTTGATGCGCTGCCAGTACAGCTGCGCTTTGGCGCCCATGTCAAAAAATTCGATGCCATGGCGGGCCCGCTCCAGCAATGGCAATGCGGAGCGCAGCTCAGGGATCGCACGGCTGCTCTGTTCAATCGGCTCGTGCGGAAACTGAATCACCAGATCACGTTCGGCCACGCCGCCATCAGGCAGGTCCATGCTGATCCAGTTATGCGGCAAGCGCGGGCCGGTAAGCACCAGGTGGCCGGGCTGGAACTGGCCTATCCAGTCTCCGACAAAGGCTTTGCCCGATGTTGCAGTGATCAGATGCAGCTCGTATTCGTCATGGTAATGCCAGCGCGCTAAGGGCGTAGGGAAACCGTGGGACAGGCAGCGCACGATGCCGACCTCCTCCGGCCGCTCATAACCCAGCTCTGGCGAGCGCACATAGTCGTGCTCCAGCTCGGGGCTTAGTTGGCGCGGTTTAGCAGGCACGGACGTACCAACTCAGGACATGACGCTGCCGCCATCGACGTTGAGCGTCTGGGCGGTGATATAGGCGGCATCGTCGCTCGCCAGGAATACAGCGGCACCACAAATGTCGGTCGGGTCGCCCATATAGCCCAGCGGTACCGCCAGGCCCACCCGCTTTTTCTTCTCGCCAATGGGCAGGTTTTCATACTTGGCAAACAAACTGTCCACATGCGCCCACATGGGGGTATTGATCACCCCGGGCGCGATGCCATTGACCCGGATTTTGTGTGATGCCATGGCCAGCGCAGCGCTTTGGGTGTAGCTGATGATGGCGGCCTTGCTGGCGCAGTAATGCGACACCAAGGCCTCGCCGCGTCGTCCCGCCTGGCTGGCCATGTTGATGACGCTGCCGCCGCTCACCCCCTTATCCACCATGTGCGCCAGCACCTTTTGCATGACAAAAAATGCGCCTTTGACATTGACCGCGAACAGCTTGTCGTACATCGCCTCATCGCTTTGCAGCAATGGCGCCATGTCAAAAATCGCAGCGTTGTTGAACAGCGTGGTGACCGGCCCGAAACGTGCCTGTGCCGCAACCAGCAAGGCGTCAATCGACTCCATACGCCGCACATCGGTGGATACATAGGTCAGGTTATCGGGGTGGCCCGCCATGAGCGCGGCCAACTCCGGCGTGGGTTGCATGCCCAGGTCCGCAACCGTGCAACGCGCGCCCTGCGCGAGATAAGCCGCCGCAACAGCTAAGCCGATGCCGCCAGCCGCACCGGTCAGGATGGCATGTTTGCCTTTCAAACGTTCACTCATGGACTTGTCCTTTTCATAAATACCTGCACCCGCCCGAAAGCCTGCGATACCGCCTCGCGCAACCGCGGCTCACCGGCTAAAGGCCCCCACAGCGTGGCGTCGGCGCAAAAGGCCTGCACCGGGTCCGCGCTGGCGCAGATGGCGTGCGCAACAGCTGGATCCATCGCCTGGTCCTGGTAGGTGTAAGCGATGGCGCCCGCGTGCCAGCGCTGCAAATAGGCCAGGAACAGCGCCGGCAGCATGGCCACGCTCGCAATGCCCTCTCCGCGCGCCAGGCGCTCGCGGATGGTGGGCGCAATAAAGCCCGGGATTTTCGAGAAGCCGTCCATGGCCACGCGCTGGTTGGTATCAGCAATCGCCGGATTGGCAAAACGGTCCAGCACCACGTCGCGATACTGGGGCAGGTTGATGGGGCTGGGATGCTCGGGTGTATCCAACACAGGTATCACGTCGTCGGTGACGTAATCGAAGGCGAAACGGCGGATCTGCCCGTCTTGCGTGCCCTCATGGATGTAGGTGTAGCCCACCAGCGTACCGGCCCAGGCAATGCAGCTGTGACTGGCGTTGAGCAGGCGAATCTTGGCTTCTTCATAAGCCTGAACCGAGTCCACCATCTCGACGCCGACCTGCTCCCACGCGGGCCGCCCACCAATGAAGTTGTCTTCAATCACCCACTGGATGAAGCTCTCGCCCATCAGCGCGGCCGGGTCGTCCACACCGGTTGCAGCGGCGACCCGCTCGCGCACCGCAGCCGTGGGACGCGGCGTGATGCGGTCCACCATGGCGTTGGGGCTGGACGTGTTGCGCTCCACCCATTCACGCAGCGGCGCATCCCCCAGCAAATCAATGAACTGCAGCAAGCCTGCGCGGGCCCGCTCACCGTTGTGCCGCAGGTTGTCGCAATTGAGCAGCGTCACCGCACCCGCGCTGGCGCGCATACGTGCCCGCAGAATTGCCACCAGCGCGGCATAAATGGTGCTGCCAGGGCGTCCGGCGCGCGCGGCATCCAGATCGGTTTGCAGGTCGGCAAAACCCAGGTCCAGTCGGTCTTTGCTGTCCAGGTAGTAACCGGCTTCGGTGACGGTGAAAGAGATGATGCGCGTACTGTCCTGCGCGCCGGTTGCCACGAGACCGCTGAGCTGTGCATCCCAGGGGATGACACGGCTGATTGCGCTGATGCGGGTATAACTGCGCTCTCCTTGCGGGGTGACCGTCTCCAGCGTGTAGACGCCGTTTTGCGCAGCCAGTGCGGCAATCGTGTCCTGCATGTCGGCGCGGATATTGCCGCCCGCCAGGGTCCAGCGGTGGTCGCCGCTGGCTTGGAGCTGGTGCAGGTACACGGCCTGGTGGGCGCGGTGGAAAGAGCCCAGCCCCAGGTGGAGCATGGTGAGCGGCGTGGCAGTGGATGGCATGGTGGCTGGGTTCAAGGGGAAGGGGTACGGCCTACGCGGCTGATGTGGCCGCGGGCATCAAAGAGATGGGCTGCATCGGCGTCGATATCCAGTCCAGTCGCGGCGTGCACCTGCAAGGGGCTGCGGGTGTTCTGGCGCACCACCAGTTGCACGCCAGCCGCCGTACTGACATACACCAGCGTTTCTGCACCCAGGGCCTCCATCAGCTCCACGCGGGCCTGCAACTGGCCCTGCCCTGGAGCGCGCAAATGCAGGTGCTCGGGACGCAGACCGATGGCGCCACCCGGTGGCAGGCTCAGACCGGTGGCCCGCAGCAGTTCAGCCGCGTCAGAAGCTGCCACGATATTCATTTGCGGAGTGCCAATGAACTGGGCAACGAACTGGTTAGCCGGCCGGTCATACAGCTCCAGCGGTGTTCCGACCTGCTCAATGCGGCCATCACGCAACACCACCACCCGATCAGCCAAAGTCATCGCCTCGACCTGATCGTGGGTGACGTAGACCGTGGTGGCACCCAGATCGCGGTGGAGTTTGGCAATCTCGATGCGGGTCTGCCCGCGCAACGCGGCGTCCAGATTGGACAGCGGCTCGTCAAACAAAAATACCTTGGGCGCACGCACGATGGCGCGCCCGATTGCCACACGCTGGCGCTGCCCGCCGGAGAGCTCCTTGGGCGTGCGTTGCAAATACTGCGTGAGGTTCAGGATGTGGGCGGCGCGCTCCACCTTTTCACGGATTTGATCGTGGGGCACATGGGCCAGTTTGAGGGCAAAACTCATGTTCTCAAAGACGCTCATATGCGGGTACAGGGCGTAGCTTTGGAACACCATGGCCAGATCGCGCTGACTGGAGGGGGCTTCGGTGATATCGCGCCCATCGAGCATCACGCTGCCGGCATCGGTTTGCTCCAGCCCGGCAATCAGGCGCAGCAGCGTCGATTTGCCGCAACCGGAAGGCCCGACAAACACCACAAATTCGCCGAGCTGAATTTCCAGGTCGATGCCTTGGATGACGCGCAGCGCGCCGAACTTTTTTTCAATGCCGCGCAGTTGGAGGTAAGACATGGACGGACTTCAATCGAAAGGTAGGTAAGACACAAAATTCACTTGATGGCGCCAAAGGTCAGGCCTTGCACCAATTGCTTCTGGCTGAACCAGCCGAACACCACGATGGGCGCAATCGCCATCAGCGAGGCGGCAGAGAGCTTGGCCCAGAACAGGCCTTCGGGGCTGGAATAACTGGCGATCAGCGTGGCCAAGGTACCGGCCTTGGCCGAACTCAAATTCAAGCTCCAGAACGCCTCGTTCCAACTCAGCACCAAGCACAGCAAACCGGTGGATGCCAGGCCGCCCAAGGCCAAAGGCAGGGTCACCCGGTAAAACTCCTGCCAGAGGTTGGCCCCGTCCATGCGCGCGGCTTCCAGAATTTCGTGCGGAATGTCTTTGAAATGCGAATACAACATCCAGACCATGATGGGCAGGTTGGAAAGCATGAAGATGATGATGAGGCCGGTGCGCGTGTCGAGCAGCCCGGCCTGCTGGGCCAGCACATAAATCGGCACCAGCGCGCCCACGGCGGGCATCATCTTGGTCGAGAGCATCCACATTAGGATGTTCTTGGTATGGCGGCCTTTGAAAAAAGCCATGGAATACGCGGCCGGTGCCGCAATCAACAAACCGATCACCGTGGAGAGCACGCTGGTGATCAGCGAGTTACGGGCGTAGAGCAGGTAGTCGCTGCGTTCTTGCACCTCGCGGAAGTTGTCCAGCGTGGGCATGAACAGCAACAGCGGCGGTACCGCAATCGCCTGCAACTCGGTCTTGAAGGCGGTCAGGATCAGCCAGCCCAGCGGGAAAAACAGCACCAGCGTGACCAGCCACGCGATCAGCGTACGGGCAATCAGCGCCGGGGGATAGGCGGAGCGTTTGGCCATGTTCAGGTTTCCAGATTACGGCCGACCAGGCGGATCAAAAATGCCGCGGCAATATTGGCCAGCAGCACCGCAAACAAGGCCCCGGCAGAGGCCACGCCGGCATCAAAATTCAGCAGCGCCTGCTTGAATATCAGAAAGGCCACATTCGTACTCGCATCACCCGGGCCACCGCCGGTGGTGGTGAAAATCTCGGCAAATACACTCAGCAAAAAGATCATCTCAATCATCACCACCACCGCAATCGAGCGGCCCAGGTGCGGGATGTAGAGGTAGCGCAACTGCTGAAGGTAGGTCGCGCCGTCCATGCGGGCGGCCTCCAGCTGTTCGCGGTTCATGCTTTGCAGCGCTGTCATGAAAATCAGCGTGGCAAAGGGCAACCATTGCCAGGCGACCATGATGACAATCGAACCGAGTGGAAAGTCGCTCAGCCACTCCAGCGGCGTGGCGCCAAAAAAAATCCACACCTGCGCCAGCGCGCCATAGATGGGGTGCATCATCATGTGCTTCCACAACAAGGCATTGACGGTGGGCATCACAAAGAATGGCGAAATCAGCAGCAGGCGCACCACTGCGCGGCCGGGAAAAGCGTCATCAATCAACAAGGCCAGCGAAGCGCCCATCACGACCGTGATGACAATCACGCTGCCCAGGAGCCACATGGTGTTGAGCACCGCCACCGTAAACGACGGGTCGGTGAGGAAATATTCAAAATTCTCGAAACCGATAAAACCGGTCTGATCCGGCTGCATCAGGTTGTAGCGGATCACGGAAAAATACACCGACATCACCAAGGGAACCAGCATCCACAGCAGCAGCGTGGCGACAGCAGGCGTCAGCAACAGGCGGGGCAGCAGGCGGTTCATGTTGATTGGTGCGGGGGAGACAGTTGCCAGAAGGAAAAGGTGCCGGCACACGCGTGCCGACACCCCACAGTCCGGGCGGTCACCTGGCCGGTGATCACCCAGACGTTGCGGCTTACTTGTAGTAGCCGCCCTTCTTCATTTCACGGTCGGCAGCGACTTGCGAGGCCTTCAACGCAGCGTCCACCGTGGTCTTGCCAGCCAGAGCCGCACTCATTTGCTGACCCACCGCGATACCAATAGCCTGGAACTCCGGAATAGCCGCGAACTGCACGCCCACATACGGAGACTTGGGCAAGGTGCTGTCGTTGGGGTTTGCCGAATCGATAGCCGCCTTTTCAGCAGCAGCAAACACGGCCGCTTTCTGGAACTCCGGATTGGCATAGGTCGACTTGCGGGTGCCGGTCGGAACGCGTGCCCAGCCATTGGTCTTGGCAACCAGGTTGATGTAGTCCTTGGATGTCGCCCAGCTCACGAACTTCTGCGCCGCATCGGCGTTTTTGGTTCCAGCAGGAATCGCCAGAGCCCAGGCCCACAGCCAGTTCGCGCCTTTTTGCGTCACGCTGTAAGGTCCTTGTGCGAAGGCCACTTTGTCAGCCACTTTGGACTGCTTGGGGTCGGTGATGAAAGACGCTGCAATGGTCGCGTCGATCCACATGCCGCACTTACCTTCGTTGTACAGCGCCAGGATTTCGTTGAAGCTGTTGGCCGACGATCCGGGAGGGCCGTACTTGGTCAGCAGGTCCAAGTAGAAGGTGACGGCTTCTTTCCAAGGCTTGGATTCGAGCTGCGGCTTCCAGGACATGTCAAACCACTGCGCGCCAAAGCTGTTGGCCATGGTGGACAGGAAAGCCATGTTGTCGCCCCAGCCCGGCTTGCCGCGCAGGCAGATGCCGTACACGCCATTCTTCGGATCGTGGATCTTTGCGGCCGCATCGCGCACGTCGTTCCAGGTGGGACGGTCAGCGAACTTGATACCGGCTTTGTCGGTCAGGTCTTTGCGGTACATCAGCATGGAGCTTTCACCGTAGAAGGGGGCTGCGTACATCTTGCCGTCCACGCTCAGGCCGTTGCGCATGGCGGGCAGGATGTCATCGGCGTCGTAGCTGGCGTCGCCCTTGAGCTCGGTCAGCCAGCCTTTTTTGCCCCAGATGGGCGTCTCGTACATACCAATGGTCATGACGTCGAACTGGCCGCCTTTGGTGGCGATGTCCGTCGTCACGCGCTGGCGCAACACGCCTTCTTCCAGCGTGACCCATTTCAGGGTGATGCCCGGGTTGGCGGCTTCAAAGTTCTTGCTCAGCTTTTCCATCTCGATCATGTGACCGTTGTTCACGGTGGCGATGACCAGCTCGACAGCGCTGG
>RFRO01000261.1 GCA_009924455.1 Betaproteobacteria bacterium
GGTTGCCGGATCGGTCATACAGGCCAGGCGCCATCAGCACATAGGCCTGGAGCGCAGCGCCACCTGCGCCCAGCCCGGGGAATTCACCCGCTACGAGATTAAGCCCCTCGCCCCAGGGCGTCGTAAAGCTGCCGACTGCGTGCTGCGCACGCAAACCGGCCACTACGGCGGGAAATCCGGGCAGCAGCGCACGCACCTCACAACCGTGCACGCCCAACGCTGCGGGCAGGGCCCCGGCCACATCGGCCAGCCCACCGGTTTTGAGCAAGGGAAAGAGTTCGGCGCTGACCTGGAGAATGCGCATGTACGAGTCGCCGGACGCGGCGATTAGGGAGCTTTCAATGCGTCAAGCATAGCCTTGGTGATCAGCACCACGCCGTTGTCGGTGCGCTCAAAGCGCTGGGCGTCCAGTTCCGCGTCTTCGCCCACCACCAGGCCTTCGGGCAAGTGGCAGCCCCGGTCCACCACGATTTTGCGCAAGCGGCAGCCCCGGCCTATGGTGACTTCCGGCAAAAAAACCGCCTGGTCAATCTCGCAAAACGAATGCACCCGCACGCTGGAGAACAAGACCGAATTGCTCACCACCGAGCCCGACACAATGCAGCCGCCCGAGACCATGGTGTTGATGGCCTGTCCATGCATGCCCTGCGCGTCCTGCACAAACTTGGCCGGCGGCAGCTGGCGTTGGTTGGTCCAGATTGGCCAGTTGGTGTCGTAAATGTCCAGAGCCGGTGTGACCGAGGCCAGATCCAGATTGGCTTCCCAAAAGGCATCAATGGTGCCCACGTCGCGCCAATACGGCGCGGATTCCAGGCTCGACGAAACACAGGACATGGAAAACGGATGGGCGATGGCCCGCCCCTCTTCCACCACGCGCGGAATCACGTCCTTGCCAAAGTCGTGGCTGGACGCCGCGTTCGCCAAGTCCTCATCCAGCACCCGGTACAGATAGGCCGCGTTGAAAATATAAATGCCCATGCTGGCCAAGGCCACGTCCGGCTTGTTGGGCATGGCCTGGGGCTGCGCGGGCTTTTCGGCAAAGCTGACGATGGCGCGTGCTGCGTCAACGGCCATGACACCAAAGGCCGTGGCCTCCTGCAGCGGCACTTCAATGCAGCCCACGGTGCAATCCCTGCCACTGTCCACATGGTCTTTGAGCATCAGCGAATAGTCCATTTTGTAGACGTGGTCGCCGGCCAGGATGACCACGTACTCCGGGTTGCTGCTTTGGATGATGTCCAGGTTCTGGTAAATCGCATCGGCGGTGCCGCGGTACCAATGCTCGTCGTTGAGCCGCTGCTGGGCTGGTAGCAGGTCGACCATCTCGTTGAGCTCGGCGCGCAAAAAACTCCAGCCGCGCTGCAAATGCCGCAAGAGTGAATGCGATTTGTACTGCGTGATCACGCCGGCACTGTTGACCAGGGGCTTGAGCGTGCCGTCGCCCACGAAGCCAATGGCGTAGTCCGAACGGTAGTTCCAGGCCAGGCTGGCGGTCAGCTTGGAATCCTCGTAAAAGCCGCGCATGTTGTAGGTGCGCTTCGAGCTGCCCAGCAGCGGCGCCCCGTCGGCATCCTTGGAATCGACATACGTGCCGTTGACACCCAGACCGAAGCCGCCGGCCAGCGGCAGTTCCATCGCCGCCTCAGCGCCCTTGAGCTTGGCCGACACGCCGATTCGGGAGGTGACGAGGTAGGT
>RFRO01000262.1 GCA_009924455.1 Betaproteobacteria bacterium
TCAGCCATTGAGCGCTGGTTCCGCATGGAGTGGATGGAGCACACGCCGCCGTTTTACGGCTCGGTCGATGTGCGCAACGCCGGCTTCAAGCTGGCCCCGGTGGACACCGACTTTTTCCCCTGCGGCTGGAACAACCTGACGCCGGCCATGCTGCCACTGGCGGTGCAGGCGGCGCTCTCGGCAGTGGAAAAAACCTGCCCCGAAGCGCGCAACCTGCTGATCGTGCCCGACAACCATGTGCGCAACAGCTTTTACCTGAGCAACCTGGTGCAGCTGCGGCGCATCTTCGAGATGGCCGGCCTGAACGTGCGCTTTGGCTCCATCAGCCCGGACCTGAAAAAGAGCACCACGCTGCAGGTACCCGGCGGGCAGAGCGTGGATTTGGAGCCGGTGCTGCGCGAGCGCGGGCGCATTGGCGTGAAGGACTTCGACCCCTGCACGATTCTGCTCAACACCGACCTGGCCAGCGGCATTCCCGGCATCTTGGAAGACCTCCAGTCGCAGTACCTGCTGCCGCCGCTGCACGCCAGCTGGGCGGTGCGCCGCAAGAGCCGGCACTTCGACTGCTACGAAGAAGCAGCCAAGCGCTTTGCCAAGCTGATTGGCGTCGACCCCTGGTTGATCAACCCCGAGTTTGAACTCTGCGGTGAGCTGGACCTGGCCACGCCCCACGGCCTGGCCGCGCTGCGCGCCAAGGTGGAGGCCATGCTGCTGAAAACGCGGCGCAAATACAAGGAATACGGCATCAAGGAGCGTCCATTTGTCGTGGTCAAGCGTGACGACCAACACAGCGGCATGGGCCTGATGACGCTGCGCGACGGCAAAGAGCTGGCCGCGCAGGTGGCCCTGCTGCCGGCGGCGGGCCCGCAAGCGCTGATCGTGCAAGAGGGCGTGCTGACGCTGGAGCGGATCAACGACGCGGTTGCCGAGCCGGTGGTGTACCTGCTGGACCGCTTTGTGGTGGGTGGCTTTTACCGGGTGCACGCGCAGCAGGGCGCCGACGAGCTGCTGCACGCGCCGGGCTCCAGCTATGTGCCGCTGGCTTTTGCCCAAAGCCTGTCGCTGCCCGAGCCCGGCATGCGTCCGGGCGCCAGCGCGCCGAACCGCTTTTACATGTACGGGGTGATCGCCCGCCTGGCCCTGCTGGCCGGCAGTATCGAGCTCGAACAGACCGATCCCATGGCCGAAAACGACGATTAGGGAAACTTTTTGTTGCATTGCAGCAATTTTTTCTGCGTTTGTTGAAAACGGCGCCCGATCAGCGGGTTTGCGGAGGCACAATGGCGCTCCCGCGTCGCATGGAATTTGGCCAACACCTCTGGGCCGGATCAAATTAGTGTCCTCATCCGCTTCGAAATCGTCCCTCCCCTCCCTGGTTCTGGCCGCGATCGGCGTGGTCTACGGTGATATCGGAACCAGCGTTCTGTACGCCATGAAAGAGGTCTTCGCCTCGGGCCACCTGCCGCTGGAGCAGGCCAACATCTACGGCATTCTTTCCCTGATTTTCTGGACGCTATCCATCATCGTCTCGCTCAAATACGTGGTGCTGGTGCTACGCGCCGACAACGAGGGCGAAGGCGGCCTGATTGCCATGCTGGCCCTGGCCTCGCAAGCGGTCAAAGGCAAGCCGCGGCTGCGCGGCGTCTTGCTGTCCGTCGGCATCTTCGGAACCTGCTTGTTTTATGGCGACGG
>RFRO01000263.1 GCA_009924455.1 Betaproteobacteria bacterium
CCCGTAGGAGTCTGGACCGTGTCTCAGTTCCAGTGTGGCTGGTCGTCCTCTCAGACCAGCTACAGATCGTCGCCTTGGTGGGCTTTTACCCCACCAACTAGCTAATCTGATATCGGCCGCTCCAATCGCGCGAGGTCTTGCGATCCCCCGCTTTCATCCGTAGATCGTATGCGGTATTAGCACAGCTTTCGCTGCGTTATCCCCCACGACTGGGCACGTTCCGATATATTACTCACCCGTTCGCCACTCGTCAGCTTAACCTGTTACCGTTCGACTTGCATGTGTAAGGCATGCCGCCAGCGTTCAATCTGAGCCAGGATCAAACTCTATAGTTCGATCTTGAATTTTTTGCGTATTTCTACGCCACTCATAAATTGGAATCGACGTGATTTTCTTTGACGAATTTCACATCTATTACTTCATGAGCGTTTGTTAGCTAATTAAAGCTAAGTTCCAAAGAACTTGGCAATTGCCTTCAAACGCCCACGCTTATCGGCTGTATGTTTTTAAAGAACTCCGGACTCTCCGGTTTACTTCACAACTGTCTGCGAAGCCCTCGATTGTAGCACGACTTTTTGGACTTTCCTAAAAATTTTTAATTTTTTCAGGAGATCCGTTTCAGCGCTGCTGACCGAAGCCCTCGATTATGTCATAGAAATGACGCCATCGGGGCAATTTCGGGAAATTCTTGATTTTTATCTTGAACGCGGAGCGCGCAGTGCAAAAGTTGGTAGGGCGTGAGTGACTTGAACACTCGACCAAAGGATTATGAGTCCTCTGCTCTAACCAACTGAGCTAACGCCCCACACCGCGTTGATTGTAGCCAGCAGACCTCCGCCGAGAGGCGGAGGACCCAGAGCCCTCAACGCTTTGGCAACATCCCTTCGCGTGCAAGCTTGATGGGGAACTGATTGCGCAATTGGGCGTCCATCTCCGCAGAAATGTGCGAGGGGAAATGGCCATCCAAGATGGCCTGTAACTTCTTCGATGCGGTCTCGACAATGGTCGGGCGGCCGGCCTCTGTCCACTGGTTGGGGCTGGCGCGATTGGCGACCTGCGGATACAGGTAATCTTTCTGCATCAGTTGCAGCGTCTGTGGTGCACCCAGATAGTGGCCGGGGCCATTCACGCACACGTCGCGAATGGTGTCCAAAGACAAGGTCTCATCATTAACTTCGATGCCGCGAATGGTGCGCTGAACAGCGCCGATGATGTCGTTGTCAATGAGCAAACTTTCCAGCGAAAAGCCCAGGAGGCTCGCCAGCATGCCCGCTGATTCATAAATGAGGTTAGCCCCGGCGTTACCGACAAGCGCGTGGTTGTAGGCTTTCTCGAAGCCTGCTTGGGCGTCAGGCAGCTTCGAGTCGCACATGCCCGACGCCGTGGCGCCTGTGAGGTCGTAATAGCGCGCCATTTGGGCGCTGGCAGCCGAAAGCAGCGCTTGCTCAGGGCTGCCGCCCGACATCGCGCCCGTGCGCAAATCGGACACGAAGCACCAGGTGCCGAACATGGCCGGCGCTTTGGGTTTGACCGCGTTCACGTACACCAAGCCAGCCAAGCATTCCGCTGTTTCTTGCACAAGCGCCGTAGCCAGCGACGCCGGTGCGGTAGCGCCCGCTTGGCCAGCCGACAACAGCAACACCGGCATACCGCCGCGCACCGCCACTTCCAGGCATTTGCA
>RFRO01000264.1 GCA_009924455.1 Betaproteobacteria bacterium
CCCGCACCGCCCGCTGGACGGGGTGCGCCGCCGGGCATGCCGCCACGGCCGCCGCCGTTGCGATTCCCGCGTGGGGCGTCGTGGTTCAAGGGGGGTTGTTCTTCGAGGTTCACAAAGTCATTGCGCGGCTGGGGCGGCCGTGCGCCGCCATGGCCTTGGCCGTTACCGTGACCGCGCGGCGGTCCGCCGCGTCCTGCGCCACCGCCGCCACCGTTGCGCCCGCCGCCGCCGTGGCGTGGGCCCGCGCCGCCGGCGCCTTTTTTCTCCCGCACACGTTCCAGCATTTCGGTGCGTGCGGCTTTGGCTGCGGCTTGCATGACGTCGCGGCTCGGCGGTTTGCCCGCTCCGCCCCAGATGGTTTGGCGACCCATGGCGATGGGCTCGGCGCGCTCACCAGGTTCGGGGGCAAAGCCCTCGATCACGCGCACCTCGATGTTCTGCTTGGTGAAGCGTTCGATCTCCGCCATAAAGCCTTCTTCGTCCAGGCTCACCAGGTTGACAGCAGCGCCGTCCGAGCCTGCGCGCCCGGTGCGGCCGATGCGGTGCACATAGTCTTCGCAGACGTTGGGGATTTCGTAGTTGACGACATGCGGCAGCTCATCGATATCGATGCCGCGCGCGGCGATGTCGGTGGCAACCAGGGCGCGTACCTCACCGCTTTTGAAGCCGGCCAGCGCCTGGGTGCGCGCGGACTGGCTTTTGTTGCCGTGCAAGGCCATGGCGCTGATGCCGTTCTTTTCCAGGAACTCGGCCACATTGTTGGCGCCGAACTTGGTGCGCGTGAAGACCAGCACCTGGCTCCAGTTGTGTTCGTTGATGATGTGTGCGAGCAGGGCTTTTTTCTTGCCGCGCCCAACCGGGTGGATGACCTGCGTGATGCGCTGCACCGTGGTGTTGCGGGGCGTGACCTGCACGCTTTGCGGGTCTTTGAGCAAGCCGTTGGCCAGGTCGCGGATCTCGTCGCTGAAAGTGGCGGAGAACAGCAGGCTTTGCTTTTCTTTGGGAACCAGCGCCAGCACTTTTTTCACGTCATGGATAAAGCCCATGTCCAGCATACGGTCGGCCTCGTCGAGCACCAGAATTTGCACCTGGCCCAGATCCAGCATGCCTTGCTGTTGCAAGTCCAGCAAGCGTCCGGGTGTGGCCACCAGAATGTCCACGCCTTTTTTGAGTTTGCTGATTTGGGGGTTCATGCCCACGCCACCAAAAATCACGGTGCTGCTGAGCTGCAGGTATTTGCCGTAGGTGCGGATGGATTCTTCGACCTGCGCCGCAAGTTCGCGGGTGGGGGTGAGCACCAGCGCGCGGATGCCCGTACCGCCGAATTTGTTTTGCGCGCTGCGGCTCATGGTCAGGCGGTGCAGCAGCGGCAGGGTGAACGCGGCGGTTTTGCCGGTGCCGGTTTGCGCGCCACCGAGCAGGTCGCGGCCTTCCAGAATCAGCGGAATGGCTTGCGCCTGGATCGGTGTGGGAACGTCGTAGCCCTGCTCGCGCACAGCTTTTAACAATGCCGGAGCCAATTGGAGATCTTCAAAAGTCATAAGGGTGCGTCCTGAGGACGCTTCACATACCGACCGAACGGGGCGGGGAGCCCAGTCAGTTATTGGCAGGTAGATACAGAAAATTCAGCATGGTGCTGTCATTGCGGGTAACTGAAGCACCGCAACTGCGCGCATTGTC
>RFRO01000265.1 GCA_009924455.1 Betaproteobacteria bacterium
CCATATTTTTCCCTTGCAGGCCGTGGACGGCGGCGTTCTGATGCGCGCTGGCCATACCGAAGCGGGCTGCGATCTGGCGGCGATGGCGGGATGCTCGCCCGCCGCCGTGATCTGCGAAATCATGAACGACGACGGGACCATGGCCCGGCTGCCGGACTTGCAGATTTTTGCTGCCCAGCACGGGCTGAAGATTGGCACGATTGCCGCGCTGATCGAGCACCGCAGCCGCGAATCGTCGCTGCTCGAAAAGCTGGGCACCCGCAGCCTGCAAACCGCCCATGGCACGTTCACCGCCCACGCCTTCCGTGACACCGCGGGCCAGGGTGTGCACCTGGCTTTGGTTGCGGGTAATTGGGAGCCCCATGATGTGGTCAGCGCGCGCGTGCACGAGCCGCTTTCGGTGCTGGACGCGCTGGAGGTGGGGCGCAGCATGCACTCCTGGAGTCTGGACGCGGCCCTGCAACACATTCAAAAAGAGGGGCGCGGCGTGGTCGTGTTGCTCAATGGCGGCGAGAGCAGCGAGCAATTGTTGGCGCAATTTGAAGGCACTGCACGGTCCGCGCAGGCACCGGAACGCGGACGCCTGGATTTGCGCACCTACGGCATCGGCGCGCAAATTCTTTTGCATTGCGGCGTGCGGCGCATGCGGCTGATGGGCAGCCCGCGGCGTATGCCCAGTTTGGTTGGCTACGGTTTGGAAACGGTTGGCTACATCAGCCAGACCGATTGACAGCGAACGAATAAGGACATGTATGTTTGGTGCGAATAAGGGCGCAGTCCCTGAGCAAGGCACGGCGTTAGACGGTAAAGGCTTGCGCATTGCCCTGGTGCAAGCGCGCTTCAACGCGCCGGTTACCGACGCGCTGATGGCGCACTGCAGCCAGGAGCTGTTGGCGCTGGGCGTGAGCGAGCGCGACATCGACCACTACAGCGTTCCAGGCGCGTTGGAAATCCCGGTAGTTTTGCAAGCGCTGGCAGAAAAAGCCAAGCACGATGCCCTGATCGCGCTGGGCTGCATCATCCGCGGCGAGACCTACCATTTCGAGCTGGTGGCCAACGAATCGGGCGCTGGCGTGACACGCATCGCGCTGGATTACCACGTGCCGGTGGTGAATGCCATCCTCACCACCGAGGACTTGGCGCAGGCTGAAGCCCGCCAGGAAGAAAAAGGCCGCGAGGCTGCGCGGGTGGCCGTGGAAATGATCAACCTGCTGGACCGCATCGGCTGATGGCGCAGTCCACCATGCCCCCCGCCGCGTCCGAGCCCAAAGACGCAGGCGACAGCCCCAAAGCGCTGAAGTACCCCAAAAAAAGTGCCCGTACCCGTGCCCGCGAGTTCGCACTGCAAGGGCTGTACCAGCATCTGGTCGGAAAAAATCCGGCGGATGAAATTGACCCGTTCACCCGCGATCTCATGGGCTTTAACAAGGCCGATGCGGCGCACTTCGATGCCCTGCTGCATGGCTGCATCGAACAAGCGGCTGCACTGGATGCGCATATTGCGCAAAAGGTCGACCGCCCGCTGGCGGACCTCTCGCCCATTGAGCATGCCGTGCTGTGGATCGGCACCTATGAAATGCTGCATTGTCTGGATGTACCCTGGCGTGCGGTCATCAATGAATGCATTGAGCTGGCCAAAGAGTTTGGTGGAACCGACGGACACAAATACGTCAATGCAGT
>RFRO01000266.1 GCA_009924455.1 Betaproteobacteria bacterium
CGCCAAGGGCGAGCCCAGCGCGGCGCTCCAGTGGGACAAGGTTGCTGACGCGGCAGACAAAGCCCCCGCTGTTTGTGCGCCCGCCAGCGAGCGGTTCAAACATCTGGTGATGCTGCGCTGGGACGTGCCCACCAACTTACCCGCTGATCAACGGTGGATGCTGGAGTCCTTGCGCGCGCTGGTGAATGAGCGCCTGCGTGCCAGCGCGCGCACCGGTGGCCAATGGCGGTTGCGCGACCGATTGCCGGAGCCCGAAGGCGCTTACCACCGGGCGCTGCTGGGCGAAGCCAATCCGACCTCGAACTGGGGCGCCACCGTCCGCATGACCCTGGTGCCGCCGGTGGTGGCGCAGGCGCCGACCAAACCTGCGGCCGATCCCAATGCGGTGGCGGTGAAGGTCCCGGGTTGGTTTACCGGCAGCGGATCGCCCCAGCTGTATTGGGACAGCGCGCCGCGGCTTTCTGTGCGTTTGGAGTTGTCGCTGCAGGAGCGCGATGTCTCGCGCCCAGCGTTTCAGCGCACCTTGCACATTGATTTGTTATCCGAGCAGTCGGGATTCGGTCCCGTGCAGCTCAGCGACGCCACGCGCATCGCGCTGGGCCCCCAGCTGACCTACCTGGCCGACTCGATGGGCGCCGCTTTGGCCTGCCGGGCGTTCAATCCGCGTGTGACGCTGGCTGACGGTACGCAGTTTCACATTGACGCCGGCGCCGCCTCCGGCATCCAGGTCGGCGACGAGTGGATTTTGGTCAACAGCCAGCAGATTCCCCAGCGCAGCCTGGACGCCGGGGTGATTGCCCAAACCGTGCTGGCGCGTGTGGCCAGCGTGAGCGAGGGCAGCGCCCAGCTGCAGTGGCTGGCGGGTCCGCAAAAAGCGGTGCAGACGCAATGGCGGGCCTGGCCTGCGCGCAGCCTGCCGTGAAGTAAACAAACCCGTTTGAGCCTGCCCTAACCCTTTACCTGGAGACGCCACCATGGCCCCGATCACCCCCGATTCCCGCAGGTTCATGACGCAGTTTCGCGCTATGGCGATGGGCCTGGCCAGCTGCAGCCTCCTGGCTGTGGCCTTGATGCACGGCGAGCCTGCTGGCGCTGGCGAAGCGGCTCCTGTCGACGTCGCTCCCAAAGCCGCTGCAACCTACACGCCACGCAGCGGCGAGACCCTGGACCATGTGATCCAGGTCACCATGCCCGACAGCCCGCTGAAGATGGATTTGCTGCGCCGTGCATTCATCAGCCAGAACCCGCTGGCATTTGTAACCCCGGTCACCACCCCGCCCCGGATCAAGAAGGGCGCTGTGCTGACCGTTCCTGATCACAAGAAATTGCTGCTCTCGGTGGTGGGACCGATGACCGCCGAGGCGGATGCAGACGCGGCAGGCGCCCAGCGCGCCACAGCCGCCGCTATCAGCACCGCCGAAGAGCGCAAGCGTTGGGTGCGTTACCCCTGAGCCGGGACAACCTGGTTCGGCCGTGATCTCCATCACCGAAAACAGCGCACAGCAGGTGCGTCCGTCCCCCGTGGTGTTTCCACAGGGGCAGATGTCGCTGCCTTTGGTGGAGGCCAGTACGGCGCGGCTCCTCAACCTGTCCGATGGCCAGGTGGTGCAGGGTACGGTGCAGGCCCAGGGCGATCAGCTGGCCTTGTTGTTGCGCGGGCGCTTGTTGGAGTTGCCCACC
>RFRO01000267.1 GCA_009924455.1 Betaproteobacteria bacterium
TAACGCACTGGATGACATCGGTTACTTGCTCAATCTACGCGGCAACGATGTACCAACGTCACCTTACTTCCACGCTTATTTGGTGCTTACTGAAGACCGGGCTGTGCTGTATGCCCATACCCATCGTTTTAGCGAAACCTTGCGCAACGACCTGGCCGCACAAGGTGTTGCTCTACAAGACTACGACACGTTCTTCGACAGCCTGGCCACCTTGGCCGGGCAAAGCGTATTGGTCGACCCGGCGCAAAGCAATATGCTGACCTTTGCAACCTTGCGCGCCCATGGTTGCAGTTTGGTAGAAAAACGTGCGCCGTCGGTGCTGCTTAAAGCCGTCAAAAACACCAGCGAAATCAGCCATTGGAAAAATTGCTTTGTACGCGACGGCGTGGCTATGGTGCGCTTTTTGCGCTGGTTTTACGCACACGTGGGAAGTGGGCAATTGACCGAGCGCATCGTCTCCGATCGCATCGATAGCGAACGCGCAAAACTCGACTTGTTTCGAGGCCTGAGCTTCACCTCGATACCCGCCTATGGCCCCAACGCAGCCATGATGCATTACGGCCTGAAAGACGGTGTGGACACGCCCGTCAAGCCCGAGGGCTTTTTTCTGCTGGACTCAGGCGGCCAGTACGACGATGGCACCACCGACATCACCCGCACCTTCGTCTGCGGCCCGGTCAGCGACGACCAGGCGCGGCATTTCACACTGGTGCTCAAGGGCATGCTGCGCTTATCAGCCGCGATTTTTCTGCACGGCACGCGGGGGCTGCAACTAGACGTATTGGCGCGCCAGGCGCTTTGGAACGAGGGCGTCAATTACGCCTGCGGCACCGGCCACGGCGTGGGCTATTTCAATAACGTGCACGAAGGGCCGCACAGCATCAGCACCGGCCTGATCGACCAGGCCATCCTCCCAGGCATGGTGGTCACCAACGAGCCCGGCGTGTACCTGCCAGGCCGCTATGGCATACGCATCGAAAACATCTTGCTATGCCAAGATCACACGGCCACTGAGCACGGAATGTTTTACCGTTTTGAAGCCCTGACGCTGTGTCCCATCGACACCCGCGTGGTACGCAAAGACTTGCTGGGCGCAGAAGAAACCGCCTACCTCAACGCCTATCACGCCACCGTGTTGGAACGCCTGAGTCCGCATTTACAGGGCGAGGATTTGCAGTTTTTGCGGGAAGCTTGCGCTGCGCTGTGATGCTGCTGAGTGCGCGTCGGCACTCAAGGCCTAAGCGCCGCCTTTAGCTCCCTGGCCATGATGCGCACCCCGTCTTCAATCCGGTCCACCGCGATCGATGAATACCCAATGCGCATCGCATTGCACACAGGTAGCGGGTCCACATAAAAAACAGCACCAGGCTCGACAACTACGCCTTGCTTCAAAAGCTTTTCGGCCAAAACACTGGTGTCCAGGTCTTGCGGGCCTTGCACCCACAGCGCCGAGCCGCCACGGGCCGCGCTCGTTTGTAGTTGCGGCGCATACTGGGCCAGCGCTGCCGTAAGCACACGCGCCCTTTCGCGGTAGGCCAGATTCAAGCGGCGCACATAGGCTTCATGAAAACCATGGGCGATAAAGCTGGCCGCCGCTTGCTGGTTGTTGGTGGCGACGTGGCGCATCATCAAGCGGCGCATAGCGCGTAACTCGCGCACCACCGGCGCAGGCGCTACCA
>RFRO01000268.1 GCA_009924455.1 Betaproteobacteria bacterium
GCTTGCGCGCCAGACATCACGATCCGGTGAGCAAATCGACCGTGCGCATACCCGCCACGGTCAGTACCAGTGAACCCAGCAGGTGGATGGCGGCCGTGCCCAGCGCCAGCGCATAGCGCTGCTGGCCCAGCATGGTGACAACCTCGGCCGAAAAGCTCGAAAACGTGGTGAGCGCCCCTAAAAATCCGGTCACCAGTGCGAGCCGCCAGACCGGATCCACATCGGGCAGCGCCTGGAATACCGCCACACACACGCCGACCAAATAGCCACCGATCAAATTGGCGGCCAGCGTACCCAAGGGCAGGAAGTGCCCGGCCAGTACGGCGTCGCCGCTGTCCAGGCGCGGCGCTTGGTTCAGCCACACACCGAGTTGCCAGCGCCCCAATGCGCCCACGCAGGCGCCCAGACAGATCGCTAGCACGGCCGTCATGGTGTGGGGTAGGGCTGGCCGTTGACGGTTAGCCCTTCGTTGGAGAGTTGCCGCGCACGGGCTTGCTTAATGCCTTTGACGCGGCGCATCAAATCAGCCCAGTCGGCAAAAGGGGCTTTGGCCCGCTCTTGCAAGATGCGCGCGGTGGTAGGCGGCCCGAAGCCACGGATGCTGTCCAGTTCGGCCTCGTTGGCCTGGTTGATGTCCGTGGCTGCGCACAGCCCGCCCGCCAGCGCCAGTAGCATCGCCGCGCCCAAGCGCAGCAGGCTGCGGAGGTGGACAGTGGTCGCTGCCATGGGGGTGCTTACTTTGGGCTCAGGCGCTGATCGGCAGGCGGGTGGCATAGGCTGCAACACCCTGGGCCACGTCGGCGAATACATGGCCACAGCCAACGCCGCGCAGCGCGCCCAGATCGGCCTGGGTGAAACACTGGTATTTGCCCCGCAGCGCGTCAGGGAAGGGGATGTATTCAATCAGGCCCTGCGCGACAAGTGCCGGTAAATCCAGCGCTGTTTCTCCGCGTGCGCTGCGCACGCTGTTGACTGTTGATTACGGCGCATGCCACGTCGTTAAAGGGTTGGGCCCGACCCGTTCCCAAGTTGTACAGACCATTGGCCTGCGGGTGGTCAAAAAACCAGAGATTCACGGCGACCACGTCGTCAACAAAGACAAAGTCGCGCATTTGCTCTCCCGCGCCATAGCCCCCGTAATCGGCAAAAAGCTTGACCCGGCCTTCGGTTTGGAACTGGTGGAATTGGTGGAAGGCCACGCTGGCCATGCGGCCCTTGTGCTGCTCGCGCGGGCCGTACACATTGAAATAGCGAAAGCCTACAACCTGCGCGCTGCCACCGTCAAAGCGCGCGCCCAGGGTGCTGCGCATTTTCTGGTCAAACAGCAGCTTGGAGTAGCCGTAGACATTGAGCGGTGCCTCGTGCGCCGGATCTTCGGCGAACACGCTGGAGCCGCCGTAGGTGGCTGCCGAAGAGGCGTACAGCAAGCGGCTCTTGCGCGCCTGGGCCGCCTCGAACAACTGCAAGGAGACGGCGTAGTTATTGGCCATCATGTACTTGCCGTTGTGCTCCATGGTGTCGCTGCACGCACCTTCGTGGAACACCGCTTCCACGGTGCCAAATGCACCCTGGGAGAAGGCCGTGTAAAAGTCCGCCGCATCGACATAGTCGTTGATCGCCACATCAGCCAGGTTGCGGAACTTGTCGCCT
>RFRO01000269.1 GCA_009924455.1 Betaproteobacteria bacterium
GATCTTTGTAAATGCGGCCGATCCGCTGGGCATGAGCGCGCAGGGGGTTCTGGCCAACGAAGGGGATGATATCATGCTGCGGACGTTTGGGATCGGCGACGGCTTGACCTATCAGTGGTCCAAACAGATCTCGGGCGGCAGTTGGACGAATTTGAGTTTGAGCGCCAACAGCACGGCCCAGAGCGCCAACCTGGTGTTGGGGACGTTAAGGGGCGGTTCGCTCACCACGGTGGTCTCGGGCAGTGTTGCAAGCCGCGTTTATGTGGCTGGTGATGACGGAAGTTACAAGGTGAGCGTGAGCGTGGACGGACAAAAGCTCACCGACCTTGAGTACACGGTGGTGGTGATCCGCAAGGCGTTGATCACTGCCCAGCCCGAATCGCAGCGCCGTATGCCGGGCGAGCGCGCCACGTTGAGCGCGGGCTACGAGGTTCAGCAAATCGGGACGGAAAAGCCGGGTTATTCGGCTTATCAGTGGATGCTCGCGCCCCGGTTCCAGTGGTATTTCCGCCGGGCGTTGACGGACGACTGGGCTCCTGTACCCGGGGCAATCGCAGCCACGTATGAGGTGGCGTCTGTGGCAAGTGCCGATGCTGGATATTACAAGCTGGAAATTACCAACAACGCCGGCACCACCGTGTCGGAGAGCGCGCAGGTGAGCGTGTTCCAGCCTGTGACGGTGTCCATCGAGCCGGTAAGTTCTGTGGATCCGGGAAGCACGCTGCGGTTGAGGGCGGTGGTGACCGGGGATTTGGCGGACGCGGAGCCCTTCCAATGGTACAAACAAACGGGCAGCACCTACACAGCGATTGGATCTCTAAACAGCGCCGCCTACCGAGCGAGCGGGTACAACAGCGGCACTTTGACAATCAGCGGAGTCAACAAGACGGACGCGGTGAACTTCAAGGTGCGCGCGCTGGGCAAGGTGGTGGTCAAGGCGCCGGATGTGCGTTACGTGGACAGTGCGCCGGTGAAAGTGAATTTAAACACGCGTGTGGCGTTTGGCAGCGGGGTTTCCGGCAGCGCCACGACGTCGCTTGTAAGCGGGGAAAGCGTCACATTGAAAGTCAACGTGACCGGGTCGAACGTCGAGGCCCGCTGGTACAAGCTTTCAAGCGGTACATGGAGTTCCAAAACGGGATGGAATTCGGTCAACGGAGAGGCATTTGCAGCGTACCCGATTCCCTCGGTTGTTCCTGCGGACGCCGGTACGTACGGCGTTGTGTTGCGCAACAGCTTCTCCACGGCGGACAAGCTTGGCACGGTGGACACGGTCAAGGCGGCGCCCGAGCCGCGTGAAGTGGGAATCCTGCTGGTGCGTGTGCCTCCAGCGGTGACGCTCGCAGCGTCGGCCGTGAAGGCGTTGCCTGCGGGTTCGGCCCTGTCGCTGACGGGCACGATCACGGACACGGCGGGAACCAGCGTGCGCTACCAGTGGCGCCGAGGCGGCCAGGCGCTTGCCGACTTTGGCGGCCGGGTTGTTGTGGGCGATGATGGCACTGTGGAGCTTCCCGCATTTACGAGCGCTTCGGTGTCTGCATCGGAGGAGGGAACGTACGATGTGTTGGTTTACAACGCCTACGGCTCCGCATTGAGTGAGAGTGTGCGGGTGGTAAGAAGCCCTGTTATAGTGACCCAACCCAAAGCCG
>RFRO01000270.1 GCA_009924455.1 Betaproteobacteria bacterium
AGCTGGCTTTGGGCGTTGAGCACGTCAATATTGATCCGCACACCCACCTCGTAACCCAAGCGGTTGGCGTCGAGCGCGCTTTGGCTGGAGGCTTCGGCCGCCTCAAACGCCTTGACCTGACCGGCCAGCGAGTGCAGTCCGTAGAAAACCGTGCGCGTAGCCTGCTGTGCGTTGCGCTTGACCGCTTCGAGCTCGTTGCGGGTTTTGTCTTCCTGCGCCAGGGTCTCACGCAGCTTGGCAGAGCGGACCGTGCCCGTGAACAGGGGGATGTTGACCACAAGCCCCATGGAGGCGCTTTGGGAGTCGCGGTTGCGGGTGTAGGTGTTGACGCCAGTGGTGTCGCTGGAGCTGTTGGAGCCCCCAAAGGGGTAAAAACCTTTGCCCAATGAGCCAGTTAGGGACACGGTGGGTGAGGTATCGGCACGTGCTTTCTCGGTTTCAATGCGTGCCAGCTCCAGCTCGGTGCGCTTGCTCTGAATTTGGGGCAAATACTGCTCGGTCAGCGCCGCCCATTCGTTGTCGGTTCCCAGCACAGCGGGCAATTGCAGGGGCAGGCGCAGGCTTTTGGGCTTGAGGTTGCTGCGTCCCACCAACTGGTCCAAAAGGCTGTTTTTGACCGTCAGTTCGTTTTGCGCGGCAATTTCCTGCGCAATCACCAGGTCAAATTTGGCCTGCGCCTCGCGGGTGTCGGTGATGGTGGTGGTGCCAACTTCGAAGTTGCGTTTGGCAGCGGCCAACTGTTCCGCAACGGCGGCCTTTTGTGCGCGGACAAATTCCAGGCTGTCGCGGGCGGCCAGCACGTCGAAATAGGCGCTGCTGACCCGTACCATCAAATCCTGGCGCGCGGTGGCCAGTGTCAGCTCTTCCACCGCTGCGCTGCGCTGGGCGGATGTGAGCAAAAGTTCGTTTTGGCGGTTGTAGAGCGTCTGGCTGAACGACAGGCTGAGTGCGCCGTTGGTTTCGTATTTCTCGCCGGTGGCGTCGTAGGTGTCGGTATAGGTTTTGCTCTGTTGCCAGTCTTGCTTCACGGTGCCTTGCAGGCTCACCACGGGCGCGTAGAGCGCCTGCACCTGTTCCGATTTGGCCGATGTGGCATCAAACCGGGCCTGCGCCGCCTGGTAGCTTGCGTCATAGCCTTGCGCCGCTTGGTACATCTCCAGCAGGCTTTGCGCCTGTGCGCTGAAACCCGGTGCCAACCCCATCAGAGTGCACAGCAGCAGGCGTTTGAATGGTGCGCAGGTCTGTGGCATGGGGGGCTCTCGGTTAACGCCTATCAAAAATGAAAACGCGGTAGCTCGGCGAAACCGTGCAAGCGCGGCGCGACAGTGTCCCAGGGTTGGGCGGTGCTGAAGTCGCTGCCGCTGTTGCGGCGCACAAAAGTCGCGCGCATCACGGGCAGGTCGCCCACGATGGCAGCCAGGCGTCCGCCGACCCGCAACTGCTGGAGCAGCGCGGCCGGAATTTGCGCCACGGAGCCGCTGAGCACGATGACGTCGAAGGGGCCGCCTTCGATGGGGCCCGCAGCGCCGCTAACGGGGGCCGAGCCATCGGCGATGCGGACTTCTACATTGCGCACGCCAGCCTCACGCAGCCGGTGGTGTGCGGCATCGGCCAAG
>RFRO01000028.1 GCA_009924455.1 Betaproteobacteria bacterium
GAGTCGGTGAGGATGGGTTTGTCCCATTTCTCAAACGCGTGCAAGCCGCCGAACTGGCGCAGCACGTCCAGCCCCGGTCGCATCCACAGGTGAAAGGTATTGCCCAGAATGATCTGCGCGCCCATCTCGTCCAGGCTGCGCGGCATCACACCCTTGACCGTGCCATACGTGCCCACCGGCATGAACACCGGCGTCTCCACCGCCCCATGGTTCAGGGTCACGCGCCCCCGGCGGGCGTGGCTGCCCAAGTAGCTGCCATCGGCGCTGGGCGGGTCATGGGCAAGAACATCGAACTTCAACATGCGGGAATTCTAGGCGGGCGGGTTGACGCATGCGGACATGAATCCATCGTTCCCAGCGGGGGCTAGCTCAACCGGCCAGCTGGGTCCCGCGCCAGCAACATCGCATCCCCATAACTGAAAAACCGGTACCTCTGCGCAATCGCATGGCGATACACAGCCATGACCGGCTCGTAGCCCGCAAACGCGCTGATCAGCATGAGCAAAGTTGACTTGGGCAGATGGAAGTTGGTAATCAACACATCCACCAGCCGGAACTGGAAGCCCGGCGTGATGAAGATGCTGGTGTCGCCGCTGGCCACGCCGGTGGCGGCCCAGCTCTCCAGGGTGCGCACCGTGGTCGTGCCCACCGCCACGATCCGCCCGCCGCGCGCCTGGCAGGCGGAGATCGCGTCTTGCGTGGCCTGTGGAACCTGGTACCACTCGCTGTGCATACGGTGCTCAGCCAGGTTTTCAGTTTTGACGGGCTGGAAAGTGCCCGCGCCGACATGCAGGGTCACATGCGCGCGCTGCACGCCCATCGTCTCCAGTTGCGCGAGCAGCGCCTCATCAAAATGCAGCGCAGCCGTCGGCGCGGCAATCGCACCGGGCTGCGTGGCAAACACGGTTTGGTAGCGCTGCGCGTCTGCTTCCTGGTTACCAGCGAGCACCCGCTCCACCAGAATTTCCAACTTGCCGCCGCTGGCCTTTTCCCCAAAAAAGCGCGCCTTCATGACCCGCGTGTCGTTGAGCACCAGCAAATCCCCTGCGCCCAGCAAGTCGGGCAGCGCGTGGAAGATGCGGTCCTCCAGCACCCGGGCCCGGGCGTCCAAAAGCCGCGCGCTGCTGCGCTGCTTCGCCGGATGCTGCGCGATCAAATCGGGCGGAAGCGCGAAATCAAAATCGCTGAGCGTGAAAGTACGGGGCATGAGGAGAAGTATGCGCCAGCGCTGACTATCATGCGCCCATGAGCCAAGACCACCACGACCACCTACACGACCACGATCATTCCCACCTCAGCGCAATGGACGTGCGCGTGCGGGCGCTACAAAGCCTGCTGGTGGAAAAAGGCTACCTCGACCCGGCAGCCTTGGACGTGATCATCGAAACCTATGAACACCAGGTAGGGCCGCACAACGGCGCGCGTGTGGTGGCGCGGGCCTGGGCTGAGCCGGCATTTATGGAATGGCTTTTGCGCGACGCCACCGCCGCCATCGCGTCCATGGGTTACACCGGTCGCCAGGGCGAGCACATGGTGGCCGTGGCCAATACACCGCAGACGCACCACATGGTGGTTTGCACGCTGTGCAGCTGCTACCCCTGGCCGGTGCTGGGCCTGCCGCCGGTTTGGTACAAAAGTGCGCCCTACCGCAGCAAAGCGGTGATGGACCCGCGTGGTGTGCTGGCCGATTTCGGCGTCCATGTTGATGACGGGGTCACCCTGCGGGTCTGGGACTCCACCGCGGAGGTCCGCTATCTGGTGGTGCCCATGCGTCCGGCCGGAACCGACGGCTGGACGCAGGAGCAACTAGCCACGCTGGTCACACGCGACAGCATGATCGGCACCGGCTTGGCGCTGCCGCCCTCCGCTGTGGCAGAGGCTGCGGCATGAACGGCGTGCACGACATGGGCGGTATGCAGGGGTTTGGCCCTGTGCGTCCCGAGCCCAACGAGCCTCTGTTTCATGCACCCTGGGAGCGCCAGGCGCTGGCCATGACAGTGGCCATGGGCGCCTGCGGTCAGTGGAACATCGACATTTCCCGCAGCGCGCGTGAATCCCTGCCGCCGGCGCAATACCTCAGCAGCAGTTACTACGCCATTTGGTTAGCTGGCCTGGAAAAGTTGATGCTTGCGCGCGGCATGGTCAGCGCTGCTGAGCTCCATGCAGGCAAGGCCGAAGACCCGCCATTAGCGGGCGTGCGCGCACTCGACGGCGCGCAAACCGCCCGCGCGCTCGCGCAGGGCAGCGCCAGCTCCCGCGCCATCGACGTGCCGCCACGCTTTGTAGTCGGCCAGCGCGTGCGCGCCCGGCAAATCCACCCCGCAAGCCACACCCGGCTGCCCCGCTATGTGCGCGGCCACACCGGAACCGTTGAACGGATTCACGGCGCACACGTGTTCCCCGATACCCGTGTGAGCCGTCCGGTACCACCTTTTGTGGATGAGGCGCATTGGCTCTACACCGTGGTGTTTGACGGGCACGATTTGTGGGGCAGCAGCGCATCCGCTGGGCTGCTGGTCAGCGTGGACGCCTGGGAGCCCTATCTTCAAGCGGTGGAAGGAGCGCCATGAGCAACCCGCGCGCCACGCTCGCCGAGATTGCGGCACAGTGCCGCGGCGACCTGCCGCTGCCGCCCGGTGCGGCAGATGCGCCCGTATTTGCCGAGCCCTGGCAAGCCCAGGGTTTTGCCATGGCGGTGCAGTTGCACGCCAGGGGCGTGTTCACCTGGCCGCAGTGGGCACACGCCCTGAGCCAAACCATCGCCGAGGCACGGCTAGCAGGCGACCCGGACGACGGCAGCAACTATTACCAGCACTGGGTCGACGCGTTGGAGCGCCTGGTACTGGCGCAAGGGCTGGGCACGGCCGAGCAAGTTCACCGCTTGGAACACGCTTGGGAAGCCGCTGCGGCCCGGACACCGCACGGCCAGCCCATTGAACTGCACGCGCAGGACTTCACCAGCGCCTGACGAACGCCGCGCAGGTTTTGACCCACGTCAAAGCCACTTACACACTTTGTCGCTACAGTGGGTTCTCTTTTTAAGGAGGATCCCATGGTCGCAATTGACGCCGAACACAAAGCCAAACTGATGCACGACCTGAATCTGGTCATTGAAGATGCCCAAGTCCTGCTGCGCATGACCGCGGACCAAGTCGGCGACGAAGCCAAGGCTGTGCGCGAACGCGTGAGCGCCCGCCTTGCCCAAGCCAAAGAAGAGCTGCAAGCCCTTCAAGACAGCGCCCTGCAAAGCGCCAAAGCCGCTGCCCACGCCACCGACCATTTCGTGCACGAAAACCCGTGGAAGTCCGTGGCTATTGCCGCCGGAGCGGGCCTGCTGCTGGGCGTGCTGATCAGCCGCCGCTGAACCCCCAAAGGTTGAAACCCGTGGAACCCGCAAATAGCGGCGGTTTGATGGCCTCACTGCGGCAATTGCTCAGCACGCTGTTGGAAATCGCGCAGGTGCGCTTGGAGCTGATCAGCACCGAGCTCGAGCTGGAGAAACGCCGCTGGTTCGATGCCCTGTGGCTCGGGGCGCTGGCACTGGTTTGCCTTGCGCTGGGGCTGGTCCTTCTGTGCGGCACGCTCCTGCTGCTTGTGTGGGAGGGCTACCGCCTGGCCGCAGCGGCCGGTTTGACCGTGCTGTTTTTGGCTGGAGGGACGCTATTGCTGACCCAAGCCCGGCGGCGCTTACGGCAACCCGGCGGTATGTTCAACGCCAGCGTGCGCGAGTTGCAGCGCGACCGTGGCGTCGAAACGCCAGCGCCTTGAAAACACCATGACCACGCACGAACTGCAGGCCCGCCGAACCCGATTGCTGCAACGCAGTGTCGTCTTGCGGCAGCAAGCTGCCTGCGAATTCCAGAAAATGGAACCCGTATTTGTGGTGGGTGACCGCCTGCTGCAGGGATGGATATGGCTGCGGCGCAACCCCGTTTATTTGGCTGGCGCGCTGGCGGTGGTGGTGGTGCTAAAGCCCCGCGCGGTGCTGCGCACAACGGTTCGGGCCTGGACCTTGTGGCAAAGCTTGAAAAACTGGCAAAGAGCGCGCGGTTGGAGCGCGCAAACACGCTAGGCGCGGATTTTCTTGACCAGGGCCGTGGTTGAGTAACCCTTGACAAAAGGCAAAGCCAAGGCCGTTCCGCCCCACGACTGCACCAGGGTGGTTTCAGGAAGGGTTTGCATGTCGTAATCACCGCCCTTGACCAATATGTCAGGGCGCAGTTGGGCGATCAAGGCCTCGGGAGTGTCTTCATCAAACCAGGTCACCAGATCGACGGCGCCCAGCGCAGCGATCACCATCGCACGGTCCATCTCGTTGTTCAGCGGGCGGTCGGGGCCTTTGCCCAAGCGGCGTGCCGAGGCATCGGTATTGAGCGCGACCACCAGGCTGCCACCCAGCGCACGCGCCTGCGCCAGGTAAACCACATGGCCACGGTGCAGCACATCAAAAACACCGTTGGTAAACACCCAGGGTCGTGGTAAGGCCGCCAGACCCTGCGCACAGGCCCTGGCGTCGCCGAGCTTGTGCAGGAATGCGGGTTGGGCGATGGCGCTGCCGGCCGGTACCTGGGTAGCCACCGGCTTCATACCGCGCCACGCGGACCTGCGCTGGCAACGAGTTCACGCTGCAGTTCGGCGGCCAGCTCCTTGCGGTACTTGTTGAGCTCTTGCACTGTTGCAAAGCTGCGCTCCATCAGCAAGCTCAGGTTGTGCAGGATACGCTCCACCACCTTGCCTTCCCACACCGCGTCAAAGTGGATTTGGTGGTCCAGCCAATGGTCCAGCCACTGCGGGTTGGGCAGCCGGCTTTGCACGGTATCGCGCGGAAACATGGCTTTATTGACGTGCAGATTGGTCGGGTGCATGGCCTGCGCAGTGCGCCGGGCACTGCCCATCAAGACACCCACTTTAGCGAAAGCCGCTTTCGCTTCTAGGCCGAAATTATTGATGGCGCGCTTCATGTATTTCAAATACGCGCCGCCGTGCCGGGCCTCGTCTTGGCTGAGCGTGGTGTAGATCGCCTTGATCACCGGCTCGGTATGCCACTGGGCCGCGCGGCGGTACCAGTGGTTCAGGCGTATTTCGCCGCAAAAATGCAGCATCAAGGTCTCCAGCGCCGGGGCCGGGTCAAACTCAAAACGCACGGCATGGAGCTCCTCTTCGGTCGGCACCATGTCCGGGCGGAAGCGCCGTAAATATTCGATGAGCACCAGCGCGTGCTTTTGTTCTTCAAAAAACCAGATCGACATGAAGGCTGAAAAATCACTGTCATTGCGGTTATCACGCAAAAACATTTCGGTAGCCGGCAAAGCGGCCCACTCGGTGATGGCATTCATCTTGATGGTGGCCGCCTGTTCGTCACTCAACGCCGCCGCGTCGAACTGCGACCAGGGTATGTCTCGCTCCATATCCCAGCGCACGGATTCCAACTGGCGAAACAATTCGGGGTACAACATGGGCTCATTCTAGAGGGCTGCGTCAGAGGGCAAAGCCCCTAAAGCGCAAGACATTGCTGCAAGGTCGGGAAACTGCCTTATAGTTTTGCGATGCAGCGGATCGCAATCATTGGTTCAGGGATTTCCGGTCTTGCCGCAGCCCACGGCCTTCGGGGTCGGGCCAACATCACCCTTTTCGAATCCGCCAGCTATTTCGGCGGCCACACCCACACGGTTGACATCACCTTGCCCACACCGGAGGGGCCCCGCACGCGTGGCGTGGATACCGGTTTTCTGGTTTTCAATGAGCGCACCTACCCGCAACTGATCAAGCTGTTTGCCGAGCTCGGCGTGCCCAGCGCCAAGTCCGATATGTCGTTCTCGGTCCAGGTGCCGCACCGTGGCGGCCAACTGGAATGGAGCGGCGCCAACCTGGCCACCGTTTTCGCACAACCCGCCAATGCGCTACGCCCCGGGTTTTGGCGCATGTTGCGCGACATCCTGCGCTTCAACCGCATCTGCACCGGCATCGCAGTGCGCCAAGCGGAGTCCGAGCTAATCCAGCCACTCGGCGCATTTTTGGCGCAACAAGGGTTTAGCACCGAATTTCGCGATTGGTATTTTTTACCCATGCTGGGCTGCATTTGGAGCTGCCCGACGCAGCAGATGCTGGACTTTCCTGTGGCCACCATGATCCGCTTTTGCCATAACCACGGCCTGATGCAAGTCAGCGACCGCCCGGCCTGGTGGACCGTGCCCGGCGGCGCGCGCCAGTATGTGGAAAAAATCGTCGCCCAGATCCCGGACCGCCGGCTCAACACCGCGGTGCTGAACGTGCGGCGGGACGAACAAGGTGTTGCGCTGCAGTTCCGCGACAGCGCCGGCGTCCACACCGAACGCTTTGACAAGGTGGTCTTCGCCACCCATTCCGACGAAACACTGGCCTTGCTGACTGATGCCAGTACCGCCGAGCGCGAAGTACTAAGCGCCGTAGCCTACCAGCCCAATGTGGCCGTGCTGCATACCGACGCCAGTGTGCTGCCGCGCCGCCGCGCGGCTTGGGCGGCCTGGAATTACCAGGGTGGCACTGGCAGCGGCCCCACGGCGCAGCCACGCGTATGCCTGCACTACTTGCTCAACAAATTACAGCCCTTACCGTTTGCGCAAGCGGTCCTGGTTTCGCTCAATCCGCTGCAAGCCATAGACCCGGCGCTGACCCTGGGTCGCTTCCATTACGCGCACCCGGTGTTTGACATGGCGGCGATCCGCGCCCAATCGCAACTACCGGATGTGCAGGGGCACAAAAACACCTTCTTCTGCGGCGCCTGGACCGGCTACGGTTTCCATGAAGACGGCTTGAAATCGGGCGTGGATGTGGCAGCGCGCATCGCGGGTGGCCTCTGACATGGCCTTTGCGCAAGCCCATATCGGCTTTGGTGTGGTTCGCCACACGCGTTTGCGCCCGGCGGTGCACGCGTTCGCTTACCCCACGTATTTTTTGATGCTGCCCATGCGCAGCTTGCGCACCCAAGGGCCCGGGGCGCTGGCGCTGAACCGGTTCGCGCCCATCAGCTTTTTTGATTGCGACCACGGCGATGGGCGCGGGCCGCAAACGGGCGGCGCGCTGGGATGGTTAGACGCTGAATTGGCGCGCCACGGGGTCTTGGATGCGGATGGTGAGACCTGGCTGCACTGCTACCCGCGGGTCTGGGGCTTCACATTCAAACCGGTGAGTTTTTGGTACTGCCATCGCGCTAACGGCAGCCTGCGCGCGATTGT
The DNA here is from genome assembly GCA_009924455.1 of Betaproteobacteria bacterium. GTDB lineage: Bacteria > Pseudomonadota > Gammaproteobacteria > Burkholderiales > Burkholderiaceae_C > Allorhodoferax. The sequence continues at coordinate 7,215 of RFRO01000028.1, forward strand.
GGTCGAGGTCAACAACACCTTTGGCGAGCGCCATTGTTATTTGCTCGACAACCCGCGCTTCGGTGCGGAATTGGATGCAGACAAAGTATTCCACGTGTCTCCCTTTGCCGCGGTGGAGGGCGCGTACCGTTTTCGCTTCATGGTGACGCCACAACGGGATCGCACGCTGGCCCGGGTTGATTGGCATGACACCGATGGACTGGTATTGCAAACCAGCGTCAGCGGCAACTTGGAGCCCATCAGCGTGCGCAACCTGCGCCGCGCGGCCTGGGGCTATCCGTTGATGACGCTGGCGCTCGTCGCCCGAATCCACTGGCAGGCGCTGCAACTCTGGCGCAAGCGCGTTCCATTTTTCCGTAAACCCGCTCCACCCTCACAATTTGTGACGCGGTGAACCGCTTGATTACCATCTCGCTTTTTTCCGACGTTTGAAACCTCTCCATGCGCAGTAACACCGCCAACCCGAATTCGACGCCCCTGCCGGCCCACATGCCCGCTGCGGCGCGTACGGTGCTCGCGCTGTTACGCCGCCTGGAAGTCGGCAGCCTCTCCGTCCAACTGCCTGACGGCTCGGTACAGCGCTTCGGGCATCAAGAGCAGCCGCATGCCACCTTGACGCTGCATAACTGGAAGCCCCTGTCTGCAGCACTCCAGTCGGGCGACATCGGCTTTGCTGAGAGCTATATAGCGGGTGACTGGACCAGCGCCAATTTGACCGATTTGCTGCGCTTGCTGATCCGCAACCGTGCGGTAATTGACCGGGCTATTTTTGGCAGCTGGTGGGGTGTTGCGCTGTACCGCATCAAACACCTGCTCAAACGCAACACCCGCGGCAACAGCAAGAAAAACATCCACGCCCATTACGACCTGGGTAACAGCTTTTACACGCTGTGGTTGGATGCGTCGATGAACTACTCCAGCGCCCTGTTCGGCGGCGATTTGACGCGCAGCACCACAGACGCGCAAAACGCCAAAGTCCGTCGCGCACTCACCGAAGTCCAGGCCGGCGCCGGGCAACGTATTTTGGAAATTGGCTGCGGCTGGGGTGCTCTGGCTGAAATGGCGGCCCGCGATTTCGGGGCGTCACTCAACGGCGTGACGCTGAGCACCGAGCAGCTGGACTTTGCACAGCAACGCATGCAGCGGCTGGGCGTGTCGGAGCAAGTCGACCTGCGGCTGCAGGACTACCGCGATATCGACGACGGCCCGTACGACGCCATCTGCTCGATTGAAATGTTGGAGGCTGTGGGGCAGGAATATTGGCCCACGTATTTCCAGACAGTGGCCCGGCTGCTCAAGCCCGGTGGCCGCGCATGTATCCAAAGTATCGTGATCGCCGACGCGCTGTTTGAGCGCTACCTGCGCAACACCGATTTCATTCAGCAGTACATTTTTCCCGGCGGCTGTCTGCCCAGCCCATCGGCGTTGCGGGTACACGCCGAGGCCGCTGGCTTGGAAGTGGTGAACGAACTGTCATTCGGTCATGATTACGCTGAAACGCTGAAACGCTGGCGCACCGCCTTTTTGGAGCGCCGCGCCGACGTCATAGCGGGCGGCTTTGACCAGCGGTTTATGCATATTTGGGAGTTTTACCTGGCTTATTGCGAAGCCGGATTTGCAGAAGACAACCTAGATGTCCTGCAAGTCACCTTGAGAAAGCCTGCATGACACCCAACCGCTTGTGGTTATTCCTCGCGCTGTGCACTGCATTGCTGGTCCACATCCCCGGTTACGCCGAAGGCCTGGCGGTGGCAGTCGCTGCCGAAGTAAAGGCCGAATTGCCGGAGGCGCGCACCGTCGGTACCGCGCGCATGCGCTTCCTTGGTATGGACATTTACGATGCCCGTTTGTTTGCTCCGGCGCTCAAGCGCAATGACTACACCGCCGCACCCTTTGCGCTGGAGGTGCAGTACCTGCGGAGCTTTGAAAGCGCATCGATCGCCGAACGCTCACTCAAAGAAATGCGCCGCGTCGGAAGCATCAGCCCGGAAAAGGAAAAGAGCTGGCTGGACGCCATGCGCAATGCGTTTCCGGACGTGAAGTCAGGTGACCGCATCACGGGCTTTCACAAGCCGGGCGTGGGGACGCGCTTTTTCGTCAACGGCTTGGCACGCGCCAGCATCGACGACCCGGAATTCAGCCGCCTGTTTTTCGGCATCTGGCTGAGCCCGCACACCAGCGAACCCAAAATGCGCACCGAGTTGCTTGCCGGAGCCAGCGACTGATGGACGCGACCCTGCCCCACCCCGAAACGCAGTCGGGGACGGCAGGGCTGAGCAGCGCCGCAACGCTGCGCTATGGGTTCATGGGCTTTGCATTGGCTTTTGTGGCGCTGCCCCTCTATGTGCTGCTACCCCATTACTACGCGGCGCACTTCGGGCTGCCTCTGGCAACGCTGGGCGTCTTGCTGCTCGGTGGCCGCTTGCTGGACGCGCTGCTGGACCCGCTTATGGGCCGGGGCATCAACCGCTTGCTGCACGCCTCACCGGCCCATGCGCTGTCGTGGGCGGGCGGCGTAGCGCTGGCTTTGGCAACCGGGTTTGCGAGCCTGTGGTTTCCCGTGTGGACGCAAGGCGATGCGCTGCTACTGAACCTCTCCATCAGCCTGCTGTTGACCTACCTGGCGTTCAGCGCCTTGTCCATCGCGCACCAATCCTGGGGCGCGCTGCTGGGCGGCAACGAGGTGCAACGCGCCCGCATCGTCGCTTGGCGCGAAGGCCTGGGCCTGGCCGGCGTGCTGGTGGCGTCGGTCGCCGCCACGCTGTGGGACATACGGGTCAGCGTGGGGCTGCTATGGCTGGCCCTGCCCCTTGCGTGGTGGGGCTGGCGCAGCGGTCCGCAACCCGCCCTGGCGCCCGCACAGCCCTTAGATCCGGCCGGCGCAGCACCACGGCCGATGGCAGATCCGGCATTCCGGGCCTTGCTGGCGGTATTCATGCTCAACGGCATCGCCAGCGCCTTGCCGGCAACGCTCATGCTGTTTTTTGTCCAGGACCTTCTGCAAGCACCGGCCAATATGCAGCCCCTGTTTTTGGGGGCTTACTTTGTGTGTGGTGCGCTGGGCATGGGTATCTGGCTGGCGCTGGTGGCGCGCTGGGGGCTGCTGCGCAGCTGGTTGGCCGGAATGCTGCTGGCCTGTGCGGTCTTCTCATTTGCGGCGACGCTGGGGCCGGGAGACGCATGGGGTTACGCAGCCGTTTGCGCCGCCAGCGGTTTGGCCTTGGGTTCTGACCTGGCACTACCCGGCGCCATGCTGGCAGGTATCACGCTGCGTGCGCGCCAACGCGATGGCGCACAGGAAGGCGCATATTTCGGTTGGTGGAATTGCGCCACGAAGCTGAACTTGGCTTTGGCCGCAGGGCTGGCCCTGCCGGCACTGGCCGCCTTGGGTTACGCGCCCGGGGCGCAGGACCCGCAGGCGCTGTCCGCCCTGACCTGGGCATACTGTCTGCTGCCCTGCGGGCTGAAGCTGGCAGCAGCCGGGCTTCTGTTTTTTTTCCACTCCCGAAAGACTTTATGAAACGACGCATGCTTTTTGGCGCGGTCGCAGGCGCCGCGCTGGCATTGGGCGGTTGCGCCTCCCACCAAGTTGAAGACTACGCCAACCAGCAACCGCCGCTGGACTTGCGCCAGTATTTCAACGGCACACTGGACGCGTACGGCATCTTTACGGACCGCTCCGGCAAAGTGGTCAAACGCTTTACGGTGCTGATGCAATGCAGCTGGCAGGGCGACAACGGCGTTCTGGATGAAGACTTCACCTATTCCGACGGTACCAAGCAGCGGCGCATCTGGCGGCTCAAGGCCCTGCCGGACGGCCGTTACGAGGGGCGCGCGGATGATGTGATCGGTGGTGCGCAAGGACAGGCGGCTGGCAATGCGCTGAACTGGCGCTACATATTGGCCTTGCCGGTGGATGGTTCGGTCTATGAAGTGCAGTTTGATGACTGGATGTACCTGATGAACGACAAAGTGATGCTCAACAAAGCGCAAATGCGCAAGTTCGGTATTTACCTGGGCGAAGTCACGCTGGCCTTTACCAAGCGCTGAGGGCTAAGGCATATGGGCTTGTTTTTCACGCCGCTCAACCCGCCGCTTACCGATTGGCGTGGCAAAACCGTGTGGCTGATCGGAGCCAGCAGCGGCATTGGCGAAGCCACCGCCGCCGCCTTGCATGCGGCCGGTGCACGGGTGGTGGTGTCGGCACGGCGCGCTGATGCATTAACGGGATTCACGCGGGCGCACCCGGGCAGTCTGGCCATTCCCTTGGATGTAACCGACGCCGCAGCCGTGCAGCAAGCGTGCGAACAGGTGCTGAGTCTCGGACCGCTGGATTGCGTGGTCTATTGCAGCGGCATCTACACGCCCACACGCGCCTTTGCGCTGGATGCTGCCGATGCCCAGCGCCACATGGATGTGAACTACAACGGGGCGGTGCGGTTGCTGGCAAGCGTCCTGCCCGCAATGCTGGCCCAAGGGCATGGGCATATCAGCCTGGTCAGCAGCGTGGCGGGTTACCGGGGGCTGACCAACGGATTGGTCTACGGCCCCACCAAGGCGGCGTTGACCCATTTGGCCGAAGGGCTGTACCTGGATTTGCACGCAAAGGGCCTGGGTGTTTCAGTCATCAGCCCGGGGTTTGTCGAAACACCCGCCACGGCCGTCAACGACTTTGAGATGCCCGCGCTGATCACCGCCGCGCAAGCGGCGCAACACATGCTGGCAGGCTGGGCCGCGGGCGATTTTGAGATCCATTTTCCCAAGCGCTTCACGCGTTTTATGCAGCTGCTGCGCATCCTGCCGGACCGCTTGTACTTTGCGCTCGTCAAGAGGATCACGCAATGACCGCGTCCACCCACGCAGTGCCTGCGCATGTGGCGCGTGTCATCGCTTTTTTTGAAACACTGACACCCCAAACGTTGGCCGGGTTAGCGGACATCTATGCAGCGGATACGCGATTCAAAGATCCATTCAATGACGTGCAGGGCTTGGAAGCGGTGCGGCAGGTTTTTGACCATATGTTCGTGGCCCTGCAACAGCCGCGCTTTGTGATCACCCGCCAGGTCAGCCAAGGTGATGACTGTTTCATCACCTGGGATTTTTATTTTTACCTTGGCAACTATCGGCGCGGCGTGGAGCAAAAAATCGCAGGTGCGACGCACCTGGTTTTTGACGCCGAAGGCCGGGTTTTGGTACACCGCGACTACTGGGACGCGGCAGAGGAGCTATACGAAAAACTACCCCTTGTGGGGGGCTTGATGCGTTGGCTCAAACGCCGTGCGAACAGCTGATTCAGCGCCTATTGTCGACATCAGGGAGGCAGCGTTTCCGCGAAGCTTTGGCGCTGCATCAGCTTGTCAAACAGCTTGTGCAAAGCCGGATGCGGGCCACGCCAGTCGATCTCCGGAAAGCGGAAATCGAGATAACCCAAAGCCACGCCGACGCTGATGTCGGACAACGAAAAATGCACGCCGGAACAGAAAGCCTGGTCACCCAAACCATCGGCCATGGCCTGCACAGCGGCGCGTACTTTGCCCAGCTGCCGGTCTATCCAGGCGCTGCTGCGTTGCTCCGCGCTGCGCCCGGCCCAGGTGGCCTCCAAGCGGGCGAGGATGGCTGCGTCGAGCACACCATCGGCAAGCGCTTCCCAGGTTTTCACACCGGCGCGCTCGCGACCCACGCTGGGTATCAACTTGCCCACAGGCGAAAGAGCATCCAGGTATTCCACGATCACGCGTGAATCGTACAAAGCCTCCGAACCCTCCATCACCAGGCAGGGCACTTTGCCAAGCGGATTGGACTGCGCAATGGTGGTGGCGGCACTCCAGACGTCTTCGCTGACAAACTCGTAATCCAACTTTTTTTCAGCCATCACGATGCGAACTTTGCGCACGTAGGGACTTGTTAACGAACCAATTAATTTCATGTGGCTTTACTCTGACAGATTGCAAAGGGCATTTTAGAGACAACGCGAAACATGCCCGGGGCCATTGTCTACGCAAAAAGCCCTGGCCTGCGGCACACGGGCCCGCGCCTACAATCTATCGATGACATTTTCTGTTTTAGATGCCTTGTCGCCATTGGACGGCCGCTACGCCGCCAAGCTGCACGCGCTGCGACCCCTGATGAGCGAGCTGGGCTACATGCACCGGCGTGTGCAAGTCGAAGTCGCCTGGTTTATTGCGCTGAGCGACGCCGGTTTTGATGAATTTAAACCCTTATCGGCCGGGGCGCGCACCTACTTATTGGGTTTGGTACGCAACTTTTCGCGCGCGGATGGACAGGCGATCAAGGACATCGAGAAAACCACCAACCATGATGTGAAAGCGGTGGAGTACTGGCTCAAATCCAAGTTCGAAGCGCGGCCCGAACTGGTGCGCAGCGCAGAGTTCGTGCATTTCGCCTGCACCAGCGAAGACATCAACAACACCAGCCACGCCTTGCAACTGCGCACCGCGCGCGACATGGTGGTTTTGCCGGAACTTGACCGGGTACTGCTGCGTCTGCGCAACATGGCCCATGCATTTGCCGATGTGCCCATGCTCAGCCGCACCCATGGCCAAACCGCCAGCCCCACCACAGTGGGCAAAGAGATCGCCAACGTCGTGATGCGCCTGAACACCGCCGCCGAACGCATTGCCAATGTGCCGGTACTCGGAAAAATGAACGGTGCAGTGGGCAACTACAACGCCCACCTGAGCGCATGGCCTGATTTTGATTGGGAAGCATTTGCCAAAGGCGTGATCGAATCGCCCGAGCCGCTGGGCCTGGGCCTGAAATTCCAGCCCTACAGCATCCAGATCGAGCCGCACGATTACATGGCTGAGTTATTTGATGCAGTCGCGCGCGCTAACACGATGCTGATTGACCTCTCGCGCGACATCTGGGGCTATGTATCACTGGGCTATTTCAAGCAAAAATTGCGGCCCGGCGAAGTGGGCTCCAGCACCATGCCGCACAAGGTTAACCCGATTGATTTTGAAAACGCCGAAGGCAATTTGGGTCTGTCCAACGCCATGCTGCGCCACCTGAGCGAGAAGCTCCCGATCAGCCGCTGGCAGCGCGACCTGAGCGACTCCACCGTGCTGCGCAACATGGGCGTGGCGCTGGGATATGCGGTGTTGGCCTACCAATCGCTGCATGCCGGACTGGAAAAGCTGGAGATCAACCGCCCGGCCATTGCCGCAGACCTGGATAGCGCCTGGGAAGTTCTGGCCGAACCCATCCAAACGGTGATGCGCCGCTACGGCCTGCGCGAGCCCTATGAACAGCTCAAAGCCTTCACCCGCGGGCAGGTCATGACGCAGGAACTCATCCAAGGCTTCATCCGCGAGCTGGCTATTCCCGAGGCCGAAAAAGAGCGCCTTCTGGCACTCACCCCGGCGGGCTATACCGGCATGGCCGAAGCGCTGGCACGGCGCGTTTGAACGGCCACCATGGCCATCAAATCCACCATCTTCAAAGCCAATCTGCAAATTGCCGACATCGACCACGGCTACTACGCAGACCATGCGCTGACCCTGGCGCGCCACCCCAGCGAAACCGACGAACGCATGCTGATCCGGCTGGTGGCGTTGGCCATGCAGGCGCATCAACTGGTTTCGGTCTGCCAGGGTGACGGCACGCTGGCTTTTGGCGCAGGGCTTTCCGATCCGGATGAGCCCGACGTGTGGTTAAAAGATTTCACCGGCCGCATCCGCTTGTGGCTGGAAGTCGGCCAGCCCGAAGACAAGCCGTTGCTCAAAGCCTGTGGCAAAGCGGACGCGGTGGTTTTGTACTGCTTCAACCACGCCGCAGAAGTCTGGTGGCGCGGCATGGAAAACAAACTCAGCCGGGCCCGCAACCTCGAAGTCTGGCGCATCCCCACCGAAGCTGCGCAAGCGCTGATTCCTTTGGCCCAACGCAGCATGCAGCTGCAGGCCACGGTGCAAGAGGGCGCATTAACCTTGAGCGACAGTACCCACAGCGTGGTGCTTGAGCCCGTACGCTGGAAATAAAGCGCGGGGCTGAGGGCTGCGCTAAGCCGGCGGATTGCGCTCTGCGGCGCGTTCGGCGTACTTGTTGAAGCGCCAGGCGCTGGCATCCAAAGTAATGCGCCGCCAAGTACTGCGCTTTTGCGCCGGACTGAATTCCTGCCAGCGCTGCACCTCTTCAAAACTGCGTCCGCAGCCTTTGCACCAGGCGTCACCCTGGCTGGTGGAGCAAATAGCGATGCAGGGCGTATCGGGCGTGCTTTGGTACCAGGCCAACCAGGCCGCCTTGGCTGGAGCGGGCATGGTGACTTCGTCCACTTCCGTGAACCGGTAGTACACCATCAGACCATAGACCTCGGCCAGCGCGCGGGTGGGCCCGGGCAGTCGCACACCATCGGGCGAAGGTTCGCGGGCGCGCCAGTAATTGATGGCGGCTTCGATGTCGGTGATGTGAATAGCGGGCATACAGTCAGCGCAGTGGGGCAGGCATCTTAACGATGGAGGCGCCTTCGGTCCCGCGCGTGGTTAAATAACGGCTGAAGGGGAGTAACTCCCACCAACATGGCGCCTTCAAGTGCCCCTGTTGGATCGACCTGCCGTCAATACGGAGCATCTGCTCCCGGTTCGTCGGGCCCGCACCATGCGGGCCGAGTAAGACCTTCGACCCGGTGCCGCATGGCATGGTCGAGGGCTTGCCTGTAAACCCCGCCGCTGCCTTGCGTTTTTTCTACTGTGTTTGAAAGACGTATATGGAACTTTTTACTGCTCCCTGGTGGTCCGCCCTGCTGGCCATCATCCTGATTGACTTGGTCTTGGCGGGTGACAACGCCATCGTGATCGCGCTGGCTGCACGCAACCTGCCTGCTGCCTTGCAGCGCAAGGCCATCATCTGGGGAACGGCAGGCGCTATTGCGGTGCGTGCGGCCATGACCGTCGGCGTGGTCTGGCTTTTGCAAATTCCTGGGCTCATGCTGGTCGGCGGACTGGGGCTTCTGTGGATTGCCTACAAGCTGCTGGCCGACCAGAGCGGCGACCATGACGACAATCCAGTGGTCACCACTTTTTGGGGCGCGATGCGCACCATCGTGGTAGCAGACGCCTTGATGGGCGTCGATAACGTACTCGGCGTGGCTGGCGCGGCGCACGGGCAGTTTGACCTCGTTTTGATCGGATTGCTGGCCAGCGTACCCATCATGGTCTTTGGCAGCAATGTGGTGCTGCGCCTGGTCGATCGCTTTCCAGTGATCATCATGCTGGGCTCGGCCGTATTGGCCCTGACCGCCGCGCAGATGGTGCTTGGTGAAGCGATGCTGTCGGACTATGTCGATGGTGAAGAACGCCTGCCCCTGCGCATTGCGGTCTACGTGCTCGCGGTCGCTGCGGTATGCGGCGCCGGTTGGTGGGCAGGGCGTAAGCAGTCGGCAGAAAAAACCGATCCTGACGCGCTGGTCTAAGCGCTACGAAGCCCTGCATGGGCTGCTATCCTGCGGCCCATGCGTCTCTTATTGAAATGGCTTTTGGGCGCCTGTGCGCTTCTGGCGATTGCGCACCTGTACAACGGCGTGCAAGTTGGCAACTTCCATGTCGCTTTGCTGGCTGCACTGGTGCTTGGGCTACTCAACACCATACTTAAGCCGGTGCTGGTTTTGCTCACCCTGCCCGTCACCGTTTTGACACTGGGCTTATTTTTGTTCGTGATCAATGCGTTGGTGTTTTGGCTGGCTGCCAGCCTTTTGAACGGCTTTGTGGTTCCCAGCTTCAACGCCGCGCTGGTGGGGTCTGTGCTTTACACCGCATTCAATCTGGTCATCAACTCAGCGCTCGAGCGCCTGCTGCCGCGCTAACACGCCGAGCTCGCGCGTGCGGCTGTCCAAGATAGACGCCTCCACATAGTCCGGGCCCCGCGGGCCCCATTTCCCGGCACGGGCCAGATCTTGTGCCGCACGCATTCTGTCCAATGCCGCGACTGCGTCTTGCTCCAGCGCGCTGATCTCGCCCTCGGCACGCACCGCGGCCACCTGGTTGCCCAAAGCCGCATGCGCTTGGGACAACTGTCGCCACGCTTCCGTGTCACGCGGATGGTCCACCAACCAGGCCCGCAAGTCGCCCAATGCCTGCGCCGGCTGCCCGGTGCGGATCAAAGTTTGCGCACTCAGAAGCGCCTGCGGACGGGCGGACACCGTGCGGGCACCAGAAGGTGTTGTCAACAGAGAGCGGGCACGCGCTGTGTCACCCACCGCCAAGGCCAGTTCCGCACCGAGCCAACGGGCCTGCTCCCATGCGGCAGGATTGCCACGGCATCGCTCGTACAGTCGGGGAAACAAGGCCACAGCCTGCGGCCAATCGCGCATTTGCATGGCAGCCAGCGTTGCGCCATACAAAACTCCCGCCTGCTGCGCATCCGATTGCTTCTGCAATGCCTCTTCTTTGGCCTGCGCAAACCACACCGCCAGAATCTGCGGATCCGGTTGCATCAAGACGCGGGCCCGCGCCGCCATCAGGCGGGGAACCCAATCTGCAGCCGGGTCCGGCGTTTGGCGGCTGATCTGCTGCGCCGGGGCATCAATCCCGATGCGGGACTGCATATCGGCCATGCGTTCGGTGGTCAGCGGATGGCTGCGCAAATAGGGAAACGCGCCCCCGTCGCTCAAGCGCCCGGACTGCTGCAAAACTGCAAACATGTCCACAAAGCCCTGGGGCGAAAAGCCCGCCTCGCCCAGCACCGCGAAACCAATGCGGTCTGCCTCGCGCTCCATGTCCCGCGAATAGTTGAGCTGGCTTTGCACCGCCAACGCCTGGCTACCCACGATGGCTGCATTCGCGCCCTGCGCGTTATCGGCGCCCTTGCTGGCCGCCAACATGCCCAAAACCATCGCGCCCACCAACCAGGGGGTCATGCCATTCTGGCGGCTCATGTTGCGAGCAATATGGCGCTGGGTCACGTGGCTGAGTTCGTGCGCCAATACGGAGGCCAACTCGGCGCGGGTCTGGGTCGCAGCGATAAGCCCCAAATGCAGGCCCATATACCCCCCCGGCAAAGCAAACGCGTTCACCGTGCGGTCGCGTGCGAGCAGAATCACCCAGGCATTCAGATCTTCTTCGGCCGGTAAGGCCTCGCCCCGTTGCCGAGCTGCCGCGAGCAGCGGTTGCCAGATGGATTCCACATAGTCCATCAGCACCAGGTCAGGCAGGTAATCGGGATCTCGATACAAGTAACGCACGATGCTGTCGCCCATGCGCCGCTCGGCCGCAGGCGATAAGGCGGTGCCGTCACCCAGCCCCGGCAAGGCTGCGGAACTTTGTGCAAAAGCAGGCGCTGCGCCCAGCGCCAGCACAAAAGCCAGGGTGACGCACAGCGCCTGTTGACAGCGCTTGCGCAACCCTGTTCCCCTATGATGCAGATGCTTCATACCCTTGTTCTCAAACCCGTTCTCCATTCCCATGACCCACACCGAACCGCAACCGCTCACCCATTTTGACGCCCAGGGCCAAGCGCACATGGTGGACGTTGCCGACAAAGCCGCCACGCGGCGCCGGGCAGTCGCCAGCGGCCGCATCGAGATGCTGGCCGCAACCCGCGCGTTGATTGAAAGCGGCAGCGCGAAAAAAGGGGATGTGCTCGGCGTGGCGCGCTTGGCAGGCATCATGGCGGCCAAAAAAACCAGCGATCTCATCCCATTGTGCCACCCGCTGGCGCTCACCCATGTGGCGCT
>RFRO01000271.1 GCA_009924455.1 Betaproteobacteria bacterium
GCATTACGCTGCTGGCCACCAGCATGGCCTCATTTATATACCGGCTGGCGGTGCCCGCCAAAAGCACGCCGCCCACCATCATGCCCTTTCAGCCGGTAGACCTGCCTTTTTTGAACGCACCTTTTTTGGCAGCTACCGCACCCACTTACCTCGCGCTGGCTCTGGTGGCGGTGGTGGCCTATGTGCTTTGGCGCACACCGCTGGGGTTGGCTATCCGCATGGCTGGTGAGCACCCCCAGGGTGCGCAGGCGCAAGGCATCAATGTGCTGGTGTTGCGCACCGGCTGCGTCATGGTGGGCAGCGCCATCATGGCGCTGGGCGGTGCGTTTTTGAGTCTGGCCGCGTTCAATAGCTTTGTGATCAATATGGTGCAGGGGCGTGGCTGGATGGCGCTGGCCCTGGTGGTATTTGGCGCTTGGCGCCCCGGATTAGCGCTGCTGGGCGCGCTGCTCTACGCCTGGTTTGATGCCTACCAGCTGCGCTTGCAGCACGTCTTCCCCGGTGTGCCCTACCAAATCTTTTTGATGGCACCCTATGCCCTCTCGATTGCGGTGCTGATTCCGATGTCGCGCCGCGCCTCCGGGCCGCAGGCGCTGATGCTGCCGTTTGTCAAAGGTGAACGCTAAATGCTCGATCTGCTCATCCACAACGCTAGCCTGCCGGACGGGCGCAAACACATGTCAGTCGCGGTGCAGGCGGGTCGCATCGTCGAGGTCACAGCCGGTCTGCACGCCCCGGCGCACGAGACCGTAGACGCGCAAGGCCAATTGCTCAGCCCGCCTTTTATCGACGCGCATTTCCACATGGATGCCACGCTGAGCTACGGCCTGCCGCGCGTCAACGCTTCAGGCACTTTGCTCGAAGGCATCGCGCTGTGGGGCGAACTCAAGCCCTTGCTCACACAAGAGGCGCTGGTGGAGCGCGCCCTGGCCTATTGCGACTGGGCCGTGGCGCGGGGTTTGCTGGCGATCCGCACCCATGTCGATGTGTGCGACCCGCGCCTGCTGGCGGTGGACGCACTGCTCGAAGTCAAGCGGCGCGTGGCACCTTATATCGACCTGCAGCTCGTGGCCTTTCCGCAAGACGGCGTGCTGCGCGGCAAAAATGGGCCGCAAGAGCACATGGACACGCTCACGCGCGCGCTGGACCGGGGCGTGGACGTGGTGGGCGGCATTCCGCACTTCGAGCGCACCATGGCCGATGGCGCTTTGAGCGTCAAGCTCTTGTGCGAGCTCGCCGCCGCGCGCGGCCTGCGGGTGGACATGCACTGTGACGAGTCCGACGACCCGCACTCGCGCCATGTCGAAAACCTGGCCTTTGAAACCCAGCGCCTGGGTATGCAGGGGCGTGTCACCGGCTCGCACCTGAGTTCCATGCACAGCATGGACAACTACTACGTCAGCAAACTCATCCCGCTCATGGCCGAGGCCGATTTGCAGGTGGTCTCCAACCCGCTGATCAACATCACCTTGCAGGGCCGACATGACAGCTACCCCAAACGCAGGGGGATGACCCGCGTGCCCGAGCTGCTGGCCGCCGGCGTCAACGTCGCTTTCGGC
>RFRO01000272.1 GCA_009924455.1 Betaproteobacteria bacterium
AACCCCAAGATCAAGACCAAAGTCGTCTGGGTCAATGAGTGGTTCAACCCACCAAAAGAAACCGAGGCTGCAACCAGCTTGATCAACGCCGGCGCAGACGTGCTGATGCAAAACACAGATTCCCCCGCAGTGCTCAAGACTGCTGAAGAAAAAGGCAAGCGCGCCTTTGGTTGGGATTCGGACATGACCGCTTACGGTCCCAAGGCCCACCTGGCCTCCGCCGTCATCAACTGGGCTCCTTACTACATCAAGGCCACCAAAGACGCCCTGGAAGGCACCTGGACCACCGGCGGCGTGTGGTGGGGTGTGAAAGAGGGCGCGATTGACGTGGTCTCCATTGCAGAAGACGTGCCCGCAGATACCAAAGCCAAGATCGAAACCATCAAGGCCGGTTTGAAAGACGGCAGCTTCTCGATCTGGAAGGGCCCGCTGGTCGACAACACCGGCAAGACCGTCCTCAAGAAAGACGAAGTCGCGGACGACAAATTCCTGAGCGGCGTCAAGTTCTACGTCAAAGGCGTGGACGGCAAAGTACCGAAATAAGCTGCGGCTTGTTCTCTAAATGGCCGCCTCCGGGCGGCCTTTTTTTCGCCCGCTTGGCCCCTGCGTCCAAAATGGCGGCTTTGCGCATACAGTCTGTAGTTGGACGCGCTTTCTACGGGTATTTTTAGATGTCTGATTCCGTGGTATTCACCCCTTCGCTGCTGCAAGAACTCGCCCACCAGGATGTGGCGCGCGCGCTTGCGGAGGATGTGGGAGCAGGTGATGTGACCGCCGCGCTGGTGGATCCGTCGCGCCGTGCCCTGGCGCGGGTGCGGGTACGCGAGGCGGCCGTGATCGCTGGCAGCGATTGGGTAACAGAGGCCTTCACTGCACTCGACCCCGATGCCGAGCTGCGCTGGCATGTGCCCGAGGGCGGTCAGGCACAGCCCGACACCGTGGTGCTGGAAGTGCAGGCCCATGCCCGTGCCTTGCTCAGCGCTGAACGCACCGCCTTGAATTTCTTGCAACTGCTCAGCGCTGTGGCGACCCGCACGGCGCAATTTGTCGCCGCCGTGGCCGAGGTGCCCGGTAACCGCGCGCAGATTGTGGACACCCGCAAAACCCTGCCGGGTCTGCGCATGGCGCAAAAGTACGCGGTGCGCGCAGGGGGTGGTACCAACCACCGGATTGGCCTGTTTGACGCGGTGCTGATCAAAGAAAACCATATCGCCGCCGCCGGTGGCGTATCGGCAGCACTGCGACTGGCTCAAGCCCATGCGGCGCAGGCCGCATTCATCGAAATCGAAGTCGAAACCCTGGCCCAGCTGCGCGAAGCGCTGGATGCCGGTGCCCGCATGGTCTTGCTGGACAACATGGATTTGGCCACCCTGCGTGAGGCCGTCGCCATCAACGCCGGGCGCGCTATTTTGGAAGTGTCTGGTGGTGTCAATATGGACACGGTGCGCGCCATTGCTGCCACCGGGGTTGACCGTATCTCGATCGGTGCGCTGACCAAGGATGTACGCGCCATCGATTTTTCTATGCGCCTGGAGCCATTGCCATGACCGTGATTGA
>RFRO01000273.1 GCA_009924455.1 Betaproteobacteria bacterium
TTGTTCACGGATGCCATGGTTTTCTCCAAGTTGAAAATCGATTATGCAACCTGTGGAGCCGCGCCTTGCGTCAGGCGGGGGCTTGTCTTTATCATCACCGGTTTGCCTGCGTCCGCAGGAATTTGATTTTGGAACGGCTGGCCCATCTTGAACGCACCCATTGACCGCATTGATCTGGACGGGAACTACCTCGGCACGGTGGCGCGCCAGCAGCGCATCAGCATCCGCGGCGCGCGCACGCACAACCTGAAAAACATCGACCTCGACATCCCGCGCAACCAGTTGGTGGTGATTACGGGCTTAAGCGGCTCCGGCAAATCCAGCTTGGCGTTTGACACCTTGTATGCCGAAGGCCAGCGCCGCTATGTGGAGAGCTTGTCGGCCTATGCCCGCCAGTTCTTGCAATTGATGGACAAGCCCGATGTGGACGTGATCGAAGGCTTGTCCCCGGCCATTGCGATCGAGCAAAAAGCCACCAGCCACAACCCGCGCTCCACCGTCGGCACGGTGACTGAAATCCACGACTACCTGCGCCTGCTGTTTGCGCGCGCGGGCACGCCCCACTGCCCGGATCACCAACTGCCCTTGCAAGCCCAAAGCGTGGCGCAAATGGTGGACGCGGTGATGGGCTTGCCCGCTGAGACCCGGGTGATGATCCTGGCCCCGGTGGCGCGCGAGCGCAAAGGCGAGTTCAGCGAATTGTTCACCGACATGCAGGCACGCGGTTATGTGCGCTTTCGCATCGGCCAAAAGGTTTTTGAGTTCAATGACCTGCCCACTTTGGTGAAAAACGAAAAGCACGACATTGATGTAGTGATCGACCGCTTGCGGGTGCGCGAAGACGCCCGCCAGCGGCTGGCCGAGAGCTTTGAGGCCGCACTGCGGTTGGCCCACGGCCGAGCGCTGGCCCTGGAGATGGACAGCGAAACGACCCACCATTTCAATGCCAGCTTTGCCTGTCCGCAATGCCATTTCGCGTTGGGCGAATTGGAGCCGCGATTGTTTTCCTTCAACTCGCCGCAAGGGGCCTGTCCTGGCTGCGATGGTCTGGGCTTGCAAGAGCACTTTGACCCCGCTCGGGTGGTGGCCTTTCCTTCGCTGAGTTTGGCCTCCGGGGCCATCAAGGGCTGGGACCGGCGCAACCAGCACTGCTTTTCATTGCTGCAAAGCCTGGCCAAACATTACGGCTTTGATGTGGAAGCGCCTTTTGAGTCGCTGCCCGGGTCGGTGCGTCAAGCGATTTTGTGGGGCTCGGGCGAAGAGGTCATCAAATTCACCCATGCCGTTGACAGCGCCAGCGGCGCGACCCGCAAGGTCAGCAAGCGCCACCCGTTTGAAGGCATCATCCCCAACATGATGCGGCGCTATCGTGAAACCGAATCGGTGGTGGTGCGCGAAGAACTGGCGCGTTTTCGCGCCGCACAGGCCTGCACCGATTGCGCGGGCACCCGGCTGCGGCGCGAAGCGCGCCATGTGTTGCTGGGCACGGGCCCGCTGGCCAAAAGCATCCACGCCCTGGGACAAATGACCTTGAAAGAATGCCTG
>RFRO01000274.1 GCA_009924455.1 Betaproteobacteria bacterium
CGTAACCCGGTGCGCAATGCTGGGGGGAAAGGCGTGGGCCGCGTCAAACACGCGCACCAGGATATCGGTGGGATTCCAGCCGTTGGCCGGGCTGGTGTCGTCCGGGCAGGCGGAGGACACGCAGACCAGGTCGGTCAAGGCGCGCAGCAACACGTAGTCACCCGGGCGTGACCAGGGCTCGTCCGAACCCACCACGCCGTGGGCGTCGATAAAGGTGTTGAAGAAAAAATTGATCGCCATCCAGCCCCGCCGTCCGGCAATGCCGTAAGTGGCCAGCGCGGTGTTGAAGTTCTCGCTGCAGTTGTTATGGCCGGGGTAGCCGAGGTCGTCGTAGTACTTGGCGGCGCATGCCATGGCAAAGGCGTCGTGGCGCCCCACGGTGTCTTGCACCACCTCGACCAGCGCCGTCATGTCCTGGTCGTAGTACTTGGCATGCAGGCCCGGCATGGGGTAGGAGTGGCCCATCAGCGTGCGGGTGGTGGTCACGTCCAGCGGCAGTTGCAAGCCCTGGTCGAGCTTGGCCTGGGAGAAGCACTGGAAATCGGTGCACTGCTTGCCGTCCACATCCACAATCTGGATGTACTGTCCGGCCTTGACCGCGTAGGCCCTGGCGCTGGCGTTTTTCACCAGCAACTCGTGCACGGGAACCAAGCCGTCAAACTGCCGCAGGGCGTGGGCGCGGGTCCCTGGACCCTGGCCGGTATCCACAGCGCTTGCAGGGAGCGACCCGTCTTCAGCCATGTGTGCCACAGAGGCCCCCGTTCAAAAAGAGAAGGCGCACTCTGGCGGCGCGCCCGGATGCCAGGCGCTTAAGGGGTCTGGCGCAAATAGGCTTGCATGGAATCATCGAGCGCGTCTTTCCACGGCGTGTGGTGGGGCGGGGCCATGGTTCCAGTGATCAGGGACTTGTAGCTGTTATCGCGAAAGCCCATGATGTTTTCCGCCTTGTGCTGCTTCCATGCAAAGAAGGCCTCGTTCATGCCTTTGATATCAAAGTCCGGGTAGTCCGTGAGGTCGACCAGCGACTGCACATAGTCGCCCTGGTACTCAATGGCGTCATGCGCATCGGCCAGCGCGGCTTCCCGCGCCGCCCACGCTTCGCCATCTGCGTGCATGGCCGCGGCATCGGGCAGGCTTTGGCGGCCCAGCATCACGTCGCGTGCGTACCAGGCCTGCGCATCGAACATATTGAAGGTGTACCACTGGTCCTGCATACCCAGGTAGAAAAGCTTGGGGTTGGCCTCCCAGACCACGCCACGGTACAAATTGCGCGGCCACAAGCGGTTATTGGTTTGCAGGCGCAGGCTGTCCGGCAAGAAGGGGAAATGGTGCTGGTAGCCGGTGCACAAAATAACCGCGTCGACCTCTTTGGTGCTGCCGTCTTTGAAGTGCGCCGTCTTACCCACCAGCTTTTGCAGCAGAGGCTTTTCTTCCCAGTTGGCGGGCCAGTCGTAGCCGATGGGGTTGGTGCGGTGGCTGACGGTGACCGATTTGCAACCGTATTTCCAGCACTGGGATCCGATGTCTTC
>RFRO01000275.1 GCA_009924455.1 Betaproteobacteria bacterium
GTGCTGGTGCTGGTGCCGGTGTTCAAGGCGCTGACGCATTTGCCGCCTTTCCTGGGCATTTTGTTGGGGCTAGGCCTACTGTGGATGGTGGGCGATCTGATGCACCAACACAAAGCGGATGAGGACAAGCAACACCTGACGCTGGTCAGCGCGCTGGCGCGCATCGACATGGCGTCCATCGTATTTTTCGTGGGCATCTTGTTGGCGGTAGCGGTCCTGGAACACAGTCATATCCTGCCCGCGCTGGCCGCCTGGCTGGATCAGACCGTGGGTAGGTTGGACCTGATCGTCATCCTGATTGGCCTGGCCAGCGCCGTGGTGGATAACGTGCCGCTGGTGGCAGCCAGCATGGGTATGTACGAGCTCGCGAAGTACCCGACTGACAGCTTTTTGTGGGAGTTCATGGCCTATTGCGCCGGCACCGGCGGTTCCATCTTGATCATCGGCTCCGCCGCTGGGGTGGCCGCCATGGGCCTTGAGCGCATCGACTTCATGTGGTACGCCCGCAAAATCAGCCTGCTGGCTTTGCTGGGCTACCTGGGCGGTGCGGGGGTGTACCTGGTGCAGATTGGCTTGCAACAGGTCTGAACCAGCCCTGGAGTCGGTGTTTTCCCTAACCTTTGGCCACCGGCGCTGCACGGAAGTCCTGGCATTCGCGTTTAACCTCGGGAATGTTCCCTCACGTTGGGCCTGACCATGCATGCACTTTTATCCCTGTCCAAAAAAATCGATGCCCTGAGCGAATGGGTCGGCCGCTGGGTGGCCTGGCTGCTGCTGTTTGCGGTGCTCATCAGCGCGGCCAACGCGGTGGTGCGCAAGGCGTTCAATATGAGCTCCAACGGGTTTCTGGAAATTCAGTGGTACCTTTTTGCTGCCACCTTGATCATCAAGCTGGCGATGCCACTGGTGATCAATGCCTATGTCACGCAAGAGGTGTCATCCAACGCAGGCGGACTGATCCGCTGGCCCGTGTTTGCGCTCCTTCCCGCTGGCTTGCTGCTGCTGGGCATCCAGGCGGTCTCGGAGCTAATCAAACGGATTGCCTTTCTGCAGGGGCTGATTCCAGACCCGACCAAAAAGCAAGGCAGCAAAACCCCCGAGGAAGAGTTGGCGGAATTCCTGCTGCAAAAAGAGGTGGCCGCGCGTGACGCCGCCCGCATGGGAGCACGGCCATGAACGAATTTTTGATCGCCAACATGGCGCCCATCATGTTCGCCTCGCTGATCATCTTTTTGATGTTCGGCTACGCGGTGACCTTCTCGCTGGCCGCCTGCGGACTGCTGTTTGGTCTGGTGGCGGTGGAGCTCGGCGTGATCCAGCCGGCTTTTTTACAAAGCCTGCCGCTGCGCATGTTCGGCATCATGCAAAACGACACCCTGCTGGCTATTCCGTTCTTCACCTTCATGGGGCTGATTCTGGAACGCTCAGGCATGGCCGAAGATTTGCTGGACACCATCGGGCAGCTCTTCGGCCCTATTCGCGGTGGCCTGGCCTACGCGGTGATTCTGGTGGGCGCGATGCTGGC
>RFRO01000276.1 GCA_009924455.1 Betaproteobacteria bacterium
TCGCATCCGTTTGACAAACCGTCACAGAACAGTCCCGAACAGTTCGTAAGTTGACGGAAATCCGCGTCGTTTTCCGCGACGAAACTCGGGCCCGCCGGCGATTGCACGGGGCCGGTTCGACCATGCCGGGTACGACTTCCCCCGCCCTCCACACCGATATGCGAGAGTCAGCCGTTGGATACTTTGACTTGCATTTTGCAAGTCAAAGTCATTACGGTGAGCACATGGGGTGATGACATCCCAGGGAGAGCAGAGGTCTAGCCATGAACCATCCATCAGACGACGGGGACAACGGTCCCCCTCCGAGTGCCTCGGTCGCCGAAGACGAGCGCCGCGCACGCGTGATTCTCGCCGTCGCCGGGCTCGCCGCGCCGGGGGCATTCCAACCGAACGCCGCTGCTGGAGCTGGGCGCAACGGCCGCGGAGGAGGACGACCAGGCGTGGATGCAACACCTCAACTGGTCGTCGTGGTGAAAACCGCGCCCTTGGTTGCGCTGGGCAAGACGCAGGCAGTTTGGTGCGTTCGAGCGACGCAGAGGCCAATCTTGCAGAGGGAAAAGAGTTTCTCTCACTCTTGCTCTCACGCGCCTTGGTCGCCCTTCGTGACCGACATGGCTGCTCACGTTGCCCACAACTCGGGCGAGCTCCTCCGCCGGCAACTGGCGACGCTGCTGGACGTCGCCGTGGAGTCGATCGGCAGGGTGCGCACGACCCAAGAGGGCCTGCCGTCCTTGGTCGACGTCGTCGGCATCCTGTGCAAGAAAGATGCCAAGCACGCCGCGCGATCCGTCCGAGAACTGAAGGCCGATCCGACCATGCGGGATCGAATCGAGGACGTCTTCTTTGGGCGCTACCAGACAACGATCCCCAAGGATCTGGCGATGCTGGCCGAGATGGTACCTCTCCTGCAATGGAGAAAATCCCAAGAGTTCAAGGCGGCGGCGATCGACCTCTTCCGGCGCTACGCCGACGCTGTCGCACCGCACCATCTGATTCCCCCTGCGATTGCCCAACCAGGCCCGGCTGGCGACCAGCAGCCAGAACGAGCATCTGCTGCGAGTCACGCCGGGGCCTCTGTCGGAGCTGCAGCCTCGCAAGCAGGCGGCGCAGCAGCCGCTTCGACGGAGACTTCCGAGGTGCTGGCCCAGCTGAGGCAGCTGGCTGGAAAGCCTGATCTGCGTCTACGCGTGACGGACGACCAGATGGTCGCCCTGATAGATGTGGCGACACTCTTCATGGGGGTCACTAATGATGATGCCAGTAAGGCTGTCAGGCGAGTTCTCGAAGCATTTCCAGCAGTGCGGACCAGATGTCCGATCTGCCAATTCAAAGGCGCCCGACAGAGACCTATCCACGTGGCACCGATTGCAGTTGCCATCGAGTTTGCTTTCTTGCTCCCAGGTCACCGGGCCTCCCAGCTGCGCATGCAAGCCGCCCGCTTGCTGGTACGTTACCTCGGCGGCGATCTTTCGTTGATTGACGAGATCGCACAGCTCCGGCACGTGCAGCA
>RFRO01000277.1 GCA_009924455.1 Betaproteobacteria bacterium
TCGGCCCGCTGTTTCTGGATGAACTCAAAGCCCGGCTGCACGAAGCCCGCGCACAGGGCGGCAGCAAAGCCAAGCTGCAAGCCCTGCTGGCGCGGCTGCGTCGCCTGAACCTGCTGGACCCGGCTTGCGGCTGCGGCAACTTTCTGGTGATCGCCTACCGCGAAATCCGCCGCCTGGAGCTGGAGGCGGTCGAGGCCCTGCAAGCCATAGACCGGCGCAACCGCGATGTGTCGTACACCTTGGATGCCAAGCAGTTTGAATACATCCAGTGCGACGTGCACCAGTTCCACGGCATCGAGATTGAGCCCAGCGCCGCGCACATCGCCACCGTGGCGCTGTGGCTCACCGACCACCAGGAGAACCTGCGCGCCAGCCGCGTCCTGGGCGGCAACTTCAACCGCCTGCCGCTGGTGCGTCGCGCCAACATCGTGTGCGCGAATGCGCTCACCGTGGATTGGGGCAGCGTGCTGTTGCCGGAGTTGTGTGATTACGTGGTGGGGAACCCGCCGTTTGTCGGTAAGAAGGAACAAAACGCTGAGCAAAAGACGGTGTTTGGGCCGGTGATGTCCGGTTTGCACGGATCGGGCGTGTTGGATTTTGTTGCGGCTTGGTATGTGAAAGCTGCGCGCTACCTCGCGGACGCTGCGGCGCGTATGGGGCAGACGCCGGGCGCTCATAAGCCTGCGGCTCCCAAATCGCGCCCAGCGTCTGCCCCATACGCACCCCAGCGTCAGCCGGCGGTGTCGGTACGCACCCGCTGTGCGTTTGTGTCGACCAACAGCATCACGCAGGGGGAGCAGGTTGGCGTGCTGTGGGGGTGGATGCTGGCGCAGGGCATGAAGATCCAGTTTGCGCACCGCACCTTTCAGTGGAGCAACGACGCCAAGGGTGTTGCGGCGGTGCATTGCGTGATCATTGGGTTTGGGACGGATGATGTCCCGGGTAAGGTGATTTTTGACTACCCCGACCTGAAGGGCGAACCGGTCGCACTGGCTGCGCGCAATATCAATCCGTATTTGGTGGACGCAGCGGATGTGGTGCTTCAGCGCCGAACCAACCCGGTTTGCGCTGTTCCCTCGTTGGTTGAGGGGATTACGCCACTGGATAACGGAATATTGGCTTTCACGCCAGATGAAGCCAATGCGTTCCTGGCGAAGGAGCCGACCGCGGCGAAGTGGATGCGCCCGTGGCTAACCGGTAATTACTTCATCAACGGCACGCTCAGCTATTGCTTATGGCTTGCCGACAGCACCCCGATGGAATTGCGAAAAATGCCACAGGTCATGGCATTGATCGCCGATGTGAAGGCTTTTCGCCTGAGCAGTAAGTCGTCCCAAAAATTTGCCGACCGACCTTGGTTATTTAGAGAAACAAGCATCCCCGACCGGTTTATTTTGATTCCCAAAACAAGTTCGGAGCGGCGCGAGTATTTCCCCTTAGGCTTTGTGGAGCGTGTCGTGCCTACCAATTCGGCACTTTATTTGGCGGATGCTGACGTCT
>RFRO01000278.1 GCA_009924455.1 Betaproteobacteria bacterium
AGGAGCCGGTATGCCGCAACTTTCCGCACGTACTGCAACGCCTTCCCGCAAGCGCCCGGTCAACCTCACCTTGAGCGAAGACCTGGTCGCCGATCTAAAGGGCTACACCAACAACCTGTCAGCCACCGCAGAGGTACTTTTGAGCGCCTATCTGGCTGAGCAACAGCGCGCGCACGTCCTCCGCCGGGAACAAGCTGCGCTGGCTATTCATGCTTGGAACAATTTGCACGACGAAACGGGCTCCTTCGCCGATGGGCATTCCACGCTCTGATGCCCCAGTTTGATCTGCACCGCAATAAGGGGCCGCGTAAGGACACCGTTCCATACGTGGTGGTTCAGTCTTCACTATTTGATGGCTACCGCCGCCGCGTGGTTGTGCCTCTGGTGCGTAAAAGCGCACTGGAATCCGGAATGGCCGATACCCGCATGAACCCCAGCTTTCTCGTGCGTGGTGACACCGTAGTTTTGCACCCCCTGGATATGGTGTCAGTGGCTCTGGAGCAGTTGGGCGAAAAGGCCGGCTCACTTGCCGACCACGGCCAGATGATTACCGATGCACTGGACGAGGTGTTTACGCGGGCCTGGAACTAGGGCGGACTCACAGAGGCATCGGCCTTCGCAAATTGGCTCAATCATCACCATCGGCAGCTTCAACTGCGCAACCGAGGTCTGCAGGGCCGCCTCAGGGAGGAGGACCCTTGCAGCATCCGATTTTCAATCCAAAATTTTCCTGGCGCTCCGGCCCACAACGCTAAGCCATAACCGCATCAAGCAACAACTTGATCGACACACCAAACAGGCTGATCTGCACCAGCAGATAAAACCAGTATTGCGAGACCCGGCGGGTCAGATAGGCCCCCGCTACCGCACCCAACAGGGCAAAGGGCACCAGTGCGGCGGCGTAGGCCAGGCCATCTGCCGAATAAGGGCGCAGGGTCTGGTAGGGAATGATTTTGGCGGCGTTGATGACGGCAAAGACGATGGTGGCCGTACCGGCAAATTCGGCCTTGGGCAGCCGCTGGGGCAGCATATAGACCTGAAAAGGCGGCGCACCCGCATGCGAGATAAAACTGGTAAAGCCCGCCAGGGTGCCCCAGAACCAGCCCTTGCTGCGCTGGGGCGGCAGCGCCGGTGTCTCACGGTTTTTGCGCAGCCACAGGTTGAGGCAAAAGCCCAAGCCAACCAGCGCAATGAGCAGCGTAATGGCGCGGTCGGACACCCAGGAGGCGGTCAACCACCCCACCAGCACACCGGCAATGCCTGCGGGCACCAGGATGCGGACGTTGGCAGCGCTGTAGTCGCGCCGGTAGAGCCACAGACCCGCAACATCAGAGACTACGTAAATGGGCAGCAGCAGCGCGGCTGCCAGCACCGGCGACATGCGCATGGAGAGCACCGGCACGGCCAGCATACCCACGGCGGGAAGCCCGCCTTTGGAAGAACCGACCAGAAAAGCAGCCAGGGCGGCCACGCAAAACAATACATCCAACTCCATGCGGC
>RFRO01000279.1 GCA_009924455.1 Betaproteobacteria bacterium
ATGTCCTTGCTGCTGCTGTTTGTGGGCTTCGAACGCCTGGCGGGATGGCCAGACCGGGGGGCGCTGACCATCATGCTGGGCCACACCCTGCTCGGCATGGCCTACGCTGCCGTGGTGATCGAGTCGCGCCTGCAAGAGCTAGACCGTACCCTGGAGGAGGCCGCCATGGACCTGGGCTGCCGCCGCGAGTCCGTTTTTTTCCTGGTGATGCTGCCCAATATGACCCAGGCGCTGGCCGCCGCCTGGCTGCTTACCTTCACCCTCTCGTTTGACGACGTGGTGATCTCGGAGTTTTTGTCCGGCCCCGGCATTACCACCTTACCCCAGGTGATTTTTGGCTATGCGCGGCGCGGAATCAACCCCTCGATTTATGCGGCAGCCGCACTGTTAATGCTTGTCGTGACAGTATGCGTGGTGGTGTTTGGGTTGTATACCGCCCGGGTGTCCCGCCTGCGGGCAGTGGAGCAGGCCGGTAGCGTGCGCGATGCCGGATAGGCTACAGTGTGCCGATGATGCGCAGACTTCTTCCCCTGTGGCTGCTCGCGTGTGCAAGCGCTGTGCACGCGCAGGCCTTGTATTCCAACGCGGCGGATGCTGCGCGGGCGCACTGGGATACCTGCATTGCAGCGGCCAAGGTGGCGGGTGATGCCAAGCTGTGTGCGGAGAAGCTGTTCCGCGAAACCTCCAACGAAGTACCGGACCGCAATCCGCAAAAGCTGGCACTCTTGAAAATGGCGCAAGAGCTCTACGCGCTGTTGTCGCGGGTGGGCAATAAAGCCATCATCAACAACGACCAGATCAAGCTGGAAATCATGTCCATCGAGATGGCCTACGCCAACGCATCGCGCCAGGCCCGGCGCGTGGTGCAAGCCGATCCCGTGGCCTCTACGCCCATTGTGGTGGTACCGGAAGTCAAAATTTCGCGCTGAATCCGCAGCCTATTGGGCGGCGGCGTCTTCCATCGGCACCTGCAGTGCCACCAGAAAGCGCGACACCATGTTGTAGCTGGCAATCACGCCGACCAACTCCACTTGCTGCTGAGGGCCGGGCAACAGGGCGCGCACCGCGTCAAACACCCTTTGCAATGGGCTGATGGACAACAGCCACAGGGCGACGCCAATCAGCACCACGGCCACGGCGGCCTTGGGCAAATCGCCACCTTTCATGCCACCAAAACCGCCGATGCCACCCAAAAAATCCATGTTTTCCAGCAGCACCCGGATGCAAAACGTCAGGCCCAGGGTGGCCAAGATCAAATAAATGCCGCGCAAGCGCAAAGCCGGGTAGCCCACCAAAGCGGCGATCAACGCGGCAATCAGCGCGGCCAAACCGGTGGCGGGCAACATGGGCAGGCCCATTTTGGCGGTGAAATAACCCGATGCGTAGCAACCCACGGCCATGAAGGCGCCTTGGGCAAACGACAGGCTGCCCGTGAGCAAGCTCACATAGACGCTCCAAGCCAGCAAGATGTTGATGCAGGTGAAAAACAGGTGGTCGGCA
>RFRO01000280.1 GCA_009924455.1 Betaproteobacteria bacterium
CGCTTATCGGCTGTAAGTTTTTAATGAACACCGACTGGTGTCGGTAAGCTTCACAACTATCTGCGAAGCCTTCGATTGTAGCACGCTTTTTTCACGCTACCAGAAAAAATTTAACTTTTTTCTTTTCTTCCCTTTCGCATTGCTGCTGTGGGAAGCCCTCTATTATGACACAAAAATGTCGCCGCTTCCAAATTTTCTTAAATTATTTCGCGGCAAGCGGAAATCAGGGTACTTTCGGCTCTGGTCCCGTCCGCCAGCACGCTGAAAGAAGCTGGTAGGGCGTGAGTGACTTGAACACTCGACCAAAGGATTATGAGTCCTCTGCTCTAACCAACTGAGCTAACGCCCCACACCAAAGGCATTGTAGCCCTCGGCCACTCACGATCCCCTATGGGAGCCCCTGCAATCAACGCTTAGGCAGCATCCCTTCGCGCGCCAGGCGCACGGGGAACTCCGCGCGGATTTGGGCGTCCATCTCGGGTGAAATGTGTGAGGGGTAATGGCTGTCCAGAATGGCTTTGAGCTTCTTGGACGCTGTCTCCACAATCGTCGGACGCCCCGCCTCTGTCCATTGGTTGGGGCTGGCGCGATTGGCGACCTGCGGGTACAGGTAATCCTTCTGCATCAGCTGCAAGGTCTGCGGCGCGCCGAGGTAGTGGCCGGGGCCGTTCAAACACACGTCGCGGATGGTGTCGAGCGACAGCGTCTCATCATTGACCTCGATACCGCGGATCGTGCGCTGCACCGCGCCGATGATGTCGTTGTCGATCAGCAGGCTCTCCAGCGAAAAGCCCAATAAGCTGGCGAGCATCCCTGCCGACTCGTAAATCAGGTTAGCTCCCGCGTTACCCACTAATGCGTGGTTGTAGGCCTTCTCAAAGCCCGCCTGCGCATCCGGCAGCTTGGAATCGCACATGCCCGAAGCCGTGGCACCGGTGAGGTCGTAGTAACGCGCCATCTGCGCGCTCGCCGCCGACAACAGCGCCTGCTCGGGGCTGCCGCCCGACATCGCGCCAGTGCGCAAGTCAGAGACAAAGCACCAGGTACCGAACATGGCCGGGGCCTTGGGCTTCACAGCGTTCACATACACCAGACCTGCCAGGCATTCGGCAGTCTCCTGAACCAGCGCGGTAGCCAAAGAGGCAGGCGCCGTAGCACCCGCCTGGCCGGCCGACAACAGCAATACCGGCATGCCGCCGCGCACCGCCACTTCCAGGCATTTGCAGGCGTCGTAGGCGAACTTCATGGGCGGCACCACAAAGCAGTTGGACTGGCTCACAAAGGGACGTGCGCGCCACTTGTCCTCGCCCCCGGCGATGATGTGCAGCATCTTGAGCGTCTCCTCCAGATGCTCGGGCGAGACCCAGCTCGAACCCACGTGCTTGGTCGTGCCGCTGACACTTGCATAGGTGGTGTTGAAGTCCATCTCACGCGGCAAATCCAGGTCGCGGCAGACCACCGAGCGCTGGAA